>NZ_JBEOTZ010000075.1:0-16864 GCF_040303825.1 Streptomyces sp. NPDC094143
CGAGGACCACCGCCAGCACGGCGATGATCCACACCTTTCGACTGGGCATTTCACCTTCTCTGCATCGAAGTTGCGGTCTGGAAGGCCTCCCTCCCCGGCGGTGCTCAAGCGCCGGGGAGGGAGGTGGTGCACAGCATTACGGGCGCCGGAGCCGACACTCAACGTGATCAAGGAGTCACGGAACAAAGATGTTCGATGAGCCCTCCTATGCACACTAAAAAGTCAACTTCCGCCTCACCTCAGGCAGAACCGCGACAGAATCAGTCGCTTCCGATCACCATGCATGCAATTGCACAGCCGCTGTCCGGGGGCGAGGCACCATGAAGGAGACGCCTGAGCGTCACACCTTCCCGTCTGGAAGGCGCGCGGGTTCCCTCGTGCTCAAGGAACCCCAGGAGGGCCCCGTGCTGCTCCCGTCCGGCACCTCGAAGCCGCCGGGCGGGAGCCAACATCCCCCGGGGCCCTTGAACGTCATCTCGTCCAACATCCGACCTCGCCGAGGTACCGACAACCGGTCGCAAACCGCCCTGCGGCGTCGCCCACATCTGCGCCATGCGTCACGGCGGTGATGCAGGTCGCAATCTAGGTCACATGCAGATTAGACGGCCGCCCGTGCACGGCTGACAGAGTCGGTTTGCCGTCTTCGAAACCCACGAGTGAAGCCGTGCCGGGCGCCCTCGGGGGACTTCAACAGCACCTCAATCCATTGCCACTCCGGCAGCTCCGACTCCATCGCCCTCCGGGCCGGTGGGTCCGGAGATCTTGCCCCCTATGGCTTGATTCACCTGGAGTGGTTCCGGCACTGCTTTTGTGAAGCGGTCACGATTAGTGATCAGCATTACCGGAGGAAGAGCAACCGTTCGGCTAGTTCGTCTGCAAGGCCCTCAGGCAGGTTGGCGTAGGCCTCAAGCTCTTCGACGAAGGTAAAACCATGGTGCTCGTCGCGGACCCGTACTACCCGGTCAGCCAGTTCCGGCGTAAAGCCTGGCAGTGTGGCGAGAATCGTGGCCGGTACGTGATTGATGTCGACGAGACCTCCATCGTCGAACTTCCGTGGAAGATCGGGTCGGCCAATCCGCAGTTCCCGTGCAAGGGCGGGATCGTGTTCCAGGATCCGTCGTGCTTCGGCCCGTCGCTGCCGACGTCCCAGCGCTTCACCGATCGCCGGGTCCACACCGTCTCGGCGTGGTACTGCCCGGCCAGGGGATGGCCACACAGGATCAGTCTTGGCCCCGGTGGGGTCTCCGTAACCTGGTTTAATAAGCTGTCGCCGAACGCTGAACGTCGTTGTAAGACCGCCGCCAATCAGCATGATGATCAATACACCACTCGCGGTGCTGTCCGCATCATCCGACGCGCCGATCAAGACGAAGGCGAGGACGGTTATAATCAACGCGATGACGGCGGCAATGCCTAGCGCGCGTGATCGAAGCCGGTAGGCCGCCCACGCGAGGACAAACATCGTTCCCAGCCCGAGCGTGAAAAGAGGGATGAGAGCCCACACGACACTTCCCGCAGGACTCATCCTCCCGACCGGGATGTCAGCGCCGCTTATCCGTGTCACAGCCTCAGAATAACTCCGAGTGCCTCATCATTCCGACCTCCAACATCGGGAGGCGCTTCCGTTCCCTGACGAGTAGGGCTGCAAGCATTCCCAGGCCCGTCGAAAGGCGGCCGGGCAGAGCGAGTGCTGTACTTGGAAGCAGCATTCTTACCTCTGGAGGGCTCCATGTGCCCTTCTCCGCCACCTGACGCGAACGACCGGCGGGACCAACCCTGGCGTCCGGGTCTCCAAGGCCCGCGTGGTCCCAGCAGGCCCAAACGCCCCAAGCATCCCTGGATCACCGCAGTCCTTGTGCTTTTCGGCATTCTTGTGGTCTTGGGCGGCCTCGGGACGCTGCTTGACGGAGGCCAAAAGGGCACCTCCGGCACGACTGCACCGCCAGAGACCTCCGCGACTCAGCCGTCCGAGAACCCTCGTCACGACTCGCCCGCAGGTACAACGAAGCCGCCTGCCGAGACCCCCGACGCCCCCGCGCAGACCACGAAGCCCAAGCCACCCTCAACCGCTTCGCTGGGCGCGGTGGTGCTCCGCATCATCGACGGTGACACCCTCGAGGTGCGCGGCGACGGCGGGGTCCTGCCCAGAGACACCGTGGCTGGGGTCCGGCTTCTGGAAATTGACACCCCGGAGCGAGGTGCCTGTTTCGCTGACGAGGCCACCGCCCGCACCACCACGCTCCTGCCCCCGGGCAGCCGCATCCGCGCCGAACGGGACGTCGAACTCACCGACCGCTATGACCGGTACCTGCTGTACGTGTGGAACGAGCAGGGAACCTTCGTCAACGAGTCTCTCGTTCGCAGCGGTCACGCCGAGGCGGTCCTCTACCCGCCCAACGACAAGTACTGGACCAGGATCTCCGACGCCGAGGACGTCGCCCAGCAGGCCGGAGCCGGCCTGTGGACCGCCTGCCCCGCGCAGCCGGAGACCTCCTCCTCTCCCTCGGACTCGGCCGACTCCGTCCCGGAGACCCCGGCGCGCCCAGACCTCCCGGACGGGCCTGACCCCGGTGCGCCCGATGTGGACTGCTCGGACCTGTCAGGGCCCGTCTGGGTCGGCCCCGACGACCCGCACCGCCTTGACCGGGACGGCGACGGCATCGGCTGTGAGGCCAACTGATCCGCTGGCCGTGCCCGGCGGCTTACCCGGTCGGGTGAAGACTCACGCTCGGGAGAACTCGCGGGGGCGCCCGGGCGCTAGTGCCAGGCATGAAGCAGATCAACGAGTCACATGTGGCAGCGCCGGGCCTGGCGGTCGTGGAGGTCGCGACCGCCGCTGATGACACCGCCTTCGCCGTGCAGGAGCTGCTCGGCGCGCGGTGCGCCATCGCGCCGGCGGATCATACGACCCGGGCACTCGGCGAGCCCGGTGTACGGCTGCGCTGCTTCCTGGACCTGCGTCAAGAGCCTGACGCGTAGCACTGCGGGGGCGATCATTCCGCGCTGACCAGCCGGGCTTCCCCCACAGTCGGCGCACCGGGCTCGCCGGGCCGGACGCCCCGGGGGCGATCGAGTTCACGCGCTCTTGCGCGGTTTGCGCCCTGCTGTCTTCTTTGCTGCGGTCTTCTTGGCCGGCTGCTTCTTCGCGGTCTTCTTCTTCGGCATGTCGTGGACGTCGGCGTCCTCTCCGCGGTCCGCCCGCGCCTTCTGCACGGACTGGGTCAGGGCGGCCATGAGGTCGACGATCTGACCCGGCTCCCCCTCCGGCTCCGGCAGGGTCGGCGGCTCGCGGTGCTCCCGCTTGGCCTCGATGATCTGCTCCAGGGCCTCGGTGTAGGTGTCCTGGAACTCTGCGCCTTCGAGATCCTCGCGGGTCATGCTGTCCATCAGCGCCAGGGCGCCCTCGATCTCCTCGTCGGACAGCTCCACCGGCGGCGGCAGCAGTTCGCTGGGGTCGCGGATCTCGTCGGGCCAGCGCATGGCGTGCAGCACGATCACGTCGTCGCGCACCGCAGCAGCCCCAGGCGTTCCCGCCCGCTCCAGGCGTATTTCGCGACGGCGACCTTGGCGGAGCGGCCGAGGGCCTTCGCGAGGAGCTTGTAGGGCTTGTGCGCGACCTGCCCGGACGGCTGGAGGTAGTAGCCCTCGCCGATCCGGATCGGGTCCACGGACTCCAGGGGCACGAACGCTTCGATCTCGATGGCCTTGGCGGTGGGCAGGGGCAGGTCGCGCAGTTCGTCGTCGCTGATCGGGATGACCTGCTCCTTGGTGAGCTGGTAGCCCTTGCCGATCTCGTCATTGCGGACCTCGCGGTCCTCGGCCTCGCAGAACTTTCGCACCCGCACGCGGCCCATGTCCTCCAGGTGGTACTGGTGGAAGTGGACACTGTGATCTTCGGTGGCGCTCTGCACGTTGATCGGCACGGTGACCAGACCGAAGGAGATGGCGCCTGACCACACGGTTCGGGGCATGAGGTACCTCCACGCTAGCCCCGAGCAGCACCAGCCTACGAGCGGCACGGCCGCCACGCATGCGTGCGCCCGCCGGCACAGCAGGCCGTAGGCATGTGTCCACGGAGCGAGGGGGCGGTGTCGGCCGGGCGACCAGGAGCCTCGTCCGGCTCTTCGGGACCGGGCCGGTGGCCGACGTCGACACACACGTCGCTGGTGCCGGCACGGCAAACCGGTCGCGGAAAGGAGGGGGTCAGGGCGTGCGCTGCGTGCGGCCGCTGGGGCCCGTCCTGCGGGGGCGCCAACTTCTCGAATCGGAGCCCGCGGTGCAGTGCGAGACGCGTAGTGTCGACCATAAGCGTGATCGTCTGGACACGTTGAGTCGTCCCCTGTCGCTCGTTCTCAGACCGTGCACGTTCCTGCGCAGAGGAAGAAGTCTCATGACACCCCCCGCCGCTTCCGATCTCGACGCCGTCTCCAGCCTGCAGGTGACCGGGGCCGGGCCCGCCCGTGGCTCCCTCCGGGTGCCGGGCGACAAGTCCATCTCGCACCGTACCGTGCTGATGGCGGCGATGGCCCACGGCTCCAGCATGATCACCGGCCTGTCCAAGGGCCAGGACGTGACGCACACGCTGCGCGCCGTCGAGCGCTTCGGAGTGATCGTCACCGATGCGGGTGACGGGCGAGTGCGGGTGGAAGGGCCGATCCGGCACGAGCCGGACGATGTCCTCGACCACGGCAACGCCGGCACCGGCATCCGGCTCACCTCAGGGGTGTGCGCGGGCATCGACGGCATCTCGGTGCTGACCGGGGACCGGTTCCTGCGCCGGCGCCCGATGGAGCGGATCGCCGCGCCGCTGCGGCTGATGGGGGCGGGCGTGGACGGCCGCCAGGGCGGGAATCTGGCGCCGCTGGTGATTCGCGGTGGCTCGCTGACCGGTATCACCTACGCCCCCAAGGTCGCGTCAGCGCAGGTCAAGGGGGCGCTGCTGCTGGCGGGCCTGTCCGCTACGGGCCCGACCACGGTGGAAGAGGTGCATGCGACGCGGCGGCACACCGAGGAGATGCTGGTCGAGTTCGGCGCCCGGGTGCGGGTGGACGCTCACCGGGTGACGGTGGAGCCCGGCCGGCTGACGGCGGCGGACGTCAGCGTGCCGGGCGACCCCAGCCAGGCAGCGTTCTGGGCGGTGGCCGCGCTGCTCGCCGAGCAGGGCGAGATCGTGGTCGAGAACCTGTATCCCGGGTTCGGGCGCAGCGACTTCGTCGGCGTGCTGGAACGCATGGGGGCCGACATCACCTTCGACACGACGGCGGGGACGCTGAGCGTGCGCGCGTCGCGGCTGCGGGCGGTGGAGCTGACCGCTGAGGACATTCCCGGGATCGTCGACGAGGTGCCGGTGCTGGCGATGGCGGCCGCCGTCGCCGAGGGCACCACCGTGATCTCCGGAGCGGGTGATCTGCGGGCGAAGGAGTCCGACCGGATCGCCTCCACCGCGGCGATGCTGCGGGCGTTCGGCGTGAAGGTGACCGAGACGGAGGACGGCATGGTCATCGAGGGCACCTCCCGGCTGCGCCCGGCCCGGGTGGACAGCCACGGTGACCACCGGATCGCGATGACGGCCGCCGTCGCCGGCGCGTGCGCGGCCGAGGGGACGACCGTGATCGAGGGCTGGGACTCGGTGGCGACCAGCTACCCGCGCTTCGCCGAAGACCTGGTGCGTCTGACCGGTGCGGGCGCCGCACCGGTGGCATAGAGGCCACTTGTAGGAGCCTTGGGCCCGCTCTGCCCACCGGGGGAGAGCGGGCTGCCTGCCCGGGCGTCGTCCCCGCACCCGAGAGGGCTCGGGGCAGCGGTAACTCGGCCAGTCAGTCGTGTGTGGGCGCCCCCAGTTGCTCGGCCCGGGCCGCCAGGAGGGCGTCCAGGCTGGCATACAGGCGCGGCCAGTTGCTGCGGGGTTTCACTGCATGGCCGGCCAGGATGTCGAAGGCCAGTGCCAGCCGGATCGCGAGGTGGTATTCGCCCACCGTGGCCAGCCAGCCCGCACACCAGCGGTAGGCGTGGGGCGTGCCCGGCTGGTCGAGGTGGCAGGCCACCACAGGAGCGCCGACCGGCGCCTCCGCTCCCGGCCCCCCCGTCTGCCCGCCGCAGCATGTCTATGCTACGTGTTGATCACAGTACCAAGGGGCCACTAGCTGTTCTGTCCACGGAGGTTGGTGACGCAGCTCTCGGCTGACGGATCTTGAAATGGGTGAGGGCCTTCTGACTCGGTGTGGATTGCGGCATCTGCACCGGCGACCAGAAAGGCCCTCGTGCCCCACCGTAATGCACCCCTGACCGAGACCGGCCGTCTGCGCCTTGCCCGCTGCGTGGTCGAGGACGGTTGGCCCCTTCGCCGGGCCGCCGAACGTTTCCAGGTCTCGCCGAGCACGGCCCAGCGGTGGGCGAACCGCTACCGCCTGCTCGGCGAGGCGGGCATGAACGACCGCTCCAGCCGCCCGCGCACGAGCCCGCGTCGCACCCCGACCCGCATCGAGCGGCGGATCATCAAGGTCCGTGTCCTGCGCCGCTGGGGACCGGCCCGCATCGCGCACCTGCTGCGGCTGAATCCCTCCACGGTCCACCGCGTGCTGACCCGCTTCGGCCTGGCCCGCCTGGCCCATCTCGACCGGGCCACCGGCCGGGCGATACGCCGCTACGAACGCGCCCGGCCGGGCGAGCTGGTGCATGTCGACATCAAGAAACTCGGCAACATCCCCGACGGCGGCGGCCACAAGGTCCTGGGCCGCCAGGCCGGCCGCACAACACGCTCCGGCACCGGCTACAGCTACCTGCACACCGCCGTCGACGACCACTCCCGCCTCGCCTACAGCGAGATCCACACGGACGAGAAGAAGGAGACCGCCACCGGCTTCTGGAGCCGGGCGCAGGCGTTCTTCACCGCCTGCGGCATCACAGTCGAGCGCGTGCTGACCGACAACGGCTCCTGCTACCGCTCACGCGACTGGCGAGACCTGCTGGCAGCAGCCGGGATCACCCACAAGCGAACCCGGCCCTACCGGCCCCAGACCAACGGCAAGGTCGAACGCTTCAACCGCACCCTGCTCGACGAATGGGCCTACGCCCGCCCCTACCGCTCAGAGCAGGAACGACGCGACGCCTTCCCCAGCTGGCTGCACACCTACAATCACCACCGCGGACACACCGCGCTGAAAGGCCAACCACCCGCCAGCCGCGTCCCCAACCTCACAGGGCAATACAACTAGCGCTGAGTCTGTGCCGTTGCAGCGATCTCGGGCGCCGTCGCCGTGGCTCGCTGGCCTGCCTGGACCTGCTGGAGTCGTTTGATAGTGGCGGCCAGCACGTCATGGGCGTCTGTGGGATCCGCGCCCGCGTCCTCCACTGTGACTCGGGCGATGACGGTGCCGGACCTGCTGTAGCCGTAGACCGTGCCACTCGATCCACTGTGGGCGAGGAAGATCGACTCCTCTCCGACTCGACCGGTCTCGAGGGGGGCCGTTTCATCCGTGTCCGGCCACTGGTCGTACGCCGCCTTCGCGTGCGCGACACTGTCGAACTGGCAGACGTCTAGATCAATGCCTCGTGAGACGGTCGTTCCCTGATAGTCGTAGTCGCCGCTACCCGCTCGCTGCCAACCGGCCGGCGCTGGAGTGTCCAGCGGAGCACAGTCGTCGGGCTCGCCCGGCATGCGCTTGTGCAGACTGCCGGGAAGGTAGCCGGGGACCAGGTCTTCAGCGTCGGGAATCGCCTGTGTGAGTTCCCCCCGGCTGAGCTGCTTGGTCAGCGGCAGGTCGGGGTTGTCCTTGGACGGCCTTGCTTTGCCGGTTCCGCTCGCTGACGGCGCCCCAGCGGGGGTCGGCGGTGTCTTGTCTGCGGAGCAAGCGGATAGCGAGAGGCAAGCCAGAAGGGTCGCGACGAGGGGAAGGTGACTCCGTGTCATGTTGTCAACATAGATCAGCTCCGGGCCGCCAGCTCTGAATCTCGCCAGGTACGGCGGGGCTCGACAAGATCCGGAAGAGCCGCCATAGGAGCATCCCGTCACAGCGTTGGCCCGCTCCCCAGGTTCGCCGCCGTGGGAGCGGGCCAACGCTGTGGCGGGGCTACCAGGTGTAGCCGTGGTAGGTGAACTCGGCGGCGTAGGCCTCCTCGACGGCCTTGCGCGCCGCGGGGGTGAGCAGGTCGCGGTAGCCGGTGCCGGGCGGCCGGAACTGCGCCTTGGCGCGGGGCAGGGCGAGGGTGGGCAGGCCGGTGCGGGCGGTGAGGGCGTCGAGGCCGGCCTGGAGGTGTTCGTGCCGGATGATCTGGTCGACCATGACCGTACCGCTGTGGTCGGTGTACAGCGGCCAGTTGAGCGCGTCACGGAACTCGCCGGTGTCGATGAACTCCTCGATGGGGATGCGCGGGGTGGTGCGGTGGCGGTGGAAGTACAGCGAGAGGACCTTCTCGTAGGGGCTGCGTTCCAGGCACACGGTCAGGTAGCGGTGGTAGGTGTGGGGGCCGAGCTGTTCGCGGATCTCGGTGGCCGGCATGTGGTTGTAGTAGCGCACGCCGGGCCCGGGCCCCGGCGGAACCGGTTCGGCCCCAGGGGTGTGGCCCGGGTGCAGGTGGTGCTGCGGGGCCCGGCCTCCTTGCCTCGCGCGGAGCGCTTCGCGCGTGGGGAGAGGGAGGTGATGATGTCGCGCGGTGAGGCGTGGCGGGACAGGGCGATCTCCACCGAGGTGCCGGCGGTCTTTCGGTGCGGACGAAGATGAGGCCGACGTCGTGCATGACCAGCATGACCGGGGTTCCTTCCGTTCGGCTTCAGAGTTCGGGGGGCAGGTGGCCGTCGGCCGGTGTGGAGACGGTGGCCAGCGCCCGCCGGTAGGGCGGCGGGGCCAGCTGAGGGGCGTGCCGGGCGGGCAGCATCGGGTCGATGAGGAGCTGGCGGCCCATCAGGACGAGATCGCAGGCACCGGTGGCGAGCAGGCGGGCGGCTTGTTCCAGGTTGGTGATTTTGCCGACGGCCGCGGTGAGTACGCCGGTGCGGGCCCGGACGGCGGCCGCGTAGGGGGCCTGCCAGCAGGGGCCGGTGGGGCGGGGTTCGGGGCGGGCGATGCCGCCGCTGGTGCAGTCGATCAGGTCGGCGCCGTCTTCGGCGAGCAGCGGTACCAGGCGCAGCGTGTCCTTCAGAGTCCAGCCGCCGGGCAGGAAGTCGGTGCACGACAGGCGCACGGCGAGCGGCAGCTCGGCGGGCCAGGCGTCCCGTACGGCCCGGACGGTCTGGCGCAGCAGACGGGTGCGGTTGGTGAAGGTTCCGCCGTAGGCGTCCGTGCGGCGGTTGGCGAGGGGTGAGAGGTAGCTGTGCAGGAGCCGACCGTGTCCGGCGTGCAGTTCCAGCAGGCGGAAGCCGGCCGCGGCGGCCCGGGTCGCGGCGGCCGCGAACTGGGCGATGGCGGTGTCGATCTGGGCGCGGGTCATCTCCGCGGACACGCGGTAGCCGTCGGCGAAGGCCAGCGCCGAGGGCGCCAGCGGCGTCCATCCGCCCTGGGCCGGGTCGAGCGGCCGGTCGCCGTGCTCCCCGAAGGGGCGGGTGCGGGAGGCCTTGCGGCCAGCATGGGAGAGCTGCAGGCCCGGCACGGCCCCCTGCGCGGCGATCACCGCGGCGACCTCGCTCAGCGCGCCTGTCTGGTCGTCGTTCCACAGGCCGAGGTCGTCGGGGGTGGCGAGGGCCTCGGGAGCGACGGCGGTGGCCTCCACGATGACCAGGCCCATGCCGATGGAGCGGGTCTGGTAGTGCGGCAGGTGCCAGTGGACGTCGGGCAGGTTGCCGGCCGTGGCCTGGTAGGTGCTCATGGGCGGCAGGCCCAGCCTGCTGCGCAGTTCGATGCCCCGCAGGCGTAACGGGGTGGACAAAGGATGCATGGGGTCGTCCTTGTCGTTTCAGGTTCCGACTGCGGACAGCCGTTCGGCGGCCGCGGCGAGCGCGTGGTCGTAGGGGTCGGGGTCGCCGTCGGGCAGCGGCTTGTACAGGTCCCGGGTGTCGATCTCCACCAGGTCCGCCAGGAACCGGACGGTGCCCGGGAAGCCGTCCGGGGCGACCTGCGCCGGGCGGGGCAGGCCGAGGAGGGCGGCCAGGTCGGGATCGGTGAACAGCGGCAGCTGGTGCAGCGGCTGGGCAGGCAGCCAGGCCCGCACCCCCGCTGCGCGCAGCGCCGTCACCACCTGGTGCGCCGGGCGGCCATCGGTGAGGCGCCAGTGCAGTTTGTACAAGGCTCCTGCCGTCCGGCCGACTGGCTCGGGCAGCGGCACCAGCGCGGGCAGGTGCCGGGCCAGGAGCTCTTCCACGGCGGCCTGGCGCTCGTTCTTCGTGGCCACCGTGTGCGCCAGGCGGCGCAGGTGATCCGCGACCAGGACGGCCGCGACCGGACTCGCGCGCCGGTTGTGGCCGGCCCCGCTCTGCGCCAGGGCCCGCAGCCCGTTGTCGCGCACCCGGGCCAGGGCGCGGTGCTTGGGCTGGGCCAGGACGTGTGCCCGCTCCCACACGACGCGGTCCGGCGTCGCCAGCAGCCCGGCCTTCCCGCCGCTGCACATCTTCCACGTGCCGCACGAGAAGATCGCCACGTCCGCGCTGATGCCGACCGGGCGGCCCCGCCAGGTGGCGCCATGGGCGTGGCTGCAGTCCTCAACCAACGCCAGGTGGTGCTGGTCGCAGAACCGCCGGAGGGGGTCCGCGGGCACCGGGCGGCCGAACAGGTGAGTGACGGCGAGGGCGGCCGTGCGCTTGGTGATGCGGCCGGCGGCGTCGTCCAGGTCGATCCCGCCGGTCGCCGGATCGGTGTCGCACAGCACCGGCACCAGGCCCTGCGGCAGCATCGCCGTCGCGGTGGCCCTGAACGAGGTGGCCGGGATGAGGACTTCGCTGCCCGGCGGAAGCCGCAGAGCGGCGTAGGCGGTCTCGAGCGCTGCGGTGCCGGAGTCGCACAGCATCACGTGCCGTCCCGGCACCAGCACGTCCGCGACGAGCTGCTCGCACGCGTCGATCAGCGGATGGCCTGGTCCGGCGGCCGCCATGTCGCCTTCCTCCAGCAGCCGCCGCACCGCGTTGAGCGCGCCCTCCGACCACCAGGCCACAGCAGCGGCCCCGCACTCGACGGCAGCGCAGTCGATGCCTGGGGCGCACTGGCCGGGGAACTGGAAGCGTGCGTTGTCGTCACGTCCATGGGCTCCTCATCTCCTGCTCGGGCCAGAACGCCGCCTGCGGCGTCCGGGTCAGCAGCGGCCAGGCGTGCGATGCCGCGACCAGGGCGGCCCACCTCGCCTCAACCGGCCCCGCGAACAACTCGCGCGCCTGCACCGGCCGGCCCGGCCGGTGCCGCGAGGGCAGGCCCAGTGGCGGCAGTTCGGCCTCGACGGCGCGCACCGCCCCCTCTATCGCGGCAGGCTGTGCGCCCGCCAGGTGCGTGGACGCCTGCCGGATCAGCTCCGCCCGCTCCGCCCGGTCACAGAACACGGCCAGCTCGCGTACGACGTCGGCCGGGTCGTCCGGGGTGTGCAGCATCGTCAGGGCGCGGTTCGGGCTGCCCGCCACCGCCCGCAGAGAGGCCTGCTCTCTGCGGCGTGCATCGTTGCGCCCCTTCAGCCTGGTCATCCGCACGGACACGGGCTCGCCGCCGGCCGCCCGCGCCGAGCCCGTGCCGGCGGTCCACACCACCAGCAGCCCCGGTCCCAGAGCGGCGAGAGCGTCCAGCAGCATCAGCCGTTCCGTCGTGGCCCACCGGCACATGTACGCCCACAGCACGCGGATCCCGCACCGCTCCAGCCGCACCGGCTGTGCGGCGAGTGGCCGGAAGCCCGCCGCTTCGGCAGCGGCCAGCACGCCGCGCGCTGTTGCGGCGGCGAAGGCGTCCGGGCGCAGCCACATCAGCGACGTCCGCTCGGCGAACGCGTACGCCTGCTGTTCACCGAGCTGCCCGGCCAGCGACGCCCATCCCTCCAGCGCGAACAGGTCGCGGGCGAACACGTCCGCCTTGCCGTCGGTGTCGGTCAGCCGGTCCCACCTGGGGCCGGCCAGGTCGAACGCGGCGCTGCGATCCTGGTCCGCCCGGCCGAGGTCGTCTGTTCCTCGCGCTGCTAATCGCACCGCATGTCCCCTCTCCTTTCGGCGACTTCGCTCTCCCCCGCGCCCTCACGCTGCTCGGGCAGGGCCCGGGGGTCGCCCACGTCTCAGCCTCACGCCGTTGAGGGGGAGGCGTCTGTATGCCCGCTGTCTGCTCGATCGGACGGCTGCAGGGGCGGACTTGCACATGGCCCCGGGGGCACGCCACGGTGAGGGCTGACGAGTCGGCCTTCGGGGAGGGGCGATGCAGGCCAGTCGGCGACTGCAGGAGCATCCACTGACTTACGTTCGTGAACAGCGCGGCTGGAGCATGGAGCGCCTCGCCCGCGAACTGCAGGCAGCCGCCCGCCGGCGCGGCATGATCCTCACACCCAGCCGGGACCGCATCTACAAGTGGGAGTCGGGCCGGGTCGCAGCCCCGGACGCGGACTACCAGATGCTGCTGGCCGATGTGCTCGGCGTGCCTCAGGAGCTGGTGGAGACGCTGGGCTGGCCGTGGTGGCTGCCCGCTTTTGACACCCCGCACGATTTCAGCGCCCGCGGCACGCGCGCCGCCCTCCGGGAGGTTTTGGTGGTTCTGCAGCATCCCGACCGGCGGGCCTTCCTCGCCCTGAGCACCGGTGCTCTGGTCGGCGTCGCCCAGCAGTGGGCTTCGATCGAGCCGGAGCGTGTGGCCACCGCCCTGGACGGGCGGCGCGTGGACGGCACGTTAGTGGCGTGGCTGGAATCGAGGACCGATGAACTGCGCGCACTGACCAACACCAACGCCCCGGAGTGCACCGACCTCGTCCACGCCCTGCTGCGCACGACGATCGGGCTCATCGACCACGCCGCCTACGACCACCCCACCGAGCGCCGGCTGCACCAGGTGGCCGCGTCAGCGGCGCAGTGCGCGGGATGGCTCCACTTCGACCAGGGCGAGTACGCCGCCGCACAGCGGCACTGGAGCGCGGCGCTCCACGCCGCCCACGCCGCGCACAACCGGGACCTGGGTGCCGGCATCCTGACGGACTTCGCCTACTTCGCCACCTGGCTCGACCACCCCGCCACGGCCGTCTCCGTGCTGGAGCACGCCCACTCCCGCACCGCGTCGCCGGCCGCCCGCGCACTGCTGCACCTGCGGCGTGCGGGCGCGCTCGCGGTGCTCGGGGACCGAACCGCCACCAGCCGTGCTCTCGTCGCCGCCGAGCAGGACCTCGAACGGGCCCAGCCCGCCACCACGCCGCCCTGGGCCGGATGGATGTCCCCCGCCGACCTCACGATCGACGCCGGCCGCTGCTGGCTGACCCTCGGCCAACCGCAGCGTGCCGAACAGTCGCTGACGGACGGCATCGGCATGCTCGTACCCTCACGGCAACGCACCAGGTCACTCGCCCTGGCCTACCGCGCCGAAAGCGCCCTCGCTTGCCGCGACCTCGACGCGGCCGCCGCCGACGCCCGCTCCGCCCTGGACACCGCGCTCGCCACCGAAGCAAGCCGCTGCATCAAGCTCGTCAACGACGCCGCCGCACGGATCACCCCCCACACGAGCAATGCGGCTGTACGGGACTTGCAGGCCCATATCGCTGCCCTCCCCCAGGCCGTCTCCTGGTCGCAACCGGCCACTGGAGGGCGCGGTTGATGCACCGATCGACGGTGCTGCGCTCCCCCGGTGTGCGCGGTCAGCGGAGATGGGGGCACTGCCCGGATGCTTGCGGACGCCGCCTGTGCAGATCGTGTGCGGACGCGTGACGCGCTGTCCTACCCGTAGTTGATCAGGTCATCGCGTCACGTCCGTCCCCCGAGCGGATACGCGAACAGGATGTCCGGCGTTGCCTCGGTCCGGACTCCCTGGCACAGCGCCCGGCTCCAGGCGTCAGCGTGGAGCCGGGCGCACCCTGCCGGCCAGATCCGTACTCGCATCCTCGGCACGGTGGTCGATCTCCAGCAGCACCGGCACACCGCCCACCGGTGCTGGCAGGCGGCTCTGCGTCCTTCGAATGGGTGAAGGTCCACATCCCGCGCAACCACCGGACCCGGGGTGGATGTCGTGCACAAGCGACACCACCCGCTCGACTATGAGGAGCCCCCTCTTGCGCAAGAGCCTCGTCACCGCTGCCGCTGTTGCAGCCGGCACCCTGACTGCCCTGACCGCCGTTCCCGCGCACGCCGCCGAGTACAGCTCGGCGCTGAAGATCCGCGGAGTCCAGTACGACGCGCCCGGCCGGGATTCCAACAGCTGCTCCTCGGGCAACACCGACCAGGAGTACCTGACGGTGAAGAACTACTCCTCCCGGACGACGATCAACCTCAAGGGCTACGTCGTCAAGGACGCCACCGGCAACCGCTTCACCTTCACCGCCAACCACTACCTGCAGCCCGGCGACTACGTGAAGCTGCGCGGCGGCCACGGCACCGACTCCGACACCCACAACGTCGTCTACCGCGACAACTGCAACTTCCTGTGGAACAACGACAAGGACACCATCTACCTGTACAAGCCCTCAGGAAGCCGCGCCGACGTCCACACCTACACCAAGTCCAGCAGCGACCCCGACGGCAACGGATACATCAGCTTCCACAGCTGACCTGAGGCCAGGCCACCCTAAGGTCTCTTGTCCCGGGGGGTGTGGACGGGTGAGCCAGGTCTCGGCTGAGGGGTATTGAACGGGTGAGGGCCTTCCGGTTCGGTGTGGATTGCGACGTCTACACCCGACCGACACGCCCTCGTGCCCCACCGTAATGCACCCCTGACCGAGACCGACGGCTGCGCCTGGCCCGCTGCGTGGTCGAGGAGGGCTGGCCCCTTCGCCGGGCTACGGAACGCTTCCAGGTCTCGCCCACCACCGCCCGGCGATACCGTGCCCTGGGCAGGGCGGGCATGCGCGACCACTCCTCCCGTCCCCAGCACAGCCCGAGCTGGATCCCAACCCGCACCGAGCGCCGCATCATCAAGGTCCGCGTCCTGCGCCGCTGGGGACCGGCCCGCATCGCGCACCTGCTCGGCCTATAGTGCCCTCGACCATCCACCGCGTCCTGACCCGTTACCGGCTCGCCCGGCTCACGCACCTGGACCGGGCCACCGGCCACGTCATACGCCGGAATGCGACCGGCCCGGCGAGCTGGTCCACACCTACTTCACCGGCACGGGTATCACCGTCGAACGCGTCCTGACGGACAACGGCAGCTGCTACCGCTCCCGCACCGGGCGCGATGCCCTGGCAGCGGCCGGGATCGCGCACAAACGAACCCGGCCCTACCGACCTCAGACCAACGGCAAGGTCGAACGCCTCCACCTCACTCTGCTCGACGAGTGGGCCTACGCTCGTCTGCCGGTCAGAGCAGGAGCGACGCGACGCGTTCCAGGACTGGACGTACTCCTACAATCACCACCGCGGACACACCAGGCTGAAGGGCCAACCACCCGCCAGCCGCGCCCCCAACCTCACAGGGCAATACGCCTGAGAGTTGTCCCGTAACCCCACGAGACTGAGGGTCACGCTGTGCCAGGGTCGACGCCGATGGCACCGGCCGAGCGAAGCGAACGCCCGAGATCTCCGGTGAGGATGCGGGGGTGTCTCCGCCACCACCACAGGTCGGGGCCAGGCAGCCTGTGGAACTGGTCGAGTGCTTGGTCGTCGTCGACGGTCGCGGCCCTGTACCGGTATCCTCGGGGTCCAGAGCTGGACGGTGTGCTCGTCCAGCAGGAGCCATGCCTCGTGCAGCCAGTTTCGGGAGTAGAGGTCGTTGGTGTACTCGTAGATGTCGTCGCCGTAGCCGCGCTCGATGACGCGCACCAGGGCGGCCCACGCGTTCACCCTTTCAGCGACCGTGAATGCCGTCCGCCAGCCGCGCTGGTGCAACAGCTCTCCTACCTCGGTTTCCGTAACCACGGGCGTGAGGCTCTCATGCGAATCGGTCCGGGCGACGAGATGTGTCCCGCCCGCCAGAGGCTGGTAGGCGCCAGCGCTTGATCAAGATGAGATGATCTCGCCGTGGCCGGTGTGATCACGGCGTCGGAGCCGTCTTGGATAGCCCCGTTCACCGGGCTCAGCCCGCGACAGTTCGGCAAGCTGATGACCGTGCTGCGGCGTGAGGGTGCGGACGCGGTCCGCAAGGGCCGGCCGTTGAGCCTGCCGCTGGAGGACCGGGCCCTGCTGGTGGCCGCGTACTGGCGCACGAACCTCACCATGCGGCAGCTCGCCCCGCTGTTCGGGTTCTCGAAGTCGGCAGCGGACCGGATCATCGACTGCGGTCGAAGAACTACCGATACCCCACCATCCCCCAGGTCGTCATCGACGCCGACACCCGCCTGGTCGTCCTAGTCGGCCGGCCGCTCGCCGGCAACCGCCATGACTGCAGGGCATGGGAGGAATCCGGCGCCAAGTCCGTCGTCGGCAGACCACCACGATGGCGGACGGCGGCTACCCGGGCACCGGACTCGTCATCCCGCACCGCCGCGAGCACGGACAGGCCGAACTGCCAGCCTGAAAAGAGGAACACAACAAGTACCACAAGGAGGTCCGCGCCCGTGTCGAGCACGTCTTCGCCCGCATGAAAACCTGGAAGATCCTCCGCGACTGCCGCCTTAAAGGCGACGGCGTCCACCACGCCATGCTCGGCATCGCCCGCCTGCACAATCTCGCTCTCGCCGGATAGGCGGGCGGACCGCACGGCGGGCGGTCAACCGTGCCTCTGGCCACCAGATGATCATTACGGGACAACCCTTACGAGCTCGTGCATGGTTGGCGTAGGCACGTCGAGGGCCGCTGCTTGCCTTCCGGTTCACATTCGCGGATCACCGGAGAGCGTGGCGGTCTG
>NZ_JBEOTZ010000076.1:0-15440 GCF_040303825.1 Streptomyces sp. NPDC094143
GACGGTGCGCGGGTGGTGGCGTTGCGGTCGAAGGCGATCGTGGCGCTGGCGGGCCGTGGTGGGATGGTGTCCGTCGCGCTCTCCCACGAGGACACCGGCTCTCTGATCAGCCGGTGGGAGGGCCGTATTTCGGTCGCGGCGGTCAACGGGCCCACCTCCACGGTCGTCTCCGGTGACGCGGACGCGCTGGACGAGTTCGTCATGCGTGCGGAGCATGAGGGCATTCGGGTGCGTCGTGTCGAGGTGGACTACGCCTCGCACTCGGCGCATGTCGAGGCCATCGAGGACGAGTTGGCCGAAGTCCTGGCCCCGGTCTCGGCGGGGGAGCCGTCGGTGCCGTTCCTGTCGACGGTGACGGGGGAGTGGGTCACCGATGGTGAGACGGATGCCGGGTACTGGTACCGCAACCTGCGCCAGACGGTGCGGTTGGAGCCGGCCGTCCGGCGGCTCGCCCAGTCCGGGCATGGCGCGTTCCTGGAGATGAGTCCGCATCCGGTGCTGACCGTTCCGGTGGCGGAGACCGTCGAGGCGGCGGGCGCCGATGCCGTCGTCGTGGGGTCGCTGCGCCGGGGCGAGGGCGGCCTGGACCGCCTGTACGTATCCCTGGGTGAGGCGTGGGCGCGTGGTGTCGCCGTCGATTGGACGGCCGCCTTCGAGGGGTTGTCCCCGCGCCGTGTCGACCTGCCCACCTACGCCTTCCAGCGCCGCCACTACTGGCTCGAACCGGTCGGCCGTCCGGCCGCTGCCGACACGGGCCCCGACGGCGTGGACGTCCTCGACGACGACTTCTGGACCAGCGTCGAGAACCACGACCTCGACGCCCTCGCCGGAGACCTCGGCATCGACGACGTGCGCTCACTGGCGAAGGTCGTACCGGCGCTGTCGTCCTGGCGGCGCGACCGCATCAACCGCTCGACCCTCGACGGCTGGCGCTACCGGGTGACCTGGCGGCCCCGCGCCGAACAGCCCGCCCGCGCCGCCGAGCTCCCAGGGGTCTGGCTGGTGGTCGTACCCGCCGGGCACGAGGCCGACCCCTTCGTACGCACCGTCCTCGACGCCGTCGAAGGGCACGCGAGCGTCGTACGCGTCGTGGCCGCCGGAGCGCCCGAGGCCGAACGCGACCGCATGGCGGACCTCGTACGGCAGCACACCGCGGACACCACCGTCGGCGGAGTGCTCTCGCTGCTCGCGCTGGACGAGTCGCCGTGGTCGCGGGAGGGCGTGCTGCCCACCGGCCTGGTGCTGATGACCGCCCTGCTCCAGGCGCTCGGCGACGCACGGGTCGACGCACCCGTGTGGTGCGCCACGCGTGGGGCCGTCACCGTCCGCCGGGGCGACCCGCTCGTCAGCCCGCTGCAGGCGATGAGCTGGGGCCTCGGACGCATCGCCGCCCTGGAGTACCCGCAGCGCTGGGGCGGTCTCGTCGACCTGCCCGAGACGCTCGACACCCGGGCCGCGCGGCGCCTGGCCACCGCCCTGTCCGGGGCGCTGGAGGAGGACCACGTCGCAGTGCGCCCGTCCGGGATCTTCGCCCGCCGGCTGGTGCGCGCGGGCGACGGACCGCGCCCCGAAGGCACCTGGACGCCGTCCGGCACCGTGCTCGTCACCGGCGGCACCGGCGGGCTCGGCCGGCACGTCGCCCGCTGGCTCGCCCGCCGCGGCGCCGAGCACCTGGTGCTCGTCTCCCGGCGCGGCCCGGCCGCGCCCGGCGCCGACGGCCTCGTGGCCGAGCTCGCGGAACTCGGCACCCCGGCCACGGTCGTCGCCTGCGACGTGTCCGACGCGGCAGCCGTCCGGCGACTCGTCGACGACCTGCCCGGGGGTGGCACCCTGACCGCCGTCTTCCACACCGCGGGCATCATCGACGACGGCCTCATCGACGCCCTCACCCCGCAGCGGGCCCACGACGTACTGCGGCCCAAGGCCGACGCGGCGCTCGCACTCGACGCCGCCACCCGGCACCTGGACCTCGACGCGTTCGTCCTGTTCTCCTCCATGGCGGGCACCCTCGGCGGACCCGGCCAGGGCAGCTACGCCGCCGCCAACGCCCACCTCGACGCCCTCGCCGCGCGCCGGCGCGCCGAGGGACTGCCCGCCACCTCGATCGGCTGGGGCACCTGGGCCGGCGGCGGCATGGTCGGCGAGGACGTCGCCGAACGGCTGCGCCGCGACGGCGTGCCGCCGATGGACCCCGAACTCGCCGTCGCTTCCCTGCAGAAGGCGCTGGACCAGGACGAGGAGTTCCTCATCGTGGCCGACGTCGACTGGAAGCTCATCACGGCCCGGGCCTTCGCCGCACTGCGCGAACTGCCCGAGACCCGGGCCGCCGTCGCCGACCGTGCGGCTGAGCGGGAGACCGAACCGGTCGACGGGCCGCCGCTCGTCAAGCGGCTGGCCGCCCTGGCTCCCGCCGAGCGCCGTGCCGCCCTGCTCATGGAGATCCGCACGCAGGCCGCCGCCGTCCTCGGGCACGACGACGCCGCCGCCGTTCCCGAGGGCCGCGCCTTCCGCGACCTCGGCTTCGACTCGCTGACCGCCGTCGAACTGCGCAACCGGTTCGCCGAGGCCACCGGGCTGCGGCTGCCGGTCACCCTCGCCTTCGACCACCCCACCGCGTCCGCCCTCGCCGCCCACCTGGACGGCGAACTGTTCGGCGGGCGAGCCGCCGACGCCCTGCCCGCCCTGCCCACGGCGTCCGTGACCGACGACCCCGTGGTCGTCGTCGGCATGGGCTGCCGCTTCCCCGGCGGCGTCACCTCCCCGGAGGAGCTGTGGCAGCTCATCGCCGAGGGCACCGACGCCATCACCCCGTTCCCCGGCGACCGCGGCTGGGACATCGAGAACCTGTACGACCCCGACCCCGACCGCGTCGGCCACTCCTACGCCCGGCACGGCGGATTCCTGCACGACGCCGACCGGTTCGACCCGGCGTTCTTCGGCATCTCCCCGCGTGAGGCGGTCGCCATCGACCCGCAGCACCGGCTGCTGCTCGAAACCTCCTGGGAGACGTTCGAACGCGCCGGCATCGACCCGGAGGGGATGCGCGGCGCCCGGGCCGGCGTGTTCGTGGGCTCCAACTACAACGACTACGCCCGCAGGGTAAGCCAGGCCCCCGAGGAACTGGAGGGATACCTGGCCACCGGCAGCGCGAGCAGCGTCGCCTCCGGCCGCATCGCCTACACCTTCGGCCTCGAAGGCCCCGCCGTCACCGTCGACACCGCCTGCTCCTCGTCGCTGGTCGCTCTGCACCTGGCCGTGCAGGCCCTGCGGTCCGGGGAATGCGAACTGGCCCTGGCCGGCGGCGTCACCGTGATCTCCACTCCGGACACCTTCGTCGAGTTCAGCAGGCAGCGCGCGCTGTCGCCCGACGGACGCTGCAAGCCGTTCGCCGCCGAGGCCGACGGAGCGGGCTGGGCCGAGGGCGTCGGCCTGCTCCTGCTGGAACGCCTCTCCAACGCCCGCCGCAACGGGCACCCGGTCCTCGCCGTCGTCGCGGGCACCGCGGTCAACCAGGACGGTGCCTCCAACGGACTGACCGCGCCCAGCGGCCCCGCCCAGCAGCGCGTCATCCGCCAGGCCCTCGCCTCCGCCGGGCTCTCCCCGGCCGACGTCGACGCCGTCGAGGCACACGGCACCGGCACGAGACTCGGCGACCCGATCGAGGCGCAGGCCCTGCTCGCCACCTACGGCCAGGACCGGCCAGCCGAACGCCCGCTGTGGCTGGGGGCGCTGAAGTCCAACATCGGGCACACCCAGGCCGCCTCCGGTGTCGCCGGCGTCATCAAGATGGTGATGGCGATGCGGCACGGCGTCCTGCCGCGCACCCTGCACGCCGACCGTCCCTCCCCGCACATCGACTGGTCCAGCGGCGCCGTGCGCCTGCTGCACGAGGAGCGGGTCTGGGAACCGGGCGACGGACCCCGGCGCGCCGGCGTCTCCTCCTTCGGGGTCAGCGGCACCAACGCCCACGTCATCCTCCAGGAGCCGGACCTGCCCGCACCCGCGCAGCCGCAGCCCGGCGCCCGGCCCGCGCAGGCACTTCCCTGGCTGCTGTCCGCCCGCGGCACCGCCGCCCTGCGCGACCAGGCCCGCCGCCTCCTCGACCACCTCACCGCCCACCCCCGGACCGCGCCGGCCGACCTCGCGCTGTCCCTGGCGACCACCCGCGCCCGGCTGGAGGACCGGGCGGCCGTCGTGGCCGACGGCACCGACGCCCTCACCCAGGCGCTCACCGCCCTCGCCGAGGGCCGGGAACACCCCCAGCTGATCACGGGCCGCGCCCGCGGCGGCAGGACGGCGTTCCTCTTCTCCGGCCAGGGCACCCAGCGCCCCGGGACCGGCCGCGCCCTGTACGAGACCCACGACGTGTTCGCCGACGCACTCGACGCCGTCTGCGCCCACCTCGACGGCCACCTCGGCACACCGCTGCGCGACGTCCTGTTCGCCGAACCCGGCACCGCGGAAGCGGCCCTGCTCGACCGCACCGACTACACCCAGGCCGCACTGTTCGCCGTGCAGGTCGCCCTGTACCGGCTGCTGGAGAGCCTGGACGTGCGGCCCGACGTGCTGCTCGGCCACTCCGTCGGTGAGATCGCCGCCGCCCACGTCGCCGGCGCCCTCACCCTGGAGGACGCCTGCCACCTGGTCGCCGTGCGCGGCCGGCTCATGGCCGGCCTCCCCGAGGGCGGCGCCATGATCTCCGTACAGGCCCCCGCGGAGGAGGTGGCACCGCTGCTCGCCGCGTACGAGGGCCGGGTGTCCGTCGCCGCCGACAACAGTCCCCTCGCCACCACGCTGTCCGGCGACGAGGGCGACCTCACCGCGCTCGCCGCCGAACTCGCCGCGCAGGGCCGCAGGACCCGCCGCCTCAACGTCGGCCACGCCTTCCACTCGCACCGCATGGACGGCATGCTCGACGCCTTCGCCGAGCACACCGCGGGGCTGGCGCACGCGGTCCCCGAGCTGCCGGTGGTGTCCACCGTCACCGGACGCCCCGTCACCGCCGCCGAACCCCTCGACGGCGCCTACTGGGTGCGCCAGGTCCGCGAAAGCGTCCGCTTCCGGGCCGGCATCCGCACCCTGGAGGAGCAGGGCGTCACCACCTACGTGGAGATCGGCCCGGGCGGCGTGCTCACCGCGCTCGCCGGGGAATGCGTCGGCGACGACGCCCTCCTGGTGCCCACCCTCGGCCGGGACACCGAGGAGAGCCGGTCCCTGACCACCGCCCTCGCCCGGCTGCACACCCACGGCCACCACGTCGGCTGGGACACCTGGTTCGCCCCCACCGGTGCCCGGCGCACCGACCTGCCGACCTATCCCTTCCAGCGGCGCCGCTACTGGCTGGAGGCGACCGGCAGCGCCGCCGCGGGCCCGGACTCCGTACGGCACCCCCTGCTCACCGCGGCCGTGCCGCTGGCCGACGGCGACGGGCTGCTCCTGACCGGCACCGTCTCCGTGGACAGCCGGCCCTGGCTCGCCGACCACGCCCTCGACGGCCGGATCCTGTTCCCCGGCACCGCCTTCCTGGACATCGCCCTCGAGGCGTGCGCCCACGTGGGCGCCGGCCGCGTCGGCGACCTCACGCTGAACACGCCGCTCGTCCTGCCCGGACACGGCGGCGTGCAGCTCCAGGTCGGCGTCTCGGCGCCCGGCGCGGACGGCGACCGCACGCTGACCGTGCACTCCCGACCCGTCGCCGGCGACGGCGCGGACGCCCCCTGGACCCGGCACGCCGAAGGCGTCCTCTGCGCCGCCCCCGCGGCCGCCGGCGAGCCCGCTCCGGCCGCCTGGCCGCCGCCCGGCGCCACCCCCGTGGACGTGACCGGCCTGTACGAGGGGATCGCCGAACGCGGCTTCGCCTACGGCCCCGCCTTCCGCGGGCTGCGCGCCGCCTGGCGCGACGGCGACACGGTGTACGCGGAGATCGCCCCCGAGGACGGCGAACACCTCCAGGGCACGGACCGGTTCCGCATCCACCCCGCCCTCCTCGACGCGGCCCTGCACACCGTGGCCCTCACCGTCACCGACGGCACGGGCACCGTGCTGCCGTTCGCCTTCCAGGACGTCACCCCGCACGCCGCCGGGCCCGACGCCCTGCGGGTGCGGCTCGTGCCGGCCGGGGAGCACACCCACCGGGTGACGCTCCTCGACGGCACCGGGGCGCCGGTCGCGGAGATCGGCACGCTCGCCCTGCGGGCCGTGGACACCGCGGCCCTGCCGGCCACCGCGGGCGCCGGCGCGCTGCACACCCTCCGCTGGACCCCTGCGGCCCCGGCCGGACCGTCCGGCCCCTTCGCCCCGTCGCACCTCGTGGGCCCGGCGGCGGACCTCGCCGGCCACCCGGTCCTGGCCCAAGCCGTGCGGTACGCCGATCCGGCCGCGCTGGCCGCGGCGACCACCGGGACCGCCGCACCGCGCACCGTGCTGGCCGTCGTGCCGACGCCCGATGACGACACCGACCCCGCCACCGCCGCCCGGCAGGCCACCCAGCACGCGCTGCGGCTGGTGACCGAGTGGCTCGCGCAGGACGCCCTCGCCGCCTCCCGGCTGGTCCTGCTGACCCGCCACGCGGTCACCACCGGTCTCGGCGACGCCTCCCGCACCGACCCCGCGCACGCCGCCGTATGGGGCCTGGTCCGTGCGGCGCGGACGGAGAACCCCGGCCGGTTCGCGCTCGTCGACCACGACGGCACGGCCGCCTCCCTGGCCCTGCTGCCCACCGCCCTGGCCGGCGAGGACAGCGAGACCGCACTGCGGGACGGAGCCGCCCTGGTCCCCCGGCTGACCCGCGCCACGCCCGACACAGACGCGCCCGACGCCGTCGGCGACGGCACGGTGCTCGTCACCGGCGCCGGCGGCGTCCTGGCCCGGCGGATCGCCCGCCACCTGGTCACCGCGCACGGCACCCGCTCGCTGCTGCTGGCCGGACGGCGCGGCGCCGCCGCCGAGGGCATGACCGAACTGTGCGAGGAACTGCGCGCTCACGGCGCCCGCGTCACCGTCGCCGCCTGCGACGTGGCCGACCGGGACGCCCTGACCGCCCTGCTCGCCCAGGTGCCCGACGACCGGCCGCTGACCGCGGTCGTGCACACCGCCGGCGTCCTCGACGACGGCATCGTGCAGTCGCTCACCCCGGAACGTCTGGACACCGTGCTGCGCGCCAAGGCCGACGCGTCCCTGCTGCTGGCGGAACTGACCCGCGACACCGGCGCCGCGCTCGTCCTGTTCTCCTCCCTCGCCGGCACCCTCGGCGGGGCCGGTCAGGCGAACTACGCGGCCGCCAACGCCTTCCTCGACGCGTTCGCCGCCCGCAGTACCGCCGCCGGACGCCGCGTGCAGTCCCTCGCCTGGGGGCTGTGGGCGGAGCGCAGCGGAATGACCGGCACCCTGGCCGAGACCGACCTGCGCCGCATCGCCCGCAGCGGCCTGCGCCCCATGGAGACGGCCGACGCGCTCGCCCTGCTGGACACGGCGCTGCGCAGCACCCAGGCCTGGTTCGCCCCCGCGGACCTGGACACCGGCGCGCTGCGCGGGCCGGACGGTGCGGTGCCCGACCCGCTCCGCGACCTCGTTCCCGCCCGCGCCCGGCAGGCGGCCCGTACGGCCCCCGCCGCGCCGGCCACCGCCACCGCCGGGGACAGCCTGCGCGAACGCCTCGCCGGGCTGGACGCAGGCGCCCGCCACAGTGCCGTACTGGAAGCCGTGCTCGCCCAGGCGGCCCTGGTCATCGGCCACGACACCCCCGACTCCCTCGATCCCGAGCGAGGCTTCCTGGACATCGGCTTCGACTCCCTGACCGCCGTCGAACTGCGCAACCGGCTCGGCACGCTCGCGGGCGTACGGCTGCCGGCGACGCTCATGTTCGACCACCCCACCCCCGAGCGGCTCGCCGCCCACCTGCTGGAGCGGATGACCCCCGCCGAACCGCCTACCGCCTCCCCGGCCGCCGCAGACCGGCTGGAGCAACTGGAGGCGCGGTTCGCGGAGGCGCTGGCGGACCCGGACCTCCACGCGGGGCTGCGGGTGCGGCTGCGCGACTTCCTGGACCGGCTCGACGGCGCCCCGGCACCGGTCCCGGCCCCGGTCCCGACGCCGGCCCCGGCGCCGGGACAGGGCCCGGACGCACTCACCGACGAGGTCTCCGACGAGGAACTCCGCGCCTTCCTGGAGGGCGACCTCGACGACGCCTGAGCACCGGCCTCCGGCCGCCGCGGCGCGGACCAGCTCCCGTCGCGGCGGCCCCGGCCCGCACGCCGACTTCGATCCCGATCCCGATCCCGACTCCGACCCGCAGACCGCCCGATCCGCCCCACGACCCGAACATGACCCGGCGCCCGCACGACCGCGGGCGTCCCCGCCCACCGATCCGCTCCACACGGCCGGGAACCCCCAGCCCCGCCGGCCGTCCGCCCCTTGTCATTTGGATGGAACAGTGAAGGCTCTTGTGCTCGCGGGGGGATCCGGTACGCGACTGCGACCGATCACCCACACGTCCAGCAAGCAACTGGTCCCGGTCGCCAACAAGCCGATCCTCTTCTACGGACTGGAATCCATCGCCGCCGCCGGCATCACCGAGGTCGGCGTCATCGTCGGCAGCACCGCCGCCGAGATCCAGGCCGCGGTCGGCGACGGTTCCGCCTTCGGCCTCGACATCACCTACATCCCGCAGAGCGAACCCCTCGGTCTCGCCCACGCGGTCCTCATCGCCCGGTCCTTCCTCGGCGGCGACGACTTCGTGATGTACCTCGGCGACAACTTCGTCCTGGACGGCATCAGCGACGTCGTCGACGAGTTCCGCAAGAACCCCTGCGACGCGCAGATCCTGCTCACCCGCGTCAGCGACCCCACCGCCTTCGGCGTGGCCGTGACCGACGACCAGGGCAACGTCGTCGAACTCGAGGAGAAGCCGCGGACACCGCGCAGCGACCTCGCCGTCGCCGGCGTCTACCTGTTCAGCCCTGTCGTCCACGACGCCGTCCGCGCCATCCGGCCCTCCGCCCGCGGCGAGCTGGAGATCACCGACGCCCTCCAGTGGATGATCGACCGGCGGATGACCGTGCGCTCCACGGTCATCACCGGCTACTGGAAGGACACCGGGAACGTCACCGACATGCTGGAGGTCAACCGCACGCTCCTGGAACGCCTCCAGCCCCGCGTCGACGGATGCGTGGACGACGAGAGCGAGATCATCGGACGGGTCAGGATCGAGGCCGGGGCCCAGGTCCGGCGCTCCCGCATCGTCGGTCCCGCCATCATCGGCGCGGGCAGCGTCGTCACCGACTCCTACATCGGACCGTCCACGTCGGTCGCCGAGGAGTGCCTGATCAGCCACAGCGAGATCGAGTACTCCATCGTCCTGCGGGAGTCCTCCTTCGACCGCATCCGCCGCGTGGAGGCGTCCCTCGTCGGACGCAACGTCAAGGTCACCCTCGCGCCCCGGCTGCCCGCCACCCACCGCCTCGTGATCGGGGACCACGGACAGGTGCAGTTCTCCTCATGAGCGGTGTCCGTGTCCTCGTCGTCACCGCGGTCGCCGCCGAACGCGACGCCGCGGCCCGCGGGTTCGGTCCCGCCGCCACGTCCTCACGGCCCGTGCCCGCGCCGTCAGGGCGGGACGCCGTGCGCGTGACGACGGGCGGCGACGGTCCCGGTCACCGGCCGGTCCGCGCCGACCTCGTCGCCGGGGGCGTCGGACCGGCCGCGTCGGCGGCGAGCACCGCGACCGCGCTGACCGCGGCGGCCGCCCGCGGCGAACCCTACGACCTGGTCGTCTCCGCCGGCATCGCGGGCGGGTTCGCCCCCGTCGCGGCCCTCGGCTCCGTCGTCGTCGCCGACCGGGTCATCGCCGCCGACCTGGGAGCCGACTCGCCCGACGGGTTCCTGCCCGTCGACGCCCTCGGTTTCGGCACCACCGCACACACCTGCGCGCCCCACCTCGCCGCGGCCGTCGCCCGCGGGCTCGGAGCCGTCCACGCACCCGTCCTGACCGTCTCCACCGCCACCGGCACCGCCGAACGCGCCGCCGTACTGCGGGAACGCCACGGCGCCGCCGCCGAGGCGATGGAGGGGTTCGGGGCCGCCGAGGCCGCCGCCGGGCACGGCACACCGTTCTTGGAGATCCGCACCATCTCCAACGCGGTCGGTCTGCGCGACCGCTCCGCCTGGCGCGTCCCGGAGGCACTGGTCGCCCTGCGGGACACCTTCGCGGTCCTGCGCACCGCGCTCACCCGGGGCGTTCCCCCGCCCTACGGCTGACCGCCGGCGGCCGGCGGCAGCTCCGGGGCGTCACACCTCCCCGCGGCCGACCGCAGGGTCCCCGCCCCGGCCGGATCGTCCGCCGGGCTGCGTCTTCCCGCGTCCTCCTGTGCCCGATCACCGGGTGGGTGCGGTGGCTTAGCCCCGGCGGGACGGTCCGCCCGCCGGGCTGCGTCCTGCTGTGCCCGATCACCGGCGGGTGCGTGGGCCTCGCCCGGACGGATCGCCCGCCGTGCTCCCGGGCCGGTCACGTCTCCCACGGCCGACCTCCTCTGAGGGGTGACCCCCGCACCCGGCCGCAGCGGTCCCGGCCCCAACTCCGCTCGCGCCCACGGCCGTAGAGCGACACGGCCGTGCTCCGGCCGACGCCCCGGCCTGCGCGAACAGCGAACCGCGGACGATTTCCAAGGGTTTCCCCAAACAACCCCGCCGGGGACCGGAATCGGGTGACCGCGCGGGTCATGCTGTCCCCACCGCACGAGGAGATCACCACCGGCGGGGCCCCATCGGGCGCCCCGGCCCGGCACCCGGGCCTCCACGCGGCACCACCGTCACCGAACCGAACAGCATGGGGGCAGTCCATGACGAATGAAGCGCAGCTTCGGGACTACCTCAAGCGGGTCACCGTCGATCTCCACACCACCCGCCGCAAGCTGCGGCAGCTGGAGGCCCGCGAACAGGAGCCCATCGCCATCATCGGCATGAGCTGCCGGCTGCCCGGAGACGTGCGCACCCCGGACGACTTCTGGAACCTGCTGGTCTCCGGAACCGACGCGGTGACGGACTGGCCCGCCGACCGCGGCTGGCCCACCGTCCCCGGCACCGACTCCGGCCACCGCCGGGGCGGCTTCGTCCACGACGCCGACCGCTTCGACCCCGCCTTCTTCGGCATCTCCCCGCGCGAAGCCCTGGCCATGGACCCGCAACAGCGCCTGCTGCTCGAAGTGGTCTGGGAATCCCTCGAACGCGCGGGCATCGATCCGGCCGCCCTGCGCGGCAGCCGTTCCGGCGTCTTCGTCGGCTGCAGCGACCAGGGTTACACCTCCGGCCTGACCGAGGTGCCCGAGGACGTCCGCGGTCACCTCCTCACCGGCAACTCCATGTCCGTCCTCTCCGGCCGTGTCGCCTACACCCTCGGCCTGGAGGGCCCCGCCGTCACCGTCGACACCGCCTGCTCCTCCTCCCTGGTCGCCCTCCACCTGGCCGCCCAGTCGCTGCGGTCCGGCGAGTGCTCCCTGGCGGTCGTCGGCGGTGTCACCGTCATGTCCAGCCCCGGCGCCTTCACCGAGTTCGCCCGGCAGGGCGGCCTCGCAGGCGACGGCCGCTGCAAGGCGTTCTCCGACGAAGCCGACGGCACCGGCTGGGCCGAGGGCGCCGGCATCCTCGTCGTGGAGCGCCTTTCCGACGCCCGCCGCAACAACCACCCCGTGCTGGCGGTCGTCCGCGGCAGCGCCGTCAACCAGGACGGCGCCTCCAACGGCCTGACCGCGCCCAACGGCCTGTCCCAGCAGCGCGTCATCCTCGCCGCCCTGGCCAACGCCGGACTCCCCGTCACGGACATCGACGCCGTGGAGGCCCACGGCACCGGCACCGCGCTCGGCGACCCGATCGAGGCGCAGGCGCTGCTGGCCACCTACGGCCAGGGCCGTCCCGCCGACCGTCCCCTGCTGCTCGGCTCGGCCAAGTCCAACCTCGGCCACACCCAGGCCGCCGCCGGCGTCGTCGGCGTCATCAAGTCCGTCCTCGCCCTGCGCCACGGCGTACTGCCCCCCACACTGCACGCCGAGCGGCCCTCGACCCACGTCGACTGGACCGCCGGCCACGTGAGGCTCCTCACCGACGCCCACGACTGGCCGGAGACGGACCACCCGCGCCGCGTCGGCGTCTCCGCCTTCGGTGTCTCCGGCACCAACGCCCACGTCATCGTCGAACAAGCCCCGCAGCCGACGGCCGAAGAGGCGGACGGCACCGACCGGACCGACCGGACCGACCACACCGACCGGGCCGACCGGACTCCGCGGGCGAGCCTTCCGGTACTGCCCTGGGTCCTGTCCGCCCGCGACGAGGAGTCCCTGCGCACCCAGGCCCGCCGCCTGGCCGACCACCTCACCACCCGGCCGGACGCCGACTCCTACGACCTGGCCGCGTCCCTCGTCACCACCCGCACCGCACACCCGTACCGTGCCGCGGTCGTGGGCGCCGACCGCTCGGAACTCCTGTCCGCCGTCGAGGCGTTGGCCCGCGGCGATGCCGCTGCGGACGTCTTCACCGACACCGCGCAGGAAGCGGGCAAGATCGCGTTCCTGTTCTCGGGTCAGGGTGCGCAGCGTCCCGGTATGGGGCGTGAGCTGTACGAGGCGTTCCCGGTGTTCGCGGAGGCCTTCGACGCGGTGTGCGCGCACGTGGGCGGCGAGCTGAAGGACGTCGTCTTCGGTGACGACGTGGAGCGTCTGGGGCGTACGGAGTGGACGCAGCCGGCGCTGTTCGCGGTCGAGGTGGCGTTGTTCCGGCTGCTGGAGTCGTGGGGTGTGCGCCCGGACTTCGTCGGCGGGCACTCCATCGGTGAGATCGCTGCTGCGCATGTGGCCGGGGTGCTGTCCCTGGAGGACGCCTGCACGCTGGTGGCAGCCCGGGGCCGGTTGATGCAGGCGTTGCCGTCGGGTGGGGCGATGGTGGCGGTGGAGGCCGCCGAGGAGGAGGTGCTGCCGCTGCTGGAGGGGCGTGAGGTGTCGGTGGCGGCGGTCAACGGACCTCGCGCCGTGGTGATCGCGGGCGCCGAGGCGGCTGTGTCCGAGGTCGCCGACGAGCTGGCCGCGCAGGGCCGCCGCACGACCCGCCTGCGCGTTTCCCACGCCTTCCACTCGCCGCTGATGGAGCCGATGCTGGCGGAGTTCCGTGAGGTCGCCGAGCGCATCACCTACGCCGCTCCGTCCCTCCCGGTCGTCTCGAACGTCTCCGGACAGCTCGCGGTCGAGGGGGAGTTGACTACCGCCGAGTACTGGGTGCGGCACGTCCGCGAGGCCGTCCGGTTCGCCGACGGTGTCGCCGCCCTCGCGGCGGAGGGTGTCACGCGGTTCCTGGAGATCGGCCCGGACAGCACCCTGACGGCGCTGGCCCGTGCCTGCGTAACCGACGACCGCGGGCTGCTCTTCCTGCCCGCACAGCGCAAGCAGGGCACCGAAGCCCGCAACCTGATCGGTGCCTTCGCCCGGCTGCACCTGCACGGGGCGGCGGTGTCGTGGCCCGCACTGCTTCCGGGCGCCCGCGTCGTCGAGCTGCCGACCTACGCCTTCCGCCGCGACCGCTACTGGCTGGAGCGCTCGTACGCCGACGACGGTGCCGCGCTCGTTCCTTCCGGGCCACATCACCACGTCGTCTGGACCCCGGTCCAGGGGCTGCCGGAAACGTCGCGGCTGCCCGGGCGCTGGCTGCTCGTCCGGCCCTCGTCCCTGGACGGTGACGACGGATGGGACGGCGCGCTGACCACCGCGCTGCTCGACGCGGGTGCCGACGTGGCCACCGTGGACCACCACCCCCTCGACACGCGGGCCCAGCTGGCGGGCCGTATCGCCGCCGCCGTCGGGGACGGCCCGGTCACCGCGATTCTCTCCGCGCCGGCGCGCAGCGACTCGGTGGACGACGTGCCCGCGGGCGTGCCCGCCACCGCACTGCTTCTCCAGGCCCTCGGCGACGCCCGTGTCGACGCTCCGCTGTGGGCGCTCACGCGGGGCGCCGTGGCCACCGACGCGAACGATCCGGCACCCGACCCCGCGCAGGCCGCCGTCTGGGGCCTGGGCCGTGTCGCCGCCCTGGAGCACCCCGACCGCTGGGGCGGGCTCGCCGACCTTCCGCCGACGCTGGACCAGCGTTCCGCGGCGCGGCTCGTCGCCCTGCTCGCCGACGGCACGACGGGCCCGTACCCGCGCGAGGACCAGGTCGCCGTCCGCGCCGCCGGCGCCTTCGCCCGCAGGCTGGCCCCCGCCGCTCCCTCCGCGGATGCGACCTGGCAGCCGACCGGAACCGTCCTGGTGACCGGCGGCACCGGTGCGCTGGGCGCCCGAGTGGCCCGCTGGGCCGCACGACAGGGAGCCGCGCACCTCCTCCTGGTCAGCCGACGGGGCGCGCAGGCGCCCGGCGCGGAGGCCCTCGCCGAGGACCTGCGCCGTCTGGGCAGCGACGTCACGTTCGCCGCCGTCGACCTGGCGGACCGTGAGGCGGTCCGGGAACTGCTCGACGCTCACCCGGTGGACGCCGTGGTCCACACGGCCGGCGTCATCGACGACGGCGTGCTCGACGGCCTCGGCCCGCAGGCCTTCCGCTCCGTGTTCGCGGCCAAGACGACGGGGGCGCGGCATCTCGACGAATTGACCCGCGACCGCGCCCTGTCCGCCTTCGTCCTGTTCTCCTCGTTCGCCGGCACCGTCGGCTCGGCCGGGCAGGGAAACTACGCCGCCGCCAACGCGTGGCTGGACGCCCTGGCCGAGCGGCGGCGGACCGAGGGCCTGCCCGCCACGTCGATCACGTGGGGGCCCTGGGCCGGTGGCGGCATGGCGGCCGACGCCGACGCCGAGGACCGCCAGGTGCGCGGCGGTGTCGGCCTGCTCGACCCGGACCGGGCCCTGGAGGCCCTCGCCCTCCACGCCGCCGGGGACCACGCCGCGCCGCTGGTCGCCGACATCGACTGGGACCGCTTCGGCGCCGCCTTCACCGCCGTCCGCCCCAGCCCGCTGCTCACCGAGGTCTACGGCCGTCCGGCCGAGGCCCGCACCACCCCGGCCGCGACCGGCCTGCGTGACCGCCTCGCCGGCCTGACCCCCGAACGGCGTCGGCACGAGCTGCTGGCCGAGGTGCGCACCCGTGCCGCGGCGGCCCTCGGCTACGCCGGGGTCGAACAGGTGGGTGCGGAGCGGGCGTTCCGCGACCTGGGCGTCGACTCGCTGATCGCGGTCGAGCTGCGCAACACCCTCGCCGCCGCGTGCGGTCTCACGCTTCCGACGACGGTGGTCTTCGACCATCCGACACCGCAGGCCCTCGCCAGCCACCTGCACGACGAACTCTTCGGCGACACCGACACCGCCGTCACGGCCACCGCTGCCGCAGCCGCCGTCACCGACGAGCCGGTGGCGATCGTCGGGATGGCCTGCCGTTTCCCCGGCGGCGTCGACTCTCCGGAGAGTCTGTGGGCG
>NZ_JBEOTZ010000077.1:0-15313 GCF_040303825.1 Streptomyces sp. NPDC094143
AACGGTGTACAGGCGTCCGATCACCCGGCTCACTCTGCCACTGGCCCGCGAGCGGGCCAGTGGCAGGGGCCCAGCCCGAGGTTAAAGAACAAGCTGAGTAGGTGTTTTTCTACTCGCTTCCTCGGGCTGCGTCCGGCAGCCCGAGAGCGAGTGATCTTTGTTCCGGAACAGGGTGTGCATGCCGCAGGGACTTGATGGACTGGGGCGATGAAGATCTTGTCGCCTCGTGTCCTGCGGGCTCTTGAACGGTTCAACGCCGCTTATCCCTGGGATCACAACGCCCACTACCACCGCTGGATCCTGCGCCAGTTGCCGAGGCGCTTCGACCACGCCCTGGACGTCGGTTCCGGCAGCGGTGATCTTGCAAGGCTCTTGGCCGGACGAGCCGATGCTGTGCAGGCCGTCGATTCCGATCCGGTGATCACGGCCCAGGCCCAGAAACTGACTCCTTCCGGGCTCCCCGTCACCTTCACCGTCGCGGATGCAATAGCCGAGCTTCCTGCCGGTCCTTATGACGTCATCACGTGCGTCGCCACGATCCACCACCTGCCGTTCACCCTGGCGCTCACCCGTTTCCGCCGTCATCTGGCTCCGGGAGGGACACTGGTGATCGTCGGCCTGTCTCGCGCCCAGACCCCCGTGGACCACCTGCTCGGTGCTGTCGCCATTCCGGGCAACGCTGCCATGGGCTGGCTGAAGAACAAGGGCCGCCCCTCGCAGCGGCCCGTCTCCATGACGGCCCCTACTCGCTCAGCGGACATGACCTTTGACGACATCGTCCGTGAAGCCAGAGACGTCCTCCCTGGCGCACGGCTGCGACGACGGTTGTTCTGGCGCTATACGCTTGTATGGAATCAGCCCTGAGTGGCCCGTGGCTTCCTCGACCAAGTGTCGGTGCGGGGGCTCTTGCGGGTGAGACGCCGAGTCATCATGGTGATGAGCGCCCAGTTCAGGTGTGCTTCGGAGTGCTGGGGCCAGCGTTCGTAGTCGCGTGCGTTGCGGCGGGCGTTCATGCACCAGCCGATCGTGCGCTCGACTTTCCACCGGCGGGGCAGGACGACGAAGCCCTTGGTGCCCTTGGGCCGGGAGACGATGCGCAGGGTGAGCCAGAGTCGGTCGCGGGCCCAGTCCACGAGTTCGCCGGCGTAGCCGCGGTCGGCCCAGACCTGGGTGATCTGTGGCTGGGTGAGGCGCAGGCGCCAGAAGACGTCGCGGGCGGCGTCGCGGTCTTGGATGTCGGCGGGCGTCACCGTGATCATCACGGGCAGGCCGAGCGTGTCCACGGTGATATGTCGCTTGCGGCCGTTGATTTTCTTGGCGGCGTCGTAACCGCGGCTGTCCTTGCCGACGGTGGAGGCGCCCTTGACCGACTGGGAGTCGACGATCAGTGTCACCGGGTGGGGGCAGCGGCCCTTGCCGGTACGGATCCTCCGGCGGAGCTGGTCACGAATGTAGGTGACGACCCCGGCCCGGTTCCACCTCCAGAAAAACCCGTAAACCGTCTCCCACGGGGGGAAATCCGCAGGCAGGGCCCGCCACTTCGCGCCGTTGTCGACGACGTAGCGGATGCCGTCGACGATCTCCCGCCCGGGGCCACTTTTCCGGGTGTCCGCCGGTCTTGGTCTGGCAGGCAGGGACAGGCAGCAGGGGTTCCAGCAGGGCCCATTCGGCGACGGAGGTGTCAGAGGGGTAGCGGCGGCGACGGGAGGCAGCGGGCATGGCGGGCTCGGCAGAGGTGATCGGCGGCGAGGGCTATTTGGAGAGTTGGGCGAGGGTGGCGCGGACACCGGTGAGCTGGGCGGTGGCGAGCTGGGCCCATTCGTCGTCGGGGTAGCGGGCCAGGTGCGGGTCGAGCGTGCCCGTGATCACCCGGGTGAGTCGGCCGAGAATCTGGCGGAACTGGCGCTTGTCGTACTCGATCCAGTCGGCAGGGTCGTCGGAGAACATGTAGCCGTCCGGGCGGGTCCATGTGATCGGGGTTAGGTTCTCCGCGGCGACGACGTCGCGGACGTGCCGGATGCCGCGGCCGACCTGCGAGCGGGTCAGGCGAGTGGCGGCCATGAGCTGGTAGGTGTGCAGGCCGGCGGGGCGTGCTTCCATCAGGGCGACGCGGACCAGGTCGCCGTAGTGCTCGGCCAGCGGCCGGGCCTCCCGGCGCCGGGACACGGCTACTCCTCGCCTTTGAGGAGCTGCACGAGCTGCTCGTCCAGGGTGAACTCGCCGTTGTCGAGGGCTCCTTCGAGCCAGTCCGCCGCCGCACGAACCCGGCCGATCTGCCGCCGGACGGTCTCGCGCTCGTCCTCGGTGAACTCCTGTCCACGCAGCTGCGGGACCAGCCTGCCCAGCGTGGCAACGAAGCCGTGACAGGAGCCGACCAGGTCGAGGTATTCGATGGTGTGCTCGATCGCGCGGACGGCCGGTGTGCGCTCCCGGATCCGCTCGCGCGTTTCGTTGGAGTTGTCGAACTGCGCGCGGTTGACGAGCATCCGGGTGGTGTCGTCGCGCATCGCCGTCCGGGCGACCGCCGGACGGCGCAACAGGCTGGTGGTGACCTCCTTTGCGACCGTGTCGTCCCTGGTCAGTTCCGTGACAACCCGCACCCGCTCGGCCGGGGTGACGTGCTCGGTCACCGCCGGCCGCTTCAGCAGGTCGGTGGCGACCTGGGCGGCGACCTCGTCATCCCGGGTCAGGTCGGCCACGGCCTGGACCTTCTCATCCACCGTCACCGGGCGGTCGACCCGCTGGCCGACGACCCGCTTCGCGCCATCAGGCGTCCACTGCCGAGCTCCCGTACGCGGGTTGAACGGCGCGTCCTCGATCGCCGCCCATCGCTCGTCCTCGTCGACCACCGAGGCCAGGATGCGGTGGACTGTGAACGACACCCCCTCCTTGCGACGTTCCTGCGGCCACCGGTTGGCGGTGTAGCGCCAGTCCTCCACAGTGCGCCGCTCGACACCGATGTCGTCCGCGAACATCTGCAACGACTCCGTCACCGTGAACAAGTCATCCGTGCCGTTCGGCATCGACCCGCCCACCGACCTCATCGGCTCGATCTCCAGCGCCATGTCGCCCAGGGCGAACTGCGCGCGGGCGACCTGCGCGATCAGGTCCTTCGCCTGGGTGACGAGCTGTTCGTAACGCTGCCGGGTGACGTTCCCGATCCGGTCGGTCACGTCGGTCATGACGACCACCGCCCTCACCCGGGCCCGGCTCGGCCACCACAACGTGACCGGTCAATGGGGCGCCGGCCCCGGTCACCGTCCACCGTGACGCAGGCGCGACACACCGGGACAGAGCGTGAACCGGGGGCGCTCGAAGCGCTCGGTGGTCCGCGTCAACTACCCTGACAAACAAGGGGTGTTCGAGGTGCCCGCGAGGCGTTCGGCTATGGCGTTTCCGTAACGCCGTTCCGTGACGCCCGCCGCTGACGACAAGCCCGCACCCGGCAACGGTCCGAGCAATACACCGCCGCCCTCGACCGCTCCACCCCCACCGTCCAGGACCGGCCGCACACCGGGCACTCAGCCTGCTCACCCCGCTGCATCGCTATAACCCGTTCACGGGTCTGCTGTCGTCTCCGCCACCGCCGTGACCTGCACCGACCCGAACAGAACACCGCCTCTGCCGCCATCGTCTGCGACAGCGGATCACCACATTCCCGGCAGTACCGCCGAGCCGTCCCGTCAGCCCCCACACGCCAGATCATCCAGCCGAACACACCTCACGGCCAGGGATCAAAAACACCTACTGAGCATGGAGGCGATCGCGGTGGCCCTGGTCGTCGGCGAGCTCACGGATCTCCCCCGCACACGCTTGATCACTTACAGTGCAGTTAATGCATCAGCCTGTACCTGATGCATTAACTTGTCAATCGAAAGGCAGAAACCGGGACAGCCGCCGACCACTACGGAGTCCGCGCATGGGCAACGCCGAGCCGCCGCCGCACCAGGTGGTCGCGAGCGACCTGAGACGCCGACTCGCGGCAGGCGAATGGGAGGTCGGCGCCAAACTGCCCTCCCGCGCCCAGCTCGCCCAGCACTACGGCGTGGGCCCCAACGTCATGCAGAAGGCCGTAGAGCGGCTGATCGTCGAAGGGCTCCTCGAAGGCCGCGCAGGTTCCGGAACCTACGTGACCCCGCCGCGCGAGCGACGCCGAATGATCCGTTCCCGGCACCGGGAACGCCGCGGCGGCAGCCCGTTCCGAGCCGACATGTCAGAGATCGGCAGCAGCGGCACCTGGGAGGCGTCCTCCGAGGCCCGCACACCGGCCCCGCAGAGCATCGCCCGGCGCCTCGGTATCCAGCCCGGCGACCCGACGGTGCGCACCACCTACGAGTTCCTCGCCGACGGAAAGCCCGCCCAGATCTCCACCAGCTGGGAGCCCATGGCCATCACCGGCGACACACCCATCCTGCTTCCGGAGATGGGCCCGCTTGCCGGCAAGGGTGTGGTCGAGCGGATGCGCTCCATCGGCATCGACGTCGAAAGCTGGCTGGAGCTTCCACGTCCTGCGCGCGCCACTGACGAACAGGCGGCCCTGCTCGCCCTGAGTACCGGCGATCTGGTCCTGGCGATCGAGCGGACGTACTACGCCAGCGACGGCCGCGCCGTGGAAACGGCCGACATCGTCGTCCCGGACCGCCATTGGGAAGTGGCCTACGAGTTCGCCGTCGACCCGCCCGAGCCCACCTGAATGATCCTCTGGATGCACCCACTCCTGAGCGAGCGGCAGTCGCACCGTTGCCAGGCGCGCCGACGACTGCTCCGCCCCACGGGCGGGGAACGCGCACCCGGTCAAGTCCACTGGGCGCACGGGTGCTCCCTGGCGCCGGCGATCAGGTCGGCGAGCCCGAGTGGGTAGATGGTCTCGGCCGTGCCGCGCAGCTCAGCCACTAACCACCAGCGGTATTCACGGATGTTGTCCGGCTGCGATGCACGGGCGGGGTTGACGTCGGCCGAGACCCGGGCGAGGTGACACTTCTCCGCTCTGCTACCTCTACGCCGAGCCCGCGCCGGCAGGGCCGGGCAGGCTGAGGCGCTCGCGTAGCTCGGCCCACGCCGGAGCGAACATCTTGGCGAACAGCGCCCAGTCGCTGTCCCACGGGCTGCCGGTGCCGAAGATCTGACGGATCCGCTTGGAATAGGGAATCCGCGCACGCAGCATCTGCACGTGATTGTCCGGGACTTCGTCGTCGAGAACGCCGACCCGCGGGCTGACGCTGTGCACCAGGGCGAAGCAGGGGGCGCCGTTCTCCGCCGCCACCATCTGGAAGCGAGTGGGGAACAGCGAGCTCAGCACCTTCCGGTCGCTCTCGGGCACCGGAACGACGACCGCCTGGGCGACGGCGAGGACCGCCTCCTGGTTGACGCTGGACAAGTCGAGAATGCTCACCTGCCCTGAGCGGCTCTCACCGCGGGCCCAGCGGACTGTCTCCTCCCAGTCGAGGGGAAGCACCCGCAACGGCGGGGTGCGGCCGAGCATCTCAGCCAGCGCGGTGACGCTCCGCGCGGCGGCCGCAGCGTCGTGGTTGCGGGGGTCGCCGTCGACCAGCACGGTGTCGTGTGCCTCTGCCGCGGCGGCGCTGGCCAGACCGAGAGCGGTCATGGTGCGGCCCATGCCGCCGACCGCACCTGCTACAGCGATGATCACGTCTGGGCGCCGTCCTGTCGCCGGGTACGGGGGAAGTGGGCTCGTCCCGGCCCTCGTCCGAACCGGCGCGCTCCTCCCAGGGAGCGTACCGCCGTACGGCGACCCCAGTACGAGCCTCTGGCTGCGTTACCCCTGCCCACCGTGCGGCCTTTCATTGAAGAGGGTGCCCGGTGGAGCTATGGCGCCTTCGTCCCTGGATCCGGAGCAGAGCTCCGGGGGTACAGGCCCCCGGGCGGGCCAGAAGCCTAAGTTTATCGGGGCCACCGTCCCGTACCCCCCGATCGGGACATCGCCTCATCCGCCCGCGTCCTCCGGACTACGCTTCGCGGCGTGCCAACACCACGTGACTAAGCACGCTAAGGAAGCTCTTGCCACATCACGGCGGGCGAGGAGAACCGGGGTGGCCTGGTCCACCTCCAGACCACCGATGCCTGAACGGTCGGGTGCGGTCAGGCCCGTCGTCCAGGGTCGTGCAGACGGGGCGATACCGAGGCCGCGAGAACCTCGGCTGGTTTCTCGGCCTCAGCCGGTGGTGGACCAGGCGCGCAGCTGCGAGGCGACCTCCTGCACGCGGGCGCCCTTGTGCTTGGCGCGCATCACGAGCGCGAGGGCGTCCTCCGGCTCGTAGTGCAGCGTGATGCTGTTGGTGTTGAGGTAGGTCTCGGCGACCAGCCAGGCGAAGAACTCGTTCTTCGCCTCCAGCGGTTCGTGCAGGGCGATGGTCTCCAGCATGGCCGCGGCCTTGAGCCAGTCGCTGGCGTACACGTCGCGTCCCATGTAGTGGGCCTGGACCCGGGCGCAGACGGCGTCCAGCACACCGAGATCGAGACAGGCCGGGTCGCCCGGGAGGGTCTGCGCGATCTGCAGAAGCTCCTGTGGCGTGAGGAACCGCGTCACGCGGCGTGACCGTGCTGCTGGCTCTCGCGCAGGTCGCGGCTGCCCATGGGCGCGGGGTCGGGCCAGGCGCCGTTGGGGTCGGCAGCGTGAGTGTCTTGCGTGGCGAAGACTTCGGCGAGCTGTGGAACGCGGTCGCGGGTCTTACCGAGGGCCTTGAGGAACGGGTCCTCTGCGGCCTTGAGTGCCGCGTCGCGAACGAAGTCCTCGGGCGACTTGCCGGCGAGGTGAGCGGCCGCCTCGACGCGCGCGTACTCCTCCGGCGCGAAGGGCGGAACCTGGCGTCCGTTCTGGTCCATACGAGCGACGGTACCAGCGCGCCAGCCGCTGGCCGAAGCTGTTCAGGGGAATGGACGGCATGCGGACCTACGCGGCCGCGGACCTGCGGGGCGCCATGAGGCCTTGCATCTCCGCTCGTGAAGTTGCGGCTGATTGCGTCCACGGAAATCAGGGGGCGTTTCACTTGGTGTAAAAGACCGCCTGTGATGCCCGTTCGCTGGACTATTGCTCCACGAGAAATGTGGCGCGACAGCTTACTCGTTGCATAATGCGCAAAAAGTTGACAGCCGCAGGGATTGAAATTTACTTTCGATCACTCTCGATCATGAGTGCTGCGCATAGGTTGAATCCCACGGCACCCGAGGACGGACAAGCCCATGTTTCAATGAGGCAGTAGGCCAGAATGCGCAGGAGTGGCTTCGATTCATTTCTCATTTACATGTCTCACTTCTGACGCCAACGCGCGACAGCGACCATGATGACCACAACAAGCATTGAACCCAGGAATATGGGAATCTCCCAGCCGTCAGGGATCCAAGATCCTTTTCCTGAAGAGTCTGCATAGTGCAGCATTTGTACGCCTCCTTCGTATCCTTCTCATTCCGGTCTTCCTGGCGAATGATCGCCACCCCAGGAAGAGTGCGACTGCTTACGACCACGCGTCCTTCGCCTGCCACAGGTCCGCCTACGACCGTGGCGCCAGCTACACATGCGGTGGTCACGGCCTCACCGAAAGCCCATCCGAAGCTGATGGCGGCGGCTTCTCCCCACTCCCCCCTTTTGACTGCGCCTCCGAACTCCATAGCAGTCTTCACGTCACCCATCGGGGTGAGAGCATCCGTAACATCACCGAAGGACAGTGTGCCGCTCGGGTCGATGCGGTTGACGGGGTCGCCTTCGGCGTAGAGGTAGGGGTTCTTCGCCTGGCCGGAGGGGTTGGGGTTGGTGAAGCGGCCGATGTTGGGGTCGTAGTAGCGGGCCGAGAGGTGGTACAGGCCGGTCGGGTCCTGGAAGCCGCCGGCGAACCGGTAAGGCTGGGAGATCTTCTCGGTGGTGGTGCCACGCTCGACGCCTCGGGGGCTGTAGGCGTAGCTGTTCACCTTGGTGCCGGTCTCGTCGGCGAGCGCGACGACGGAGCCGATCGCGTCGGTGAGGTAGTAGTACGACTTGCCCCCGGTCGGCATGGAGTTCAAGGTGCCCCCGGGTTCCCGGTTGAATCCCATGTCGACTCCGGCCGCTACGACAGCAGCGCCGCCATCGTCCAGGCCGTCCTCAGTGGGGCCGTGCCCGTTGCCGTCCACTTCACCGAGCACGTCCTGGACTCCGCGATCCTGCCCGTCGCCATCGGCCACGGAATGATCGCCCGGCTCCAGAACAACGGTGACCTCCTGGAAAAGCCCTGGGAAGTCAGCAAGTACATGTACAAGGCCGTCACCGGCGAAGTCCCCTTCAGTGACAACCTTGTCATCGCCCGCAACATCTGGGACGCCCGCCGCGTCAGCCGCATCCTCGCCCGGGAAACCGCCCTCCTCGAGCAGGTCAACCCCCTCGACGCCTTCCTCGACGAAGAAGAAGACCTGTTCGACTTCGACGAAGACGTCTGAGACACGACGGCATCACCGCACACCAGTCCCCCATCTGGACCCGGCCATCCACGCGCCGACCGCCCCCTCAAGGACAGCGCACGTGAACAACCTGTCCCTCATGCCCGACACCTCCCAAGGTGACCAGCCCCAGACCAGCCCCGGATGGCGCTTCAGCGTGATCCCTCCCAAGGACGTCTGGGCCCGGTGGTACACCAACATTAAGGCTGCCCGCCGTCCTGCCGACACCCTCGCCATCCCCGCGATAGCAACCGCCACCTTGCACTTCACCCACGTCATCCAAGATGGTGATTCCCTCATGGCACTGGGCCTCACCGCGCTCACCGTCGGATACGACGCCGTCATCGCCATCTGCCGCACCTGGCACAAAACCTCCGTCGTCGACGGCGACGCCTCGCGGTGGGCTCGGCATCCACCTCCGGGCCGCATGCTCCCGAGATCTCGCTGAGCTGGGCCCGCACAGCGCTCACCGTCGAACCGCAGCCTGACGACGCAGAAGGCCGCCCGCCGCCAGCGGCTGGCCGAACCTCCCATTGACTGCGCCTCTCGCCGGAAACGCTGACCACCTGGCCTACCTCTACGGCGTTGCTTCCTTGCCCGGGGACGGCGCCGTTCTCGTCCGTGGCGAACGACGGCACCCGGATGAGGAAAGAGCTGAGGATCAATAGCAGCTGCACGGTGACGTACAAGTCTCCTGGCGCACCGCCGGGCTTGCCGGGACCGCCGAGCTCATCGGCGCGGGCCCGCGACCTGGGCGGCTTCGAGTAGCCCGGCTTCACGTCCAGCGGCAGCCGCGGCGGCGAGCTGCCCCTGGACGTGCGGGTCGGCATCCGGGTCGTAGATGGTGCCCGTTCACCGGTGCTGGGCCCACCACACCAGAGCGGTGACAGCTGCTCCGCCGGCGGCTGTGGCGACACCGCGCATCAGGGCAAACAGCATCGCCTGGCGCAGGCGGCGAAGCGTCTTGGTGTCGAAGGTGCTCATGAGCGTGCCTTCCTTCCGATTAGTTCCCTCGGTGTGGTCCGAGGCAGTTGGAGGAAGCGTCCCGAGCTGCTGCAATTGTCCGCTAGGAAGAGGTGGCGAAAGCCCAGGTGAAGCGCGGACAACGTCATGTTGGCCGTGGAAAGGGCGGGGGATGACCAAGCTCGGACGTCCGGTACAGCCCGTTTCGGACACAGAGGAGACGGACAGACTGGCACGCTTTCTGCGCAGGCTGACCGAGGGACTGACTCTCCGACAGTTGGAGGAGCACTTCCCGGCAGCGAGGAAGTCCTTATGGGGGGAGTACCGGCGAGGAGCCAAGGATGTGCCCCTGGAACTGCTCACGCAGGTAATCAAGGCGCGGGTGCCCGCGCCGCTGCAGGAGCGGCGGCTGCAGGAGGCCAAGGTGCTGTGCCAGCAGGCAGCAAGCGCCCGCGCTGGCCGCGGCCGCCTGGTACCGACTCCGGCGCGGTCCGCGGAGGCGGAGGCCGTTCACGCCTACAAGGAACTGGCCACCGCGCGGGAGGGACAGCTGAAGGCCGAACAGGCCTTACGGCGTAGTAATGATCTCGTCCACGTGCTGCTGATGCTCGTCGGGTCGCTGCGGTCCCGGGTTGAAGAGCTGACCATCGAGCGAGACGCCTTGGCGCAACAGCAACCCGAGAGTCGGCATCTGGAACAGGTACGCGCGGAGCGGGACAAGGTTCAAAACCAACTACTGCGGTACCAGGAGGAACTGGACCGGGCACGTCGGGAACGGGACCAGGCCGAGTACCTTCGGATGGTCGCGCAGCAGCGTGCCGAGGAGTATCAGCGGAGGCTGGAGCAGTACGAGCAGCGCGCCGCTGAGAATCGACCTGAGGACGCTGTTCACGAGGAAGCCCAGGTGCCCCCACTGCCGCCGGAGGTGTCCCTGGAGGAGTACGAGATCACGCTGGAGCGGATCTCCGACGACCTTGACGCCAACGCACAGGAGCTGAACCTGCTGCGTCAGCAGCTAGGTGACACTGGGCTGGCCGAGACAGATCAACGCGTTGTCCGCGGGGAGGTCGTGGACAACGCGGACAACGCTTCACCCAGCCAGAAGGGGCAGACAGGTCACGCTTCGCAGAGCTCGGGCTTACCCCGGCCGGCCGACAGCAGTTCTCCCTCTGGGGAGGCAGCAGGTGGTCGACGCCTCACCAGGAAGAAAACTCAGGATCCGCGGGTAGTGACCCGGCTGCTTTGGAAGAAGCCGCCAGTGCCTCTTCCTGAACTGGCCGGTGCACGGCAGGTCCGCCGCAGGCCGCTACCTCGGGGGTTCAGCGCGTCCGGGACGCTGCAGGTACGGCGCATCGCAGTGCGAGTAGCTGCGTTGATACTCGGTGTGGTGGCCTGTCTGGCTGGCGCGCACCCGGCCATAGGGGTGTATCAGGAGCGAGTTCAGTACGAGAAAGCCCAGCCCTGCGCGCCGGGCACACAGCCGTCTGCAGAGCACGCTTGCATTGGCCAGGAGACCGGTCATGTCGTGGACAAAACAGCTGGTTCCGAGGGCAGTTCCCCTTCGCTGACCGTGGCCCGAGCTTCGGGGAGGACTGAGGAACACGCGGTCAGTAACCAGTTGTACAAGACCGCCCGACGCGGTTCCAAAGCAACGTTCAAGGTCTGGCGGGGCGACCTCTATGAGATCACCGTGGGCGGCAAGAGCACCCAAGTCAGCCCTGCCTCGTCTGTCGTGCCCCTGATCTGGTCGTCGATCCTCATCGCCTTCGGGGTCAGCCTGCTGCTCTCGGCTGTACTGGGGAGCGGAAGGATCCGGTGGCTCTTCTCTGGAGACAAGATCTTCGTGTCAGTGTTCCTGGGGTTCTTCACCTACATCGCCCTCGGCTTCGCCACTGCCTCGACCAGCCGGCTGACCTGGATCGTGACACTTGCACTCTGGCTGGGGATAGTGGCCTTCTGCTCGGGATGGTTCAAGAAGGAGTGGGAGTGGTGATGGGGAGCTAAATTCTGGTGGATCTGTGGTGGAGGCGTCCTCCCGTGCCCGGGTCCCGGCGCTCCCAGCGGCAGAGGGCGGTCTCCGAACTGCGGGCCCAGGGCCGGTACGGGCCCGACTCCGCGACGTGCTCCCGGCCTTCACCAGCCTGGGCCTGGCCGTGCTCGCGCCCGTCCGTTGTTCGCCTGGCTCTACCGCGCGCTCGGCGTCGGCGGCCTGGTGCTCGGCGCTGTGCTGCTCGGCCGCCGCGAAAAGACCGGCCTCACCGATCAGGGCCTCGGTCTGCCGGCGGTGGTCGCACGTCTCGCACAGCCCAACCGCCTGCTCCTGCCCGCAGTCCTCGCACGGCAGGGCCTGGCGCGCCGCTTCGGCGGCCGCCGCCTCCTGGCGCTCGCACTCCGCCTGCTCCCGGGCGGCCGCACGGGCCGCCTCGCGGCGGGCCTGCTCCACGCGGGCTTGCTCCTGCCGCCGTGCGAGGCATTCCGCCTCGATGGCCACCTGCTCGCGCAGCCGCTCCTCGAGGACCCGGCGGCGCTCACCGGCGCTCAGGCCGGACAGCTCCCGCTCGACCTCCGCCGCGACCTTGGCCCGCCGGGCCCGCCGGATGTGCACCACGTTGCCGCACATCTCGCACTCGCCGCGCGTGTCCAGCCGGATCCCGTCATCACACCGGCGGTCCGAGCACGCCTGACGCTGCACCAGCCCACGCCGTATCAGCCACGGGAACGGATGCACGACCAGGTCCTCGCCGCCGGTCTCCTCCAACCGGTCGGTGAACCGGTCGGCCAGCAGCCGCGGCGCCATCTCCGGCCACTCCAGCATGCCCGCCAGCCGGGACAGCTCCGCCGTCACAGCCACCTCCACCTGGCCTTACTGGTTCTGGCAGCGGCGGCCGCCGTCCCGGTACCCGAAGACGAAGGCGACGGTGTGGTCGGTGTGGTGCGGCTGCTGGACGACGATCAACTCGGCAAGCCCTCCGACCCCGCGGCCGTGCTGCAGTCCTGGCTCGACTCCCCCGCCGCCGGTGAGATCCTCTCCGTCTCTGAGGCCTATAGCGCCGTTGTGAAGTCCCGCTACTGCCCCCTGGAGCACCTTCGCCAGAGCCCGGCTGACGAAATCCTTGCCCGCCACGAACCCGAAGTCGCCCTGAAGATCTTGCTGGACCACTGCGGGCACAGCACCGACCGGTGGGAAGCACTCGCCGCCGCCATGACCTTCGACTACGACGGCGAGAAGATCACCTTTGGAGAGCTCCTCGACTCCCTGGCCGGCGCAACCGCAGAAACATAGGGAAACAGCACAGCGCCACGGCGCTCCCCACAGCGGGCAGTGCCCCTTGCTCTGCTCTCACCGGCCTTGAGTGCTTCGGCGGCGATCTCCTGGACATCGAAGAGGCGGGTGGCGTAGATCGGGGGCAGGGCGACGGTGAGGTGCCGGATGAGGTCCTGGTCCGTCGTCCCGATAGGCGCGGTGTAGCCGAGGCGGGCACGGGTGTCGATGACGGTGCCGCCGGTGGTGGCCGCCTTCTGCCGGGCCTTGGCTCTGGTCTGCGGCTGCCACCGCTTCCTCACCTCGCGTTCCAGGCGCGCGGCGAGGTCGTGCCGGGGCTTTTTGATCTGGTCCTTCACCTACCGCTCGACGGTGCGCTGGGAGATGCGCAGCATCTGGGCGACCGCCTTGGTGCCCTTGAGCTGCCTGACCAGGTACCGCATCTGCGCGCCCGTGCTCTTGGGTGCCGGGCGGGTGAACGCCTTCTGCACCGCGGCCTCCAGGCCGTCCCCGAACAGGCTCATGGTGGCCTACCCCTATTCTCCGTTGTCGACGTCGGTGACGGTGCCGCTGTTGGGCCGGCGTACAGCCACGATGGCCGACATCACGGGCCGCCGTACGACGGGCAGACGCATTGACGAGCTCGGTCATCCGTCTCCTGAGCGTCCGCAGCCGGTCTCGTGCGGGACCGACGTCCTCAAGCGACGGTACCCAGGCCCGCCGTGGTAACCGTCACCTCGGCGCGGGATGCGGCCTTGAGCCGCATCCGCTCCTTGACCACGTCAGCGGCCTGGAAGCCCTCCCAGTATGGGTGGGCCGTAACCGTCTCGGAGAGTTCGAGGCACTCCTGGCGCAGCTGGGCAACGGCGGCCTTCTGCTCATCGGTCCATCCCGGGCTCGGTGCCCGGCCGCCGGTGACCTCGCCGGTATGAGGGTGTTCGGTACCGGGCCAGCCCTCCATGGGCTCCGCCGACCAGGGCAGGGACTGTAGCAGCACCGAAAGCTCTGCGGTGGCCTGGTGCAGGCGGGTCTGGGCGGCGAGCAGGTCACCGGGGAAGGAGGTCTCAGCCATAGCCGGAATGGTACGCGCGTTCGAATCCGGTTGGTCTTCCGGCACCCGGGTGTCCGCCGGGTCCTGAGGAGCGCGTTCGGCGTCTGTAGCGGGCGTGGGCTCGCTGGCCGGCTGCGCTGGCTGCCACGCAGCCGGGACAGGACTGTCAGCTGGCTGTACCACCGGCGGGTCGGTGGGGCGTGCCGCCTCGCCGCAACGGGAAGCTCCGGTCTCGTACTCCCCGGGCCGTGGCCGGGGAGTACCCGGCGGCACACTCTGCGCCGTTCCTGCGAACTCCGCCGCAGGTAGGTGCACGGGATGCTGTGGCCTGTCGACGGTGATGGAGAGCTGTGCGAGACCGCGTCGGGGCAGCGGTGCGCTGGGCGTCCACGTTTCCTCTCCGAAGCGGCATGAGAGCTCTGCCTCCTCGCCTGAGAAGTGGATTGCGTCGCCGGGTTCGACGACTCCCTCGGCTGGTGGCTCCTCGATCGGCCGGTACTCGGACCAAGTGGCCCGGTCGCGGGCAGGCACCCACATGTAGGCCCCGGCGTGGCGGTTTCGCTGTGACGGGATGAAGAGCGGCACCACGGTCCCGGTCGCCGCGCCGATCAGCGTCTGGCCGACGGTGACGCCGCGGGTGCTTCCGGTCCACCCCGTCCAGCCCGTACCTTCGTCGTCCAGCCGCCGCGGGGTGTCCCATTGCAGGTGTACCCGGCCGCAGCCGGTCTTCGCCAGCCCGTCAGGGCACGGTCGTTCGGCCGCCGCTGTGCAGATCCACTCGACGAGGACGCGGTACCCGCCCATCAGCGGAAGGTCGGTGGCGTTGCTGATCTGCCGCCACGTCGCAGGCCGGGTCAGCATCCAGTTCGCCCGGTCGACGAGGTGAAACTTGTCGTTGTCGGTGATCCAGTTGGCGGTGAGTCCAGCGCTGGCGTGCGCTCGAGACCGGCGAAGGACCGTCCCCGAGCTGGCGTTGTAGTATTGCGCCTCGCACCCCAGGTTCAGCCCTCCGTCACCGATGACGGTGACGTCCGGCCGGGACGTCCGGAACTTGTTCGCCTTCTCCACGTCGTACCGGATGCCGGCCGCGTCACATGTCCGGGCCACGAACTCTTTCATAGCCTTGTGCCGGTCGCTCTCCTCCGGCGTCATCTCGTGGGTGGTGGGCAGGTGGACCGCCCGCAATCGCACCAGGCCATCGGGTCCGCGGTGCCTCCGGACGTACATGAATCGGCTTTGCACTCCGTTCAGCTCCGCCTTGCACACGCGACCCGCCTGGCTCTCGACGCACTGCAGCAGCGTGCGGTCGCGTTCGGTGATCGGTCGGAGCAGCGCGTCGATCAGGTCGGGCAGGAGGTGTTGGCTGCCGCGCGGAAGATCGAGGTCGTCCTTATCGAGTGCGAGGACTCGCTGGAGCCCTTCGTGCCAGACGCCGTTCGCCAACGTGCACCGCCTTCGCTTAGGAGGACTTTTCCCTCGAAGGTAGAGGCAGCCACTGACAAACCGACAGATGCTGGGTGACTAAAGGAAATCATGACAAGTTTCTCGTGCTGCTGGGGGGGGGTGTCAGTTTCCAATCCGGATCAACGAGTAGGCGTCGGTTACCACGG
>NZ_JBEOTZ010000078.1:0-14108 GCF_040303825.1 Streptomyces sp. NPDC094143
TCGCCCTCTGCGCGCTGACAGGCGGCTGGCCCGGACTCATCGGCATCGCCGTGACCGCCACCCTCCTGACCGCCTACGCCGCCACCCGCCTGTAATAGCCCAACCGGCCAGTTGAGCGCGCCCTCGCCGAGCATCAGCAGCCGACGTCTGCCAGCACGGCCTGGCCGAGCATCTGTCAGCCGTGACGCGCTGAGCATGCCCCTCGTTGAACTGGTCATCGCGTCATGAACATCCGTCCCCGTGCGGATACGCGAGCAGGGACCCGAGCACGCCCGGTCATGAGCTTGGGCCCTGACCGAGCGCCCGTCCTCCATCCCAGGGTCGGCGCGGGGTCTGTCAAACGAGCGGTGTAACTGGGGTTGTTGAGGGCTATTGACGGGCTGCGGAGAGGCGGCCGTCGAAGGCGTTCGGTGCGGTCTTCCCGCGCATGGTCCAGCGAGCCTGGCCCTTTCCGGTGGGATCGAGCGACATGATCGCCATGTAGACGCACTTCAACGCGGCCTGCTCGTTGGGGAAGTGACCGCGGGCTTTGACCGCCCGACGGATCCTGGCGTTGACGGACTCGATGGCGTTGGTGGTGCAGACGATCCGGCGGATCTCGGTGTCGAAGCGGAGGAACGGGGTGAACTCTTCCCAGGCGTTCTCCCAGAGTTTCACGATCGCCGGATACCTCCTGCCCCAGCGTCGGCGAACTCGGCGAACCGCTCCAGGGCGGCTTCCTCGGTCGGCGCCGTGTAGACGGGCTTGAGAAGGCGGGCGATCTTGTCCCAGTCCTGGCGGGCGGCATAGCGGAAGGAGTTCCGCAGCAGGTGGACCACGCAGGTCTGCACGATCGTCTTCGGCCAGACGGCCTCCACCGCCTCGGGCAGGCCCTTGAGCCCGTCGCAGACGAGCATCAGATCGTCGTTGACACCGCGGTTCTTGATTTAGGTGAGGATGTGCATCCAGTGCTTGGCGCCCTCACCGCCGTCGCCGGCCCACAGCCCCAGGATCTCCCGCCGGGCCTCAACGGTGGCGGCCAGAGCCACATAGAGGGGCCGATTGGCCACCGCGCCGTCACGGATCTTCACGTTGATCGCGTCGATGAAGACCACCGGATAGACGGCGTCGAGGGGTCGGCTCTGCCATTGGGCCATGCCCTCGAGGACCTTGTCGGTGATGGTGGATATGGTCTGGCGGGAGACGTCGGCGCCAGAGACCTCGGCCAGGTGAGCTCGGACCTCACCGGTGGTCAGGCCCTTCGCCGGCCAGCGAGATGACTATCTCGTCGACGCCGGTGAGGCGCGTCTGCCGCTTCTTGACGATCTTCGGTTGGAAGGAGCCGTCGCGGTCGCGAGGCACGGTTATCTCCACCGGACCGACGTCGGTCAGGACGGTCTTGGAGCGTTTGCCGTTGCGGGAGTTGCCGCTTCCCGGCCGCATCGTGCTTGTCATAGCCGAGGTGGTCGGTGATCTCGCCTTCCAGGGCTGACTCCAGCAGCCGCTTGGTCAGTTGCTCAACAGCTCGCCCTCGCCAGTCAGCTGCAGGCCCTCGGCCTGGGCGCGGCCCACCAGCTCGTCGATCAACCGGTCGTCCACAGCCTTCGCCGACGCAGCCTTCGTAGGCTCGACGGTCCCAGACTCGCACACGTTCTCACTGGTCATCGATGCGTCTTCCATGATCGGGAGTTACACCGAACGTCTTACAGTCCCGGATACAGACGTACCACTCATACAGCTGAGCAACAGCAGGTCACAACCAAGATCAATCAGCCTGCGCGATAGGTACGCCACACCATTTGTTTAGCGCCTTCGTGAACTCTTGTTGTTCGGCCTTCCTGGAAACGCTGCAACCAGCCGCGAGTGACTCCTTTTGATCCTGTCGGTGAGCGTGTGCACGCTGACCGCGACCTGGCCAGAGTGGTGCGCTCGGGGATCAGCACGGACAGGGTGACCCGCCGGTCCGAACGGATGGCGCGGGAAGAGCGGTTCCCCCGATTCAAAGCGGCTTTTGCTCATAGCACTCCCATTTCTTCCTGTCGGCAGTCATCCGGGCTACCGCGTCGCGGGACTGGTATCGCCAGTTGCACACCAGCGTTGGATCAATATTCGTACGGCACACCCAGCCGCGCGGCGGGGTGGGGACTGCATCAACCATTGGAGCCATCGGATACATCTGTTGACAGTATTCCGGCAGATTGTCGACGCCCTGCTTCGTATTGCGTCCGGCAGCGGTGTGGCACATACCGGAATTCGGATCGTTGCTGACCTTGGAGAACTTCATTGAGTCCCCCTCCCTGTTCCATCGCTTATCACAGGCATCCCCAAGGTCGATTCTGGATTCACAGCCCATGCCCTTGGCCCCAGCAAAGTTGTACGAGGTGCAGTAGCCGCTCAGGTCAACGCCGCCTAGTCTCTCTACCTCACCAGTCCTATTGGCAACTAGGTACCCTCCGAGCATGAGCCCAGTGGAGATTCCCCCAGCCACGGCAAACATCAAGAGTGCCTTCCACCACTTCTTCCCCATGGCCCACTTAGGCCACTTAATCTTTTCCCCATCGACGAGGACAGTGACGATTGACGCCACGGCGCCAATCAACCCTCCCACGATGCCCACTAACGTTCCGACATAACCCAACACACCGAAAACCCCTCGCGATACACCAGCCGCCCGATGCGACACGACCTACAGTTTTGGGATGAAATCCTTACAGCGTCAAGCCATCAACTCAAAGTGCCTGCTTTCGATCCCGTCTGCACAACTCGGTATCCGAACAGCGCATTTTTGGACGGTAAAGGGCCGAGCAGGTACAAGGTGAGTTACGTGCAGCGCGTCGGACACGGTTCAGGGATCAGTCCGGCGCTTTTACGAATCCGGTCGCAAACGAGTTGTCCCGTAATCCCATGAGGCTGAGGTTCATGCTGCGTCAGGCTGGGCGTCCCGACCACGAGGCGCGGCCACCGCTCTTGGCGCTGGTGTGGTCTGGCCGGCTGACCACTGAGGTCTTTCAGCGTTGCCGCTCCAGAGTGAGCACGGCCGCAGAGATTGACGACATTCGATTCGGACTGCACCGGGACTTGCGGAAGATCCGCCAGGACTTCAGTCGTGCGACGCCACGTTCAACCGGCGCCCGTGCCGTGGCCAGCGCTCGGCTGATGGTTTGCTGGGTCGGGGTGAGGTCACGGCCCGGCGGGCGTCTGAGGGGTGTTGTCACCCATGGGCCGGCTCCCATATAGGCGCGGTCGGCGAGGATCGGGACGCCCTGGCGTTCACAGATCCGGATGATCCGGTGGGCGCGGGCCGCAGTGAGATCGTGCGCGCGGCCGGGCATCGTCGGCGAGATCCACAGCAGCCGTCCGGCGGGGTCGGTCACCACCTGCACGTTCACCCCGTGTCGGCGGTGCTTGCGGGAGTAGTCGGCCCGGCTGTCGCCGACCCGGTCGCACTCGGCAAGGGTGCCGTCGAGCAGGACGTAGTCCGGGTCCGTCTCGCGCAGAGCACGCAGCAGGCCGGGAGCCCGGTCGGCGAGCAGGTCAACGACGGCTGTCGTGTAGGCGTGGGCGGTGCCGACGAGATGCCGAACCCAGCAGCGAGCTGGGCGAGGGTGTCATGCCGGCGCAGGTACACCAGGCCGACCAGGGCACGCTGGTGCGGTGGGAGCTTGCAGCGGCGGTCACCCTCGCGGGTAACGATGAGCATGGTGACCCACTCGACCAGGGCGTGAGGCAGGTCGAGTGCGGCAGAGTACGGAACCAACGCGGCTCCTGTGCCTGTGAATTGAAACTTCGAACACCCCCCAACGGCACGGGAGCCTCGTGCGTTGCGCAGGGGCTCACTGACACCAAGTCGCTCCGACAATCGGCCGCCGACGCGGGCATGACGATCACCACGCGAGTGGTGAAGACTGGATAGATGCGACCTCACGCCCCAGGCGGACTCCTGTTCGTAGCGCTCGGTCTCATCCTTGTCGCCGCCGGCTACCTCTGGAGAGGACGCGTCCTGCGTCCCCTCTCGGCGAAACGCGCCCAAGCAGCCGTGAGCCGGGATCGTTCCAGAAACCTGCTGCGCTCTGCGGACATGGCAATCGCCGGAGCGCGTCGACGCGCTACACACGGCGAACCGGCCATCGTCACGGTCGGAGACGTGACCAGGGTGGCGCGCCAGCACTACGGGTACCGCTTTGTGGAACGCGAAGAAGCAGCTGCCGCCCTCCGGCAGCGCTATGAGGCTGCCGACTGCCGGGTGGACTGCATGACCGACGCTTTCAACTGACTGCCTCCCCGGCAAGTGCTTGACGCCAGAGGCGCCGGAGCTGTCACCTGATAGATGGTCACGCTGAAAATGCTCACTGATTTGTCCCGTCCGCTGAGTGGCAACTGGGTTCTGCGGAGGTCAGTGTGAACGCCTGGACAACGACTCTTTGGACAGGCCTGCCGCTCACCTATGACGGCGAGCAGTTCACGATTGCGGAGATCGAGGGCCGCCGCATCCTCCTTCAGCAGATGTCGGCAGAGGGACGCCCTACGTGGCGGCAGGTCGACCTGTCGGTGCTGCTGGCGCACCCCTTTACCGAGTTCCTGGTGGAGACCTCGCCTGCGGAACCGGCAGCCGCCGCGTTGCTGGGCGGTCTCAGTAGTGCGGAGGACGACGCGCTCACCGTTCGGTTCCGGCATGTGCAGGAAGTTCGCTTCGGCTATCAACTGGGTTCTCCCGGGCTGGCTTTGGAGGGTGAGCCACGACCGGACTATGCGCCAGGGATGCCCTTGATGCACCGGTACAGAGCAAAGGCCGCCGAGCTCGGAGTCGACTCAGCGACGGTCCGCCGATGGGTGTCCACGGTCGAGGGGGGCGGGCCAGCCGGGCTGTGAGCAAGCACCAGCCCAAAAGCGTGCTGGATCGGGGGGGATCCGCGCTGGTTGGAGATGGCACGCACGGTGATCGGGGGCCTGGAGAAGTCCGGCCGCCCGGTTCGTGGCCTGGTGCTGATGGAGATCGAAGAACGGGTGGCCAAGAGTACGGCCGTGATGTGGTGAGCGTTCCAAAGCAGACCACAGACTATGCGCTGCTGAAGGAGCTCAGCCGGGGGACCAACGCGTTCGAGGGCAGCACGAAGGGGAAGCGGTCGATCGCGAACCGCCCGCAGGGGGTCTTCGGCAGACTGCGGGCGACGCGGCCGGGTGAGTACATCGTGCTGGACACCAACAGCCTGGATGTCTTCGCAATGGAGCCTGTGACCTGCCGGTGGGTGCAGTGCGAACTCACCGTCGCCATGGACCTCTACAGCAAGGTGATCACCGGGTTGCGTCTGACACCGGTATCGACGAAGTCGACCGACGTGGCCGGTGTCCTGTTCGAGACGATTCGACCGCGGGGGGTGTCGCCCGCCGGAACGGGCGAGCCGCTTCCGTACTGCGGGGTTCCTTCCACGGTGGTGTTCGACGCGGAGAAGCTGGTGGACGCGCACGGCCAGCCGCTGCTGCCCGCAGTCGCGGCGGAGACGATCATCTACGACCACGGCAAGATCTACGTCTCGAACCACATCGCGAGCGTCAGCGCGAAGCTCGACATCTCCCTGCAGCCGGCTCGCCCCTATACGCCGACCGACAAGCCGGTGGAGCGGTGGTTCAAAACGTTGAAACAAGGGCTTTTGGCGGCACTTCCCGGCTACAAAGGGCCGGACGTGCACAGCCGGGGAGAGAAGGTGGAGGACGAGGCGTACTTCTTCCTGGACGAGCTTGAGATGATCATCCGCGAGTGGATCACTTTGATCTATCACAGGCGGCACCGCAGAGGGCTGACGGTCCCGGAGGTCCCGGGTCTGAAGCTGAGCCCGCTGGGCATGTTCGAGCACGGTGTGAACCGGGCGGGGCCCTTGCGGATCCCGTCCAGTGGTGACCCATCCACCACTACGGGGTGGAGATCAACGGGCTCCGCTACAACGGGGACGGGCTCGACGACTACCGCAATCAGATCAGCCCGCACCGCGGCGAACATGCCGGCAAGTGGCCGGTCGCGGTGGACCGCGCCGACATCAGGAAGATCTACTTCCAGGATCCGAAGCAGCCACACCTGTGGCACACCCTGGACTGGGAACATGCGCCGACATTGAACGGGCCGGCCAGCTTGGAGGCGTTGAAGTACGCGCGCCGGATCGCGGCCAAGACACATCGTTTCCCGGACACCAATCGCGCCCTGATCGAGTTGCTGGAACGCTAGGGCGCCGGGCTGACCGAGGACCGGACCGAGCGGCGCATGGCGGTGCGCTTGTCGCAGGACCGTCTGCGGCTGGTCGGCGAAGACACCCCGAAGACAATGAGATCGCCGAGCTTCCCTCCGTGCGCCGTCTGGCAGCGTTCAGTTCGCCGGACGCAGGAGCGGGCCAGGAGGTCCCACCGGATCTGCAGGTGGTCGCGTCTGCGGATGAGGACCTGGGCGGGGACGATGACGAGGACGAGGAGTGCGAGGCAGTCCCGGCAGGCGAGGAGACCGCCGTCCTCGTCGATGATGATGAGTACTACGCCGACGTCTGGAACAGCCGTTGAGTACGGCGGACGGCATCGAGCCGTTCGAGGGCGATGACCGCCAGTACACCCCCACCCGGCTTCCGGAGGTCAACGGCCCGGCCCGCATCCAGCCTCCGCAGTTCACACGGGCCCAGCTCGCCGATCTCTCGCGGCGGGATCTGCTGGTGCACGACGACAACCGGGAGGTCTGGCACGCCAAATCGGCCAGCGAACTACAACTGAAGGGACTGAGCCCGATTCTCATGGCCTGGTTCTTCGTTGTACCAGGTGTGACGGGTTGGGCCGAGCGGTAGGTACCAGACAAGTCATGGGGTGATGTTCTGGCAGGTGATGCCGACGACGAGAGTAAGGCTGCGCGGGGCCTGCGGCGAGCCGTGTGACCGTAGGGGTGCGCAGCGGTCGTACGGCGAGGGCGAACCCCCGGATCACGCGAGAACTGCACATGGATCACGAGGAGCGTGCGTACGGCAGTGACTGATTCCTCTGCTCTCCAGCGGTTGAGTTTCGGGTACGAAGACGCCGAAAGGGACATCGCTGGTGGGCTTTTGCGCGAGAGCTTCATACGCACGGTGGCCTACGAGGCGACCGTGTCCGGCAGGAAGATGCTGATCATTGGCAGAAAGGGAACGGGGAAGAGCGCGATCTGCATGCAGATCGCGGCGGGCCATACGCAGTTAGACGGCACAATCCTCATCACCCCCGATGACGCGGTAGGCAACCAGATATGCCGCTTCGAACTGCAGGGCCTGACCGGCGACACCGCAAGATCCCTCGTCTGGCGATACATATGCGCTGTGCACGCAGCCCGATACCTCGTCACGCGGGCCGGCAGAGGGCGGGGCAGGCTCAGAGACCACAAGACGATCAGGGCGCTGCGGCGTTTCCTGAAGGCCAACGGTGAACTGTCGAACCAGGACCCCGGCGGGCCGCTCGCACAGATGGTCCGCGGCCTCCAGACGACCTCACTCTCCCTCGAGGCGTTCGGGATCAGGACGGGCGTGGACATGGGCCTGGCGCCGTCCGAGGGCGCTCAGGCGACTCGTCAGCTGGAGGTCGTTGAGCAAGGCGTCGCCGATGCCTTTGCGGAGCTCGACTGGGCAGCTCGGCATCCGCCCCTGCTTCTCCTGGTCGATCAGCTCGAACAGGTCTGGTCATCGGAATCCGACGCCCACTCGATGATCATCGGCCTGCTCCTGGCCGCCAAACACATCACAGCCCACTACGGCGGCGCGATGCGCTGTCTCGCTTTCCTCCGCTCCGACATCTACGACTCCCTCTCGTTCCCAGACGGCGACAAGTTCCGCGGCGACGAACTGCGCCTCCACTGGTCGGACGACTCCCTCATGGAACTGGCGCTCTCCAGGGCACGTGCCTCGGTCGGCGCCGAGCTGACCCCCGGCCAGTTGTGGACCGGGCTGTTTCCCGAACATGTCGGGGGAGAAACGACGACGGCGTTTCTGCTGCGGCGAGTGCTCCCCCGGCCGCGTGATGTGATCCAGTACCTCAACCTCTCGCGTGACACGGCCGTTCAGAACGGTCACGACCGGATCCACGAACATGACGTACTGCTGGCGAGTCGGCAGTTCTCCGAGTGGAAACTCAAGGATCTGGCCCAGGAATACCTGGTTGCGTACCCGTACCTCGAACGCCTTTTCCCGCTGTTCCAGAACATGGGGTACGTCGTCATGCGGAACGTCCTGGCCAGCCGGTTGGAGCAGACGGCTGCCACATTGCACCCTCAATTTCCGGCGTACGCGCACTCCCTCACGCTTCCCGGCGTCATCGACACCCTGTACTCGGTCGGCTTCATGGGAGTCCGCCGCGGAAACGACGTGGTCTACGCAGGAGGCCCCGACCTGGCCGTCCAGCCGTACGAGACGGAGTTCCACGTCCATCCGTGCTTCCGGTCGGCGTTGGGCGCAACGAGCGCGGTGGACATACACGCGTACACACCCCTGGTCATCAGCGCGATCGAGACGCAGGTCGCCGGCGGATATCTCCTCGACTCAACGGTCAGGGCGCCTCGCGCCGGCCGTGAACACCGTCTGCTGCAGGATCTGACCCGCTCCTGCCGGACGATTCTCAACCAGATCGGCCGTGCCGTGGACATGCCGAGGGAGACGCGGAATGACATCGCCACCCAGGTGAGCCGGATCGTGAGCGACACGCAGGAGGCGACGGACGCCCTGGATGAGGGCCGCGCGATCAACGTCAGCGACCACGTCATCGCGGCAGCGACCTATCTTGAGGCGCTCGCGGCACAGATCAGGGCAAGCGGAATGAACGGTATGACCGGCGCCGACAGTGTGAGCGCCGGGATCGCGGACGAGGCACGGCGGCTGACCGCAGCCGTCGGCGGATCTTCGGGGGGCTCCGGTGCCAGTGGATAAGCGGCCGGTGGCGGGACCAGCGGGGTCCTGGCACATCGGTGACCGAATCGCCGACACGTACGAGATCCGTGCTGTCCTGGGCGAGGGCGGCATGGGTGTCGTCTATCGGGTCAGACATTTAGGCTGGGACACCGACCTCGCCGTGAAGTCCCCTCTCGCCCCCGGGATGCGCGACGGCGCCTCCCGTGAACAGTTCATAAGAGAGGCCGAGACCTGGGTGGGGTTCGGCCCGCACCCCCATGTGTGCACCTGTCACTACGTCCGCACCCTGGACGGTGTTCCCCGGCTCTTCGTCGAATACCTGGACGCGGGAAGCCTGGCGCAGTGGATCGCGGACGGCCGCCTCTATCAGGGCTCGTCGGGCGACGTCATGGCCCGTGTGCTGGACATCGCGATCCAGGCCGCCTGGGGCCTGATCCACGCCCATGGCCAAGGGGTGGTCCACCAAGATGTCAAGCCCGCCAACATCCTGCTCGACAGCGCGGGGAGCGTGAAGATCACTGATTTCGGGCTGGCCCGCGCGCAGCCGCCCGTCGACCCGAGTACCGCGCCCGCCAACGGCGGCGGGGTCCCGGTGGGTACGCACCACACCCTCCGGGTGTCCTACGGGGGCATGACACGGGCCTATGCCTCTCCCGAGCAGTACGCGCGCTCCGCGGTCGGCCGCCGCAGCGATGTGTGGAGCTTCGCCGTGAGTGTGCTCGAAATGATCGTCGGCGGCATCACCTGGGGCGCGGGGCCCGCAGCTGGCGCCGTGCTCGCCGCGCTCCGGGCCGACGGGTTCCGCGCGAGGGCGGCGGGGGTCGAGGTGCCGGCGGCCCTCGACGATCTGCTGGCCCGGTGTCTCCGCCCGGACCCCGCGGCACGACCGGACATGGCCCAGGTGGCCGGCGAACTGACAGACCTGTACGCCGCGATCGCCGGGGACCGCTACCCGCGGTCGTTGCCGCGACCCGGGGACCTGCGTGCCGACGAGTACAACAATCGGGCGCTCTCGCTCCTGGACCTCGGCCGAGCCGACGAGGCCCTGGCGCTCCTCCAGGAAGCCAGCGTGGCCGACCCGCAGCATCCTGAAGCGATCTACAACCGCGGGCTGCTCCTATGGCGCTCCGGCGCCACGACCGACGAGCAGGTGATCAACGAATTGGAGATCGCGAACGAGAACAGCATCACCCCATACCGCGCCGGGCACCTGCTCGCCCGCGTCCACCTCGAACGCGGCGACGCCGACTCCGCCGCCGCCCTCATCGAGCCACCCGGTGAATCCTCCCGGCCGCCGTCGGAGACGGAAGACCTCCGCCGGCAGCTCGCCGCCGTAAGGGGGTCCGGTGAGGGTGTCACGGGCTCCATCGGGCTCATCGGCCGCATCGAGAGCGACGGCCCCGTGGAGCTGACAGCGGACAGCCGTCACGCGTGGTCGGCCTCACGGGACGAAAAGCACACCGTGACGGTCTGGGAACTCCCCACCGGCAGACAGCTCTGCAGCCTTGCCGGCCACACCGACACGGTCTACTGCCTTGCCCTGACATCGGACGGGCGTCAGGCACTGACCAGCAGCAGGGACGGGACGGTCCGTGTCTGGGACGTGTCGGACGGACACTGCCTCCGTGTTCTCACCGGCCACGCCCACAAGCAAGGCACGGACCACAGCAGTATCCTGACGGTCGGACACCCTGTCCGCATCACCGAAGACGCCCCGGACGAGCACCTGGACAACAGGACTGTCTTCTCGGTCAGCCCGGTCCCCGGCCGCCGCACCATGCTCTCCGCCGGGGCGGATGACACCGTACGCGAATGGGATCCGGCAACCGGTTCCTGCATACGGGTGCTGACGCTGAACAACGAGGACGCGCCGCCGCTCCCCGCTGATTTCGTGCCCTTCGGCTTCGTCACCGCCAGCAAACACGAGCTGTGCGTCACCGCCGACCGTCGCTTCATCCTCTGCTCGCGCGGCGCGCTGATCTGGCTCTGGGAGTACGCAACCGGCGACGTCGTCCACGTCCTCGCTGGACACACGAACAGCGTGACATCGCTCTGCGCGACCCCCGACGGGCGGTATGCGCTGTCGGCCAGCACCGACGCGACCATACGCGTCTGGGATCTGACGACCGGCCGTGCGATCCGTACGCTCTCCGGTCACGGCAGCCAGGTGTCGTCCGTGCGCGCGGTGTCCGACGGAGAGCACGCGATCAGCCACGACCACGCGGCCCGGGTGTGGCAGATCGCCACGGGACGCTGTGTCCGCTCCCTCACTCCCGCCTCATCGGTGGGACTGACCCCCGACGGCCGTCATCTGCTGCACCTCACCCCGTCCGGAGAGGTGCACGGCACGGAATGGCGAGCCGGTGCCCCTGGCTCGTTCCAGGTCTCTCGTCCCCGCGATCCCGGAGACCTGCTGGGAGCAGATGGAGACGTGGCCGCACTGGTCGAGCAGGCGCTCCACGCGAAAGCCGGAGGTGACATCCCCAGGGCTCTCTCGCTGCTCCGGGAAGCCAGGCAGAAACCCGGATACGAGCGCGCATCGCATGTCACCGACGCTTGGCACCGGCTCTATGACCACTGTGCGCGTGTCGGTCTCAGAACCGTTCATCCGAAGGCGGTGTTCAGGGGGTTCCTGACGCGGGTGAAATCCGTGGCCATCACCCCTGACGGGGCCTATGCAGCCTTCGGAACCAACGAGGGGATTCAGCTCTGGGATCTGTCGAGCCGGAGTGCGGTACGCGTTTTCACGGAGGAGCCGGGCTTATTTGAGTCGGTCTGTGTCACACCCGACGGCTCACACGTTGCGGCGACGCGCCATCGGGATGTCTCCGTGTGGAACACACATTCCGGAGAGCTTCAGCACGCGTTGCCACACCCGACCAGCATCGAGCTGATCCACGTCATGCCGGACGGGCAGCGTCTGGTGTCCAGCGATTTCGATCGAACCGTGCGGGTGTGGAATCTGTCCACGGGGCAGTGCGAGAAATCCTTCTCGATTTCGTCCCACCAGGCGGACTTCCACTGGGGCCGGGTGCTGTGCGTGACGCCCGACGGACGGCATGCCGTGACCACACACAACGACGGCACGCTGCGGCTGTGGGAACTGTCGACCGGGTGGTGCGTGCGCGTCCTCGGCCGTGGTACCGACCACGTCCGGTCCGGCTGCGCAACCGGCGACGGTCGCCATGTCGTGACCGCCGACGGCGACGGAGCGCTCCGAGTCTGGGATCTGCTCACCGGCACCTGTACACAGACGCTCACCGGGCACACCGGCATGATCTATTCGGTGAGCGCCACCGCCGACGACCGCCATATCCTGTCCGCCGGCGACGACGGCACCGTCCGCGTCTGGGACCTGGCGACCGGTCGCTGCATACGCACGCTCACGGGGCACACCGACGGGGTCAACTCGGTGAGCATCACCCCGGACGGAAACCGCGCCGTCACCAGTAGCTGGGACGGCACCGTGCGGGTTTGGGAACTCGACTGGGATCTCAGGACACGAGACCTGAAGGACTGGAGGAAGGAAATCGAGCCCTGTCTCGGCGCCTTTCTCGCCCGATGCACAGAGCAGCACGGGGAGACGCCTTCACGCGGTGCCCGCCGGCCTTTCAGCTCGAAGAGGATCCATGAGGTCTGGACCGACCGGGACTTCGAACTGCTGTGGCGCCGACTGACCGACTCGGGATACCGCGGCCTGCGCAAAGAAGGCGTGCACAGCAAGCTTCAGCATCTGATGCAGGCGACCAGCGCTGTGGACCCTAGGCGCCTCCGGCCGGGCGACGTCAAACCCTATCAGGCGGTGATCCTTTCGAACCTTGCACAGGAGCACGCCGCAACCAAGAGGCTTGCGGCGGCGGTCGAGGCCAATGAACAGGCGCTCGGCATCTGGCGGCACATCAGTGCCACTGCCCCGGAGGCAAGCCGACATGACCTGGTCGTATGCCTCCAGCAGCACGCCATCTGGCTGGCGAAGCTCCGACGGCTGAACGAGGCACTGGAGAGCAACAAAGAAGCCGTCCGACACTGCCGAGGCGTCGCGGAGCCCCATCGGTCAGAACGCCTCTCCCAACTCATGTACAACCGCTACGTGTTCCTCTGCCAGGCAAAACGCCGAGAGGAGACCCAGGAGTGGCTGGGGACGATTCGCCACGAGTTCGCTGCGAGCACGTCTGCCACCTATCTCCCGGAGGTGAAATACCCCGTCGACCCGACGGACCGCGCACGTCTCCGTCAGGACATGTCCACCGTGCGGAACCTGATCTCCCACTACGAGAACCTGCCGACCGACAACCAGCACCGTCTCCCCGGCCGTGTCGTTTCTCTCTGCACTCATGCTCGGCTACTCCTGCACGCCGGTGAGCGGAACCAGGCAGAAGCCTCCTTGAACCAGGCTCTTTTGCGCTGGGCACTGTGGATGAGACAGAACAAAGGTGATCAGTGCGCTCCTCTGGCCATCGGGGCGGAGCTGCTGGACCTCGCGGAACTGCTCGGGACCCGGATGGTGACAAGAAGCCTCCGCCGCGGCATGAAGCTCCCTCAGCGCTGAAGGACATCCAGCGGCCGGACACCGGGACACCTCACCGCTGAAGTCCTCCCCGAAGTCCGACACACGGCGAACGACTTCAAGAAGGAACCAACGTCCAACGCCAGCGTCGTTCTCCAACACCTCAACCGCTGGACGGCGTACTCACCGCACCCTCAAGGAGCCTGCCGTGCCCGACGACACTCCCCCCTTCTCTGCGACTCGGTCCAGCAGCCCGAGAGCACCCCCGGCCGACTGCGTCGCCAGATCGAGTTCATCATCGAGGTTGGCCTTGTTCACGACGTTGAGCAGCGATTGTTCACGAGATTGGGAGGCACCTGGAGGCCGTCGAGATTCGAACGAGCCCAGCCGCCCGAGCCGAGGGCGGACGCCGCGTCCATGTCGACGGCGCGATTCTCGGCCGTGCCTTGGGCTCCGGTGATCACCTGGTGTATCGACACAGGGCTGGCCTGAGCCCCTGACAGCGCGGGACATGAGCGCAGCAGTGCGGGCCGCCCCCCCGTTACCTTTTTCGTGGCTCCGCAATGGGGCTCCTGGCCTTCGGGTCCGGCATGACTTCCCCCCCTTGTTGTTCATGATCCGGGGGGTGGTGTCACCGGCCCCGGAGGCATCGACGGACCGCTGATGAGGGGCTTGAGCGCCGGCTTCACCCGAACCGGAAGAGCTCTCCGTAACGTGGATGTGGC
>NZ_JBEOTZ010000079.1:0-13123 GCF_040303825.1 Streptomyces sp. NPDC094143
CAATCCACGCAACTACCTGGCCTTTCTCGGCCTCGCCGCAGCCCTCTGCTGCTACAAGCGGTACGTCCGCCTCACCACATAGGACACCGTCTTAGGGCCGAAGGTCTTGATGTGCAAGTATCACCTAATGACTGAGGGGCGAAAAGTGGACACCGGGCGGGCCGCACCGGCCGGGGGGCTGTCGGTCGTGGCCACCGCCACGGACGGCATCCGCGTGCTGACCCTGACCGGGGAGATCGATCACCACACCGGCGACCAGCTGCGCCGCGCCCTGGACGTCACCGGCACCGCCCGGCCCCGGATCGTGATCGACATGAGCCGGGTCACCTTCATGGACTCCACCGGTGTCAACATCCTCATCGCCGCCTACCAGGCCGTGTCCGGGGCCGGCGGCTTGATCCGCCTGGCCGGAGCCACCGACTCCGTCCTGTACGTCCTGCACATCGTCGGCGTCGACGACATCATCGAATGCCTCCCCACCCTGGACGAGGCCCTGGCCGCCTGAGCCGCTCACACCCCTTCACCAGCACCCGGGTGGCTGATGGGCCGCGGGGAAGGCATCCGGGCATGTCACGGAAGCAGGAGAGCCAGGTGCCGCCGGCCACGCCCGCCAGCAGGCCGAGTACGCCGCCCGCGGGAGTAGCGTGCACGAGCCTCCTTGTCCGCGGTCTGACGGCCGCTGGTAGCGAGTGTCGGACTGCGGGGAAGATTGCAGTGAGTGGGGCTGTGGCTTGATCACTGAAATCTTCCATGCGGCGGACTTCCACAGCTGAGACCACTCCGCCCCGCTCGGGGGACCGACTCCCACCCAGCCCGCCCCAGCCCATCGCTGGGGCGACGCTGCCGGAAAGGTGCCAGAACTGCGCAATGCTCCCGCACGACCACGACGGGACGCTGAATGGACTTCCGAGGGCGACACACCCCGGCCGCCTGAGAGATCAGGCATGCCGTGGTTAGGCAGTCACTGTGGTCGCTCATCGAGTCGTTGTTGCCGAAGCGAGGTCCGAAGCTGGTGGCGGGCCGGCCCGCGGGTGCCGGGCCGGCTGGCGTTGTGCGGGACCCTGTTCGTGCTGCATACCGGCATCCAGTGGGAATACCCGCCGCAGGAGCTGGGGAGGTCCGGGCCGCTTGATCCGCATCGGGGGCCGGTCGGTTCAGGCGTCGTCCCGGGCGACGGCCGCGCGGGACTCCTGCGTCATCAGCGGCACCGAGCCGCGCTGCACGGCGCCGGGCCCGGTTCGCCCCAGACCTTGTGGAGCGCCGCGCTCAGCTTGTCGTTCATCGCCTCGCCGAGCCCGGAACCCGTCGGGTACCTCGCGTGTGTCCTGGACGGCGATCACGGTGCCGTTGCGGGTGCCGGTCCACCCGATGGTGGTGACCTTCCAGCGGAGCTGTTTGGCCGCCTTGCGCATCGCGGCCCGGATCAGCTCCACCCCGCCCAGCGCGATGGCTTCCTCATCGCCGAAGTCCACCTGGTAGTAGCCGCCGTACCCGCCGGCGTCCTGCGGGCAGGCCCGGCGCAGTAGGTGAATGAGGGCATCGGCCATGGCGGTGCAGCGCGGGTCCTTCGCGTACGACGGCACCAGAGGGTTCCTTCAGCGCGGGGCTGGCAGGTGGGGCAGCAGCGTGGTGAGATCCCTGCGGACGCGTGCGGCCAGGACGGCCGGGTCGTTCGCGGCCCACTGATGGGCCATGCCGACCGTGTCGGCTCCCTTGGCTCGCGAAGAGTTCTTGTCGGGCAAGGCGCCGCCGGTCACCCGGGCGGTGAAGGTCGCAGGTCCCGGCGGGCGCGGCAGGAACAGCAGTGGCTGGTGCGGGGTGGCATCGAAGTGCCCGAGCCGGGCGGCGGGCTCTTCGTCGAACAACTGCGGCTCGGTCCACAGCCCGACGCTGACCACCAGCCACGTATGGGGCCGGTCCGGGTCGTTGCACAGCCACAAGTCGAACGTGCCAACGATCGCCCTCTCCTCCCACTTCCACACCTTGGCCCTCGGCTTCGTAGCGTCGGCGCCAGGTGTAGAAGCACTGGCGGCTGATGCCGTAGTGGCGGCAGGTGGCGGCGACGTTGCCGCTCACCTCTTCCGCGTGACGCAGTACTGCGAGCCGATGGCGGGCGCGTCTTGCGAGCTCGCGTTCAGTCATGGGGGTCTCCTAGGGACGGGAGACCCACCTGTCAACAACGTCCGTCAGTTTTAGACCTAGCCGCACGCCCGGCGGAGGGTTGCTGCGCATCGACCAAGTTGGCCTGGTCGCACGCGCGTTCAGGCATGCCGAAAATGCGCATGGGCGCTGCCGTGCCGCAGCAGCCGTCCCGGCACACAGCGATCCAGCACGGCCTCAGCACGTCCCCGCCTTCGGGTACCCGTACGAGCCTTCCCGGTCGGCGGCCGGGGATCAATCGGACTCCTGTGCGTGCGGGCTCGTCGTGGGCGGTTCGGCCGGGCGTTCCCTGCCGCCGTCTCGGCCCGACGCCACGACGAGGACGAGCCCCACCACGACGGCCACGGCGGCCACACGGCCAGCGGCCCGCGCCCCCCAGCCCGGCATCGCCCGGACGGACAGCGGTCCGCCCTCCCGGCGTCTTGGCGCGCCCAGCCGTTCGGCCCGCCGGGCGGGTCTCAGCAGGCGCAGCAACAGCATGACGGCGACGGGGAGTTGCAGCAGCCACAGGACGGTGCGCGGCCATTCGCCGTACCAGACGTTGGTGCCGTACAGCAGGGTGTGCCACACGCTCAGCACGTAGACGACGATGACGAAGCGGTGCAGTCGGCGCCAGGTGTTGGCGCCGATGCGGTGGCGGATGTAGAACAACAGGCCCAATGGGATGGCCAGATACAGAGCGCCCTGGCCGAGCGGGATGGCGATCCTGCCGGTTCCGGAGTCGTACCAACCGGGCACGAACGTGTCCGCGAATCCCGCCCACAGCCGCTGGACCCATCCCAGTTGAGCCTCATAGCGCACGAGTTCCGCCGCGAACATCAGCGCGTGCGCGAACATCAGGGCCATCGTGGTCAGGCTGGTGGTGCGGTGCCAGCGTTCCAGCACCTGCCGGGGCACCGGCAGCCGGGTGGGGCGCGGCCCCGACAGCAGCAGGCCCAGCATGACCGTGCCCCAGGCCCACAGCAGGCCAGACCAGCCGAATGCCTGGCTGAGCAGGTACATCCAGTAGGTGCCGGCGTCGTTCATGAACGGCATGACGGCGACCGTCGCCGAGTCACCCGACTCCATGCGGGCGTACAGGAACGCGAAGACCGCCACCGTGACCAGCACAGCCGCGCTCGCGTCGGGGAGTGCCGCGCGCAGGTCGGATCGCAGGACGACGCGCTCGGGCGGGCGCTTGTCACGGGCGGGCGGCGGGTTTGTCGTGCCGCTGTCCTCCGGCGTCGTCTCTGGCAGCATCCTGGGCCTTCCGGGCGCGGTCCTCCGCGGGGAGGTGGGGTGACGTCGACGCACCAGTGTGACGAGCGGGGCCGGGATTACCGAGGGCACATCCAGCCAGAGTCGCTCCCCGGGCCGGCCGGATCGTCTCAAGGTTCTCCGGCGCCGCCACCCGACCGACCGCATCCGGACAACTACGGACGCGCCCTCTGCCGCAGCAGCGGGAGCCGCCCTACGCTGATGTCCGCAGTCGGTTCGAGCCTCCCGGCGTCAGGATCCGGTGGCGCGGCGCAAGAGGGAACCCGGTGGGAATCCGGGACTGTCCCGCAGCGGTGAGTGGGAACGACAGCCGTCAACAGCACTGGGCCCGAGTCGTGCGGGGACCGGGGAAGCGACGGCCGGTAGGTGCCCACCGGTGACCGGTGTCCCCGGTGAGCGAGCCCACGAGTCCGAAGACCTGCCACTGCGCCCGTAGGCGATCTGCGGGCTGTGCATGGTGACCTCGAGGACCGGGTCGGCGGCAAGGGAGGGTTCGTGACGGGCCGTACCGTGTCCGGCGTCTGCCACGGCACGCTGGGCGAGCTGTACCAGGGCCCGCTACGGGCGGGCACGGAGCCGGACATCGCCATCGTGTCGTTCCCCGTGGACCGCCACTCGTGGACATACTTCGCTGAAGGGACCGAGCCGCCGGACGCGCCGCCTCTCGGTGAGAAGGCCGCCCTCGCGGCCCGGCTCTTTCTGGAACACTTCGGGCTCACGCTGCCGCCGGGCCGCTGGAGGGCCCACTCCGACCTGCGGGTGGGCGTGGGGATGGCGAGTTCAACCGCCGACATCGTTGCCACCCTGCGCTGCCTGTTCCGGCTCTTCGCGTTGCCCTACGACATGGACGTGGTCCTGGGCATTCTGGCGGCGGTCGAGCGGGCCGACAGCGTCTTCCTCGACGAGTTCGCGCTGTACCTCAGTGGCCGGCACCGGGTGGTGCGGCGCCTGGGCACGGACATCGGCTTCCACACGGCGTACATCAGCGAACCCGGGACGGTGGACACCACCGCCGTCACCGACCTGCTGCTGGCGCACTACCGGCGGCACGGGGAGGAGTACGAGCGGTGCCTGACCGACCTGCTGAAGGGCTTCGCCTCCGGCGACCCGGCCGCCGTCGCCCGGGCGGCCACCGCCAGCGCGACCCTGTCGCAGAGCGTGCTGCCCAAGACGACGTTCGACAGCATGCTCGCCCACCAGGAGCGGTTCGGCGCCGACGGCATCTTCGTCGCCCACACCGGCTGCCTGATCGGCTACCTCTTCCCCGGCCGCCTGGACGCCGAACAGAAGTCCGACCTCTCCGCCTTCTTCCACTCGCTCGGCCACCAGTGTTCCTTCGCCCAAGGAGGCTACGGGTGATCCACCCCCACATCGCCGACGCCCTGAAGGTCCCCGATCTCGTCCGGCTCACCGACGGCCTCGTCCTGATCCGGTTCGAGTCGATGAAGATCTACTCCGCGCTCGCCGCCGTCCGCCACCTGCTGGAACGGGGCACGATCCGCCCGGGACAGACCCTGATCGACAGCTCCAGCGGCATCTACGCCTACGCCCTGGCGCTGGCCTGCCATCGATACGGCATGCGCTGTCACATCGTCGCGTCCACCACCGTGGACACCACCACCCGCGCCCAGCTGGAGATCCTCGGCGCCACCGTGGAACAGGTCCGCCCCTCCAAGAACCTCAAGCTGGACCAGGAACTGCGGGTGCGGCGGGTCAAGGAGATCCTCGCCGGCCAGCCCGACTGGCACTGGATGCGCCAGTACCACGACGACGTCCACTACCTCGGTTACCACGAGGTCGCCGACCGGATCACGGCCGCGTTCCCTCGGGCCGCGCTGACCGTCGTCGCAGGGGTGGGCTCGGGAGCCTCCACGGGCGGGCTCGTGGAGCGCCTGCGCGCCACCGACCCTTCGGTGCGCCTCGTCGGCGTCCAGCCGTTCGGCAGCGTCACGTTCGGCAGCCAGGACCACCACGACCCGGAGGCGATCATCGCCGGCATCGGGTCGTCGATCGTCTTCGACAACGTCCGTCACCACTTCTACGACACGGTGCACTGGCTGGACTTCACCCACGCCATGTCCGGCGCGATCGCCCTGCTGCGCGACCACGCCGTCTTCGCCGGGCTGTCCACCGGCGCCGGCTACCTGGCCGCGACGTACGAGGCCCGGCGTCATCCCGACCGGCTGCACCTGGTGGTCGGAGCCGACACCGGACACCGCTATGTCGAGCGGGTCTTCGCCCGCCACACGGAAGCCCTGGACCCCGCCGCACTGAAGCCGGCCGAGGTCCGTGCCCCCGAGGAGATGGTCATGCCCTGGTCCCGAATGGCGTGGCGGCGCAGCGCCTGCCCGGCCGGCTGGAAGGAGGCGGCATGACCATCGCCTGTCTGGAGTCACTCACCTTCGGCCTGGGACACCTGGTGCGCGCCGCCGAGACGCTCGGCGAACGCCTCACCCTGCTCACCCGCGACCGCGACTACTACTCCTATGAGTTGCAGCGGCTTCCGGCGGACGCCCTCGACGTCGTCGTCACCGACACCTTCAACGTGGAGGGGCTCACGGATCTGCTGCACCGCACACCGGGGTTGCGCGGTCTGATCAGCTCCACCGACACCTGGACACTGGTCGGCGCCGAACTCGCCGAACGGCTCGGCCTGCCCGGCCTCGATCCGGCCGTATTGCGGCTGACCCGGGACAAGGCGGCCGTGCGCAACCGGCTGCACGACGCCGGGCTGACGCGCGGGCGTGCCGTGGAGGCGACCGGTGCGGACCTGGGGGACGTGCTGGTCAAGGAGGTCGGTCTGCCCGCCGTGCTGAAGGACACGGCGGGCACCGGCAGTCAGAACGTGTGGCTGGTCCGCGACGAGCCGGAACTGGACGCGGCCCTGGCCGAGGCGGCAGGGCGCCAGATGAAGGGGCGGCTGTTCGCGGAGGCGTACTTTTCCGGGCCGGTGTACAGCGCCGAGACCCTCACCTGGGCCGGCCGGACCCGGCTGCTGGGCGTCTCCAGCCGGCTGATGTCCCCTGAGCCGTACTTCCGGGAGGAGATCACCGCGTTCCCCGTGGCCTTCCCCGAGGCGCGGCGGGCCGTGGTGGAGCGGTGGCTCGGCGAGGTGCTCGCGGCGATCGGCTACACCGACCGCTTCGCGCACCTGGAGTTCGTCCTGACCGCCGGCGGCCCGGAGGTCGTCGAGATCAATCCCCGGATCGGAGGCGCACTGGTCGGCGAGGGCATGTGCCGGGCGCTGGGCGTCAACGTGTACGAGGCGATGGTCGAGGCTGCGCTCGGGCGTCGTCCCCGCCTTCTGGACGCCGGCCTGCCCGGCGGCCCGGCGGTCGCCTTCGTCCTGGGCTACCCGGCCGCACCCGGGGTGTTCACGGAAGTGGCGGGGCTGGAGCGGCTGTCGGACATGCCAGGATCACCGGCCTGGTACCCGGTCAGGTCCGTCGGCGACCGCATCGAGCACCTGGCCGACAGCCGCGGATACGCCGGCATCGTCTACGCGGAAGCAGAGACGGCCGAGCTGGCCACGCACCATGCGGTGGCCGCCGCCAACGCCTTACGCGTGCTGACGGAGCCGTTCCCGCGGACCGGGAACGGCGGTGGCTGACCACGCAGCGGGCGGGAAGGGCCTGCGATCCGCGCTGTCCACGTTCGACGGATCGCTGCGTTTCCTGCTGCTCAGCTCGTTTCTGATCCCGCTCGGCAGCTTCATGGTGCTGCCGTTCATGTCGGTGTTCCTGCACGAACGGCTCGACATGGGACTCGGCACGGTCGGCGTCGTCTTGGCCGTGGCCTCCCTCGTGCAGTTCTCCGGCGGGATCTTCGGCGGCGCCCTGGCGGACCGCATCGGACTGCGCCGCACCATGCTGTGGGCGCTGATCATCCGCACAGCCGGGTTCGTGGGCCTGTTGCTGGCCCTGCGCTGGCCGCCTCTGGCCGTCGGAGCGCTCATCCTGACGTGCTGCGGCGCCGCGTTGTACCTGCCCGCCAACAAGGCCTACCTCGTGCACGGCGTGGACGACGAGCGCCGGCCCGTGTTCCTGTCGGCGGGCAACGCGGCGCTCAACGCGGGGATGGCGGTGGGGCCGGTGGTGGCGGGGCCATTCGTGCTGTCCTCTCCGGGCTGGCTGTTCGTGGCCGTCACAGCGCTGTTCGTCCTGGTCACCGCGGGCCACGCCCGCCTCCCTGACCTCAAGGCCGGTCAAGAGCCGGGTCCGGAGCCAGGCGCAGGCGCGCGGGGGTTGCTCGCCGGAGTGGCGGTGTTGCCCTTCGCCGCCAACGCGCTCGCTTTCTACCTGTACTTCCACTTCCAGCACTTCCTGGCGGTGTACGCCGTCGAGCGGGCGTCCAGCGCGTTCTACAGCCTGGTCCTGCTGCTCTGCTTCACCCTGGTCATCGTCGTCCAGCCCTTGGCGTCCGGTCTGATCCGGCGCATGCCCTATGCGACGGCCCTCACGGTCGGCTTCACGGGCCTGGCGGCCGGGCTGGCCGTGCTGGCGGTCGGCACCCGGCCGGCCCTGCTGGCGGGCGGAACCCTGATCACTCTGGGTGACATTGTCCTCTTCTTGAAGAACGACCTGGAGGCACTGCGCCGCAGCCGGCGCTCGGACGCCGTGGTCTTCGGCCAGCAGCGGCTGGCCGCGGGACTCGGTGCCTGTGCCAGCGGAGTACTGGGCGGGCAGCTCTACAGGCTCACCGGCCACGCCGGAAACGACGGCTGGTTCTGGCTGCTGGCCGCCGTGCAGTGCCTGCTGCTTCCCGCCGCACTGCTGGCGTTCCGCGACCGCACACCGCACTGCCACCCGCACGATGACGACGAAGGAGCACTGAAGCCGCATGACACGGACGGGCGGGTTCCAGGACGATGACTTCTGGACCGAGTTTTACGACTTCCTCTTCTCCGAACAGCGCTACGCGCAGGCCGAGGACCTCCTCAACACCTCTCCCCTGCTGGCCTTCCCCGCAGGCGCCCGGGTGCTGGACCTGTGCTGCGGCCCCGGTGTGTTCACTGTTCCGCTCGCCCGCCGCGGCCACGACGTCACCGGGGTCGACCTGAGCCCCGCCATGCTGGACCGGGCGCGCAAACGGTCGGCCGACGCAGGCGAGCGGGTCACTTATGTACAGGCCGACGCACGCGCATACGAGGCGCCCGGCTGCTTCGACGTCGTCCTCAACATGTTCACCTCCTTCGGCTACTTCGAGGATCCGGCCGATAACGCCCACGTACTGCGCACCATGTACACCTGCCTGGCCCCCGGCGGGATCCTGGTCCTGGACCTGGCCGGCAAGGAACTGCTGGCCCGCAAGGTCACCCCGCCGAAGGTGGTGCAGCGGGGTGAGGACCTGATGGTGCAGACCGACACCGTGCTGGACGACTGGGCGAGGTTGCGCAGCGACTGGGTCCTGGTCCGGGGCGAGCGGATCACGCGGGCCAGCCTGGTGTGGTTCGTGTACAGCGCAGTCGAGTTGCGGCGGATGGTCGAGGAGGCGGGATTCAGCCGGGTGGAGGTCTTCGGCGGCTTCGACGGCCGCCCCTACGACGAGAACGCCGAACGGCTGATACTGCGGGCAGTGCGCGAGGCGTGAAGGCCGCGCAGGGGCGCTCGGGCATGTTCGCACGCCCTTTTGGCCGCTTGTCGGCAGACCGTAGTATCAGCGGGTCATCACCGCGACGGGAGACAGGAAGCCGGTGCGAATCCGGCACGGTCCCGCCACTGTGACCGGGGAGTGCACCCTTCAACACGCCACTGCGTGCCGCGCGGGAAGGCAAAGGGGAGCGTCGATCCGGGAGTCAGGACACTGGCCTGTCGCGGGCCCGTTCCGAGGAGCGCGGACTCCCCAGGAGGCTTCACGTGTACGACGGCACGTCCCGTCCCCCGCTGTTCACCCCTGCCCGCCGACGCCGTGCCCTGCGCGCGACGGCCGCGGCCGTGGCACTGTCGGCGTCACTGCTGACCGCCGGCTGCGGATCGTCTCAAGACACCGCCCAGGACACGAAAGCCACGGCCCCGGCGGCCGGCGGCTTCCCCGTCACCGTCGACAACTGCGGCGTGAAGACGACGTACGACAAGGCGCCCGAGCGTGTCGTCACCATCCACCAGCACCCGGCGGAACTCATGCTCTCCCTGGGCCTGAAGGACCGCATGGTCGGCACCGCCTTCCCCGACTCCGCCGTCCTGCCCGAGCTGAAGAGGGATTACGAGTCCATCCCCGAATTGGCGAAGAAGGAGCCGTCCTTCGAGACCGTCCTGGAGGCCGAGCCGGACCTCGTCTACGGCGGCTACGGCAGCGCCTTCGCCGAGCACGAGGGCCGCTCCCGCGAGGCGTTCGCCGACGCCGGCATCGACACGCACCTCAACGGCGAGTACTGCGGTAAGAAGCGCGTGACGATGCAGGACACCTACGACGAGGTCCGCAGCGTCGGCAAGGTTTTCGGCGTACCCGACCGCGCGAACAGACTAATCGCCGACCTTCAGGCACGGGTCGACAAAGCCACCAGCGCCGTCAAGGGCAAGCCCCAGGTGTCCGTGTTCGTCTACGACAGCGGCGACAAGACCGCCTTCACCGCGGGCGGCAAGAGCCTGGGCACCGAACTGATCCGTCTGGGCGGCGGCCGAAACGTCTTCGCCGATCTCGACGCCGTCTTCGGTGACGTCTCCTGGGAGCAGGTCGTCGAGCGCAGACCAGAAGTCATCGCGATCTACGACTATGCGGGCGCCGGAAGCGTCGAGCAGAAGAAGAAGTTCTTGCTCGCTCAGCCCGCTCTGAAGGACGTGCCCGCCATCAGGAACAAGCGGTTCGTCGTGCTGCCGCTGACCGCGACGCTGGTGGGCGTGCGGTCCGCCTACGCGGTGGAGGACCTGGCGCGCGGCATCCATCCCGAGAGCTTCGCGTGAGGGCCCCGGTCACCGAGACCGCCGCCGGGCGGGCCGTGCGACCGGAGAAGTGGGACAACAGGCGGGTCGGTCCGGCCGGTTTCACCGTCACGCTCGTCGTCCTGGCCGTCCTGCTGGTGGTCTCCGCCACGGCGGGCTTGGCGATCGGTTCGGTTCAGGTGCCGCCCGGCCAGGTGTGGGGCATCGCGACGCACGCGCTGGGCGCCGACTGGGTGGAGCCGGACTGGTCGCGGGCGCGGGAGACCATCGTGCTGGACGTCCGCGTGCCACGCGTCCTTCTCGGGGCCGTGGCCGGCGCCGGACTCGCGGTCGTGGGCAGCGCCCTGCAGGCTCTGATCCGCAACCCGCTCGCCGAGCCCTACCTGCTCGGCGTCTCCTCCGGGGCATCGCTGGGCGCCGTCGTGGTGATCGTCTTCGGCGTTTCGGTGTTCGGGCCGGTGTCGCTGTCCGTTGCCGCGTTCGCGGGCGCGCTCGGCGCACTGCTGCTCGTCTACACAACCGCCCGCACCGGTGGCCGGATCACCTCCGCACGGCTGGTCCTGTCCGGAGTGGCCGTCGCCGCGGTACTGACCGCGGTACTCGATCTGCTGCTGCTGACCAACGACCGGGGCAACGAGGCCCGCGCGGTCCTCGCATGGACCCTCGGCGGCCTCGGCGGCGTCAGCTGGGACACCCTGTGGCTGCCCAGCGCCGCCCTGCTGGTGGGCATCGCCGTCCTCATGGTGCAGGCCCGCAACCTGAACCTCCTCCTCGCCGGCGAGGAAGCCGCCACGACCATGGGTCTGGACGTGGCCCGCTTCCGCGCCCACATGTTCATCCTGCTCTCCCTCGTCACCGGCGTCCTCGTGGCGGCGTGCGGGCCGATCGGCTTCGTTGGGCTGATGCTGCCGCACATCGTCCGCCTGGCCGTCGGCGGCGACCACCGCCGCGTCCTGCCCACAGCCGCGCTCGGCGGCGCGGTCTTCCTCATCTGTGCCGACATCGCCGCACGCGTCGTCGCCGCCCCCATGGAAATCCCCGTCGGCGTGCTCACGGCCCTGTGCGGCGGCCCGTTCTTCCTGTGGCTGATGCGACGCGACGCACGGCAGACCACCCACTAAGGAGGGGCATGACCGCCACCGAACTCATCATCGACGGCGTCACCCTCACCGCCGGCGCCCACCGCCTCATCGATGACGTCTCCGTGACCGCACGCCCCGGCGAAGTCATCGGGGTCGTCGGCCCCAACGGCAGCGGCAAATCCAGCCTGCTGCGCGCCGTCTACCGCGTCCTGCGTCCCGCGGCCGGCCACGTCAGGGTTGACGGAACCGATGCTTGGTCGCTGCCCGTGCGCCGACTGGCCCGAACCGTGGCGGCAGTGGTGCAGGAGTCGGGCGCCGACTTCGACCTGTCCGTGCGCGAGGTCGTCGCGATGGGCCGCACCCCGCACAAGCGGCTGTTGGATGGGGACACCCCCGAGGACGCAGACCTGATCGAGAAGGCCCTGGATGCGGTGGACGCCACCGACCTGAGCCACCGCACCTTCAACCAGCTCTCCGGCGGTGAACGCCAACGCGTCCTCATCGCCCGCGCGCTGGCTCAGCAACCGTCCTTGCTCGTCCTGGACGAGCCCACCAACCACCTCGACATCCGGCACCAGCTGGACATCCTGACCACGCTGCGCCGCCTGCCGGCCACGGTGCTCCTCGCCCTGCACGACCTCAACCTGGCCGCCTATTACTGCGACCGCCTCTACGTCCTGCGCGACGGCACGGTCACCGCCGCCGGCCGGCCCGCCGACATCCTCACACCCCACCTACTGGACGAGGTCTACGGCGTGACCAGCGAGGTCACCATCCATCCACGCACGGGCGCACCCCAAGTGACCTTCCTCCCCCGCGAGCCACACCCGGCGGGCTCGGCCAACGGGGATCACTCCTTGTCGTGACGGCTGGATGTCGCGGTCGGAAGCGGTGATCACGGAGCAGGGCGGTGTCGGTGGACTCCACGGTCGTCCGGGCCCACCAGCACGCTGCCGGAGCACTCAAAGGGGGGCGGCCCACTCCGGCGAGCCCGCCGATCACGCGCTCGGACGCTCCCGCGGCGGGCTGAGCACCAAGGTCCACCTGGCGGTACCGGGTCCTCGCCGGCGAACTGCTGCGGGTCTTGGACTTCCAGCCGCCAGACCACCCAGTCGAAGTCCTCCCACTTCTTCGCCCTCTTCGCGCTCTGAGCCACTGCCCCGCCCTCCGCCTGCCCGTTGCTGGTTGAGGCCAGTACACCAGCGCAGAGAGCGGGTCAGGCCGAGTTCGCGCGGCCCGGCCCCGGATGAGCGAAACCGCTGAAGTGGGCGCGCCGGGCGTGTCCTTGTGCGTGTCCTGGCGGACAGCGGCAACCGTTCCCCGTCGGGCCGTACCAGCATCACATCGCTGAACGGTCCGGACGGTGACCGCTGCCACTGTCCGAGCACGATGCGCGTTCTGGAAGAGGTGCCCAGGTTCGCGATCCAACTGTCGAAGCGCAGCCGCCGGCGCCGCGTTGCTCCGATGAGAATCCAGCTCATCCGCTCCCCCCTCGAACGGCTTGAGGCAGCCCTCGCCGGGCGAGGGCTCGTCGAGTCAGCCGGGGGTCAGGCCCGGTCCGGGGAGACAGGGCCGGGAGGGTCCCAGCCGGACATGCCGGACTCCTTCCGAGAAGTGCACCAGGGGCTCGCCGAGAGGGGCGGGAAGGCCTGCCGCGGTGGTGAGCGTCTCCTCCAGCACGTCGACAGCGGCGTCGGCCAGCGGCCACGGCTCGTGCTCGACGGGCGTCTCCCAGAGCATGCCGAG
>NZ_JBEOTZ010000080.1:0-12415 GCF_040303825.1 Streptomyces sp. NPDC094143
GTGATCAAGATGGTGGAGGCGTTGCGGCGCGGTGTGCTGCCGGCGACCCTGCACGTGGACGAGCCGTCCTCGCGGGTGGACTGGTCGGCGGGCGCCGTGCGACTGGTCACCGAGCGCGTGGAGTGGCCGTCGGTGGACCGGCCGCGTCGGGCGGGTGTCTCCTCGTTTGGGCTCAGCGGCACCAACGCCCACGTCATCCTCGAACAAGCCCCGCAGGAGATGGCCGCCCCGGCCGACCCCGCGGTCCTGCCCGTGATCCCCTGGGTGCTGTCCGGGCGCGGTGCCGATGCGCTGCGCGCGCAGGCCGCCCGGCTGCTCGACGCCGTACGCTCGGCCCCCGACGCCGACCCCCTGCGGATCGCCTCGGCGCTGGCCACCTCCCGTACCCCCTTCGAGGACCGCGCCGTCGTGCGAGGCCGTTCCCGCGAGGAACTGCTGGCCGGTCTGGCCGAGTTGGCAGCCGGTGAACCCACTGCCCAGGTCACCGTCGGCACCGTCGCCGAGGGTCGCACGGCGTTCCTGTTCTCGGGCCAGGGTGCGCAACGCCCCGGTATGGGGCGTGAACTGTACGAGGCGTTCCCGGTGTTCGCGGAGGCCTTCGACGCGGTGTGCGCGCACGTGGGCGGCGAGCTGAAGGACGTCGTCTTCGGCGACGACGCGGAGCGTCTGGGGCGTACGGAGTGGACGCAACCCGCCCTGTTCGCCGCCGAGGTGGCGCTGTTCCGGCTGCTGGAGTCCTGGGGCGTGCGCCCGGACTTCGTCGGCGGCCACTCCATCGGTGAGATCGCGGCCGCTCACGTGGCCGGGGTGCTGTCCCTGGAGGACGCCTGCACGCTCGTGGCAGCCAGGGGCCGGCTGATGCAGGCCCTGCCCGAAGGCGGCGCCATGATCGCGGTGGAGGCCGCCGAGGAGGAGGTGCTGCCGCTGCTGGAGGGGCGTGAGGTGTCGGTGGCCGCGGTCAACGGCCCTCGCGCCGTGGTGATCGCGGGCGCCGAGGCGGCTGTGTCCGAGGTCGCCGACGAGCTGGCCGCACAGGGCCGCCGCACCACCCACCTGCGCGTCTCCCACGCCTTCCACTCGCCGCTGATGGAACCGATGCTGACGGAGTTCCGTCAGGTCGCCGAGCGCATCACCTACGCCGCCCCGTCCCTCCCGGTCGTCTCCAACATCACGGGACAGCTCGCGGCCGAAGGGGAGTTGACCACCGCCGAGTACTGGGTCCGCCACGTCCGCGAGGCCGTCCGGTTCGCCGACGGCGTCGCCGCCCTCGCGGCGGAAGGCGTCACCCGGTTCGTCGAGCTCGGCCCCGACGCCACCCTCACCGTCCTCACCCGCACCGTCCTCGGCGACGCCACCGACCCGGTCTGCGTGGCCGCGCAGCGCAAGGACCGGTCCGAGGCGGATGCCCTGACCGCCGCACTCGCGACCCTGCACACGACGGGCGCGCAGGTGGACTGGGCCGCGGTGTTCGGTGCCACCGGAGCCGCCGGTGCCACCGGAGCCGCCGGCGCGGCCGATGCCGCCGGCACCGTCCCGCTGCCCACCTACGCGTTCCAGCGCCGCTGGTACTGGCCCGAACCGCGCCGTGCCGACGAGCGGGTGGCCGGGACCGCGGCGTCCGCCGCGCCCGCCGAGGACGCCTTCTGGCAGGCCGTCGAGCGCGGTGACACCCGCGAACTCGCCGACGCGCTGCACCTGGACGACAGCACCCTCGGCACCGTGCTGCCGGCGCTGTCCTCCTGGCGGCGCGCCACGACGGAGCGGCTCACCGCCGACTCCTGGCGCTACCGCATCCGCTGGCAGCGCCTCGACGGCGCCGCCGCCCAGACCGGTCCGGACACCCGACGGTGGCTGCTGCTCCAGTCCGGGGCCGGGGACGACCGTGCGCTCAGCGGCATCGAGGAGTTCCTGCCCCGGATCGAGCGCCTGGCCTGCCCCGCGGAGGCCGACCGGACCGTGCTGGCCGGGCTGCTCGCAGCGGCCGCCGAGGGTGACCCGGTCGCCGGAGTGCTCTCCTGCCTGCCCGGCGTCGGTGCGGCCCTGGCCGTCGTCCAGGCCCACGGCGATGCCGGGCTCACCGCGCCGCTGTGGCTGCTGACCAGCGGTGCCGTCGCCGTCGGCGGCGGCACGGAGGCCGTCGTCGAGCCGGGTGCCGCCGCCGTGTGGGGGCTGGGCCGCGTCGCCGCGCTGGAACACCCCGACCGCTGGGGCGGGCTGCTCGACCTGCCCGCCCGGCCGGACCGCCGTGCCCTCGCCCGCGCCGCCGGCGTCCTGGTCGCCCGGACCGAGGACCAGGTCGCCGTCCGCGGCGGCACCGCCCACGCCCGCCGCCTCGTCCCCGCTCCGGCGCCCGCCGCCGCGACCGAGGAGTGGACCGCGCCCCCGCGTGTCCTCGTCACCGGCGGCACCGGGGCCCTCGGCTCCCGGGTCGCCCGCTGGGCCGTCGAGCACGGCGCCCGCGAGCTCGTCCTCACCAGCCGCCGCGGCCCCGACGCGCCCGGCGCCGACACCCTGCGCGCCGACCTCGCCCGGCTCGGCGCGAAGGTCACCGTCGTCGCCTGCGACACGGGCGACCGCGACGCCGTCGCCCGGCTGCTGGCCGCCCACCCCGTCGACGCCGTGGTGCACGCCGCCGGCGTCCTCGACGACGACGTGATCACCGACTGCACGCCGGACCGGCTCGCCGCCGTCCTGCGTGCCAAGGCCGACACGGCCGACCACCTCGACGCCCTCACCCGCGACAGCGACCTGTCGGCGTTCGTCGTGTTCTCCTCCATCGCCGGCGTGTGGGGCAGCGGCGGACAGGCCGCCTACGCCGCCGCCAACGCCCACCTCGACGCCCTGGTGGAACGCCGCCGCGCCCAGGGCCTGACCGGTACCGCCGTCGCCTGGGGCCCCTGGGACGGCACCGGCATGGCCGCCGACCCGCGGGCGCAGGAGACGCTGCGCCGTCGTGGACTGCGCCCGCTCGACCCGGACGCGGCACTGACCGCGCTCGGCCGCGCGCTCGCCGCCCGCGACACCGCCGTCGTCGTCGCCGACGTCGACTGGGCCCGGTTCGCGCCCGCGTTCACCACCGGCCGCCCGAGCCCTCTGCTCGCCGACCTGCCCGAGGCCGCCGCGCCGGCCACCACCGGCCCCGCCACCGCGTCCGCCACCATCGCGGGCGGCGCACTGCGCGACCGGCTCGACCCGCTGCCCGCCGAGGAGCGCGACGCCGTCCTGCTGGAGCTGGTGCGCCGCCGCGCCGCCGTCGCGCTCGGCCACGCCGACCCGGCCGCGGTCGCCGAGGGCCGCGCCTTCCGCGACATGGGCTTCGACTCGCTCACCGCCGTCGAACTGCGCGACGACCTCACCGCCGAGACCGGCGTCGCCCTGCCCACCACCCTCGTCTTCGACCACCCCACCCCGGCCGCCGTCGCCGCCCACCTGCGCGAGCGGATGTACGGCACGGGCGAACAGCGGTCGGAGACGGCCGTGGTGACCACCGGCACCGACCCGGTCGTCATCGTCGGCATGGGCTGCCGGCTGCCCGGTGGCGTCGACGGCCCCGACCGGCTGTGGGAGCTGCTGGCGAGCGGCGGTGACGCCGTCGGCGGGTTCCCCCAGGACCGGGGCTGGGACCTCACGGCCCTGCTGGAGGCCAGCGACACCCTCTCCGGCGGCTTCCTCGCCGACGCCTCCGCCTTCGACGCCGCGTTCTTCGGCATCAGCCCCCGCGAGGCCCAGGCCCTCGACCCGCAGCAGCGGCTCTTCCTGGAGACCTCCTGGGAGGCGCTGGAGCGCTCCGGTGTCGCCCCCACCTCGCTGAAGGGCTCCCGCACCGGCGTCTTCGTCGGCGCCGGCAGCTCCGGCTACGCCACCGGCCTCACCGAGGTCCCCGAAGGACTCGGCGGGCACCTGCTCACCGGTCAGGCCGGCAGCGTGGTCTCCGGCCGCGTCGCCTACACCCTCGGCCTGGAGGGCCCGGCCGTCACCGTCGACACGGCCTGCTCCTCCTCGCTGGTCGCCCTCCACCTCGCCGTGCAGTCGCTGCGCTCCGGCGAGTGCGACCTCGCCCTGGCCGGCGGCGTCACCGTCATGGCCGACCCGGGCGCGTTCGTCGAGTTCAGCCTCCAGGGCGGTCTTGCCCCCGACGGCCGCTGCAAGGCGTTCTCCGACGACGCCGACGGCACCGGCTGGGCCGAGGGCGTCGGCGTCCTCGTCGTCGAACGGCTCTCCGACGCGCGCCGCAACGGCCACCCGGTCCTCGCCGTCGTCGAGGGCACCGCCGTCAACCAGGACGGCGCGTCCAACGGCCTGACCGCCCCCAACGGACCCTCCCAGCAGCGCGTCATCCGCCAGGCCCTCGCCTCGGCCGGACTCTCCCCGGCCGACGTGGACGCCGTGGAGGCGCACGGCACCGGCACCACCCTCGGCGACCCCATCGAGGCGCAGGCCGTGCTGGCCGCCTACGGCCAGGACCGGCCCGCCGACCGCCCGCTGTGGCTGGGCTCCGCCAAGTCCAACCTCGGCCACACCCAGGCCGCCGCCGGAGCCGTCGGCCTCATCAAAATGGTCCTCGCCCTGCGCGAGAACACCCTCCCGCGCACCCTGCACGCCGAGCGCCCCTCCTCGCGCGTCGACTGGAGCACCGGAAACGTCCGGCTGCTGGACGAGCCCGTCGCCTGGCCCGCCGGCGACCGCCCCCGGCGCGCCGGTGTCTCCGCCTTCGGCGTCTCCGGCACCAACGCGCACGTCATCGTCGCCGAACCGCCCGCCGGGCCCGCCGCCGTGGCCCACCCCGCCGAACGCGCCGAGCGCACCGTGGCGTGGGCGCTGTCCGCGGGCGGCCCGGCCGCGCTGCGCGACCAGGCCGCCCGGCTCCTCGCCCACCTTCAGGACCGCCCCGGGGCGCACCCGGCGGACGTGGCCCACGCCCTGGCGTTCACCCGCGCCCCCCTGGAGCACCGCGCCGTCGTCACCGGCACCGGCCGCGACGCCCTGCTGACCGGCCTCGCCGCGCTCGCCGAGGGCCGCAGCGCACCCGGCGTCGTCACCGGCGACACCCTCACCACCCAGGGCGGCACGGTCTTCCTCTTCGCCGGACAGGGCACCCAGCGCCCCGGCATGGGCCGCGCCCTGTACGACGCCTTCCCGGCCTACGCCGACGCGTTCGACACCGTGTGCGGGCACTTCGACGGGCTGCTGCCGCGACCGCTCGCCGAGGTCATGGCGGACGCCGACGCCGGCACCCTGAACCGCACCGAGTACGCCCAGCCGGCCCTGTTCGCCGTCGAGGTCGCCCTCCACCGGCTGCTGGAGTCCCTCGGGGTGCACCCCTCCCACCTCATCGGCCACTCCGTCGGCGAACTGGCCGCCGCCCACGTGGCCGGGGTGTTCTCCCTGCCCGACGCCTGCCGGCTGGTCGCCGCCCGCGGCCGGCTGATGCAGGCCCTGCCCGAGGGCGGCGCCATGATCGCCGTGGAGGCCGCCGAGGAGGAGGTGCTGCCCCTGCTCGCCGGCCGCGAGGACACCCTCTCGCTCGCCGCCGTCAACGGTCCCCGCTCGGTCGTCGTCGCCGGGGACGAGGACGCGGCCGACGCCGTCGCCGCGCACTTCGCCGCGCTGGGCCGCAGGACGAGCAGGCTCCGCGTCAGCCACGCCTTCCACTCGCCGCACATGGAGGCGATGCTCGACGAGTTCCGCGCCGTCGCCGCCGGCGTCGCGTACGCCGAACCGCGCATCCCGGTCGTCTCCGACCTCACCGGCCGGCCCGCCGCCCCCGGCGAACTCACCGTCCCCGAGTACTGGGTACGGCACGTCCGGCACACCGTGCGCTTCGCCGACGGGGTCGCCGCCCTCGAGGAGCTGGGCACCGCCCGGCTCGTCGAACTCGGGCCCGACGCCACGCTGACCGCCCTCGCCCAGACCGCCTGGCGGGGCAGCGCCCCGCTCGCCGTGCCCACGCTGCGCGAGGACCGGGACGAGACCGAGACCCTGCTGACGGCCGTCGCCGCCCTGCACACCCGCGGCGTCCCGGTCGACTGGCGCGCCCTGCTCGCCGTCACCGCCCCCGGCTCCCGCCCGGTGGAACTGCCCACCTACGCCTTCCAGCACCGCCCCTACTGGATCGCGCCCACCGCGGCGTCCGGCGACCCGGCCGCCGCCGGACTCGTCGCCGCCGACCACCCCCTGCTCGGCGCGGTCGTCCCGTCCGCGGTCGACGACACCCTGCTGCTGACCGGCCGGCTGACCGCCGACGGCAACGGCTGGCTCGCCGCGCACCGGCTCGGCGGGACCGCCGTCCTGCCGAGCACCGCCTTCCTCGACCTCGCCCTGCACGCCGGTGCCGTCGCGGGCCGACCGCAGGTCCGCGAACTGGTCCTGGAGAGCCCGCTGCCGCTGCCCGAGCACGGCGGCGTCGCCCTGCAGATCCGCGTCGAGGCCCCCGACGCCCGCGGCGACCGCCCCTTCGGCGTGTACGCCCGCGCCGCCGCCGGCACCACCGCCGGCTGGACCCGGCACGCGGGCGGCATCCTCACCGCCGACACCGACGCCCTTTCCCTTCCCGCCCACGACCTCACCGCCTGGCCGCCGCCCGGCGCGCGGCAACTGCCCACCGACGGCCTGTACCCGCGACTGCGCGAGGCCGGTCTGGACTACGGGCCCGTCTTCCAGGGCCTGCTGGCCGCCTGGCGGGACGACACGGCCGTGTACGCGGAGGTCGCCCTGCCCGCCCGGGCCGCGGACGAGGCCGCCCGCCACGACCTGCACCCGGCCCTCCTGGACGCCGCCCTGCACCCGCTGGGCCTCGGCGCCTTCGACGGCCTCGGCGACGGACGCGTACTGTTCTCCGCCGGACCGGCCCGCCTCCACGCCACCGGCGCCACCACCCTGCGGGTCCGGCTCGACCGCACCGGCCCCGACACCCTCGCCCTCACCGCGGCCGACGCGGTCGGCGACCCCGTCCTGCAGATCGGCTCGCTGCTGCTGCGCCCGGTACCCGGCGTCACGCCCACCAGCACCACGGCTCCCACGGCCACGACGCGGGAGCCGGCCCCGGCGGCCGAACCGGCCCGCCGCCGCGCCGCCGCCCGCACCCAGCCCGCCGGCAGCCCGCTGGAACGGCTGGCCGCCAGGCCCGCCGCCGAACGCGTCCGCACCCTGCTCGCCACCGTCCGTGACCGCACCGCCGCCGTCCTCGGCCACGCCGGCGCCGACGACATCGAGCCAGCCCGGCCCTTCACGGACCTCGGCCTGACCTCGCTCACCGCCGTGGAGCTGCGCAACGGCCTCAGCGCCGCGCTCGGCGTCACCCTGCCCGCCACCCTCGTCTTCGACCACCCCACCCCCGCCGCGCTCGCCGCACACCTCGCCGACGACCTGTTCGGCACCGCGAGCGCGGACACCCCCGCGGTCGCGGCCCGGCGCCCCGTCGACGACGACCCGATCGCCGTCGTCGGCATGGCCTGCCGCTACCCCGGCGGCGTCAACAGCCCCGAGGACCTGTGGGACCTGGTGCGCGCCGGAGCGGACGGCATCTCGCCGCTGCCCACCGACCGCGACTGGAACCCCGAGCGGCTCTACCACCCCGACCCCGACCACCCCGGCACCGTCTACACCCGCGAGGGCGGCTTCCTGCACGACGCCAGCAGCTTCGACCCGGCGTTCTTCGGCATCTCCCCGCGCGAGGCCCTCGCCATGGACCCGCAGCAGCGCCTGCTCCTGGAGGTCTCCTGGGAGGCCCTGGAGCGGGCCGGCGTCGACCCGGCCGGTGCCCGCGGCTCCGACACCGGCGTCTTCGCCGGCGTCACCTACCAGGACTACGTCACGATCCTCGCCGCCTCCGACGACAACTTCGAGGGCTACGTCGGCACCGGCAACTCGCCCAGCGTCCTGTCGGGCCGCGTCTCCTACGCCCTCGGGCTGGAGGGCCCGGCCGTCTCCGTCGACACCGCCTGCTCCTCCTCCCTGGTGGCCCTGCACCTCGCCGCGCAGTCCCTGCGCCAGGGCGAGTGCTCGCTCGCCCTGGCCGGCGGCGTCACCGTGATGTCGACGCCGGGCTCCCTCATCGAGTTCAGCCGCCAGCGCGCCCTCGCCGAGGACGGCCGCTGCAAGCCCTTCTCCGCGGACGCCGACGGCGCCAGCTGGGCCGAGGGCGTCGGCATGGTCGTCCTCGAACGGCTCTCCGACGCCCGGCGCAACGGCCACCGGGTCCTCGCCGTCATCCGCGGCAGCGCCCTCAACCAGGACGGCGCCTCCAACGGCCTGACCGCCCCCAACGGCCCCTCCCAGCAGCGCGTCATCCGCCAGGCCCTCGCCGCCGCCGGACTGACCCCGCAGGACGTCGACGCCGTCGAGGCGCACGGCACCGGCACCACCCTCGGCGACCCCATCGAGGCGCAGGCCCTCATCGCCGCCTACGGCCAGGACCGCGCCGAGGACCGGCCGCTGTGGCTCGGCTCGCTGAAGTCCAACATCGGGCACAGCCAGGCCGCCGCCGGTGTCGGAGGCGTCATCAAGATGGTGGCGGCGCTGCGCGAGGGCGTCCTGCCCCGCACCCTGCACGCCGAGAACCCCACCCCGCACGTCGACTGGAGCGCCGGCCGCGTCGAACTCCTCACCGAGGAACGGCCCTGGCCCGACACCGGCCGCCCCCGCCGCGCCGGCGTGTCCTCGTTCGGCATGAGCGGCACCAACGCCCACGTCATCGTCGAGCAGGCCCCCGACGACACGACCGTACGGCCGCTCGCCACGACCGAACCGCCCGCCGTGCCGGTCCTGCTGTCCGCCCGCACCCCCGCCGCGCTGCGCGCCCAGGCCGCCCGGCTCCGCACCCACCTGCGCACCCGGCCCGGCACCCCGCTCACCGACCTCGCCTACACCCTCGCCGTGGGCCGCGCCGCCTTCACCCACCGGGCCGCCGTCCTCGCCGACGACGCCGCCGACCTCGACGAGACGCTCGCCGCGCTGGCGGCCGACGGCCCGCTCACCGGGCCCGCCCTGCTCGCCGACGCCGTGCCGGGCGCCGCCGAACCCGTCCTCGTCTTCCCCGGGCAGGGCGCCCAGTGGGCCGGAATGGGCCGCGAACTCCTCGCCGAGTCACCGCAGTTCGCCCAGTGGATCGACCGCTGCGAGCAGGCCCTCGCCCCGTACGTCGACTGGTCGCTGAGCGCCGTGCTGCGCGGCGACGACGCCGCCGCCGACCTCGGCCGCGTCGACGTCGTCCAGCCCGCCCTGTGGGCCGTGATGGTCTCCACCGCCGCCCTGTGGCGGGCCCACGGCATCCGCCCCGCCGCCGTGGTCGGCCACTCCCAGGGCGAGATCGCCGCCGCCTGCGCGGCCGGCGCGCTGTCCCTGGAGGACGGCGCCCGCGTCGTCGCCCTGCGCAGCCGCGCCCTCACCCGCATCGCCGGCACCGGCGGCATGATGTCCGTGCCGCTGAGCGCCGACGACACCCGCGCCCGCATGGCCCCCTGGGAGGGCCGCCTCGCCCTCGCCGCCGTCAACGGCCCGTCGTCCTCCGTCGTCTCCGGCGAGGTGGGCGCGCTGGAGGAGATGTACGCCGCGCTCGTCGCGGACGGCGTGCGCGCCCGCAAGGTCAACGTCGACTACGGCTCCCACTCCCCGCAGGTCGAGGAGATCGAGGACACCGTCCGGGACGCCCTGGCCGGCATCGAGCCCCGCGAGAGCGACATCCCCTTCCGCTCCTCCCTGACCGGCGAGTGGCTGGACACCACCGCCCTGGACGCCGGCTACTGGTACACCAACCTGCGGGAGACCGTCCGCTTCGAGGACGCCGTGCGCGGTCTGGTCGCCGCCGGCCACCGCTCCTTCATCGAGGTCGGCCCGCACCCGGTGCTCGCCGTCGGGCTGCGCGACAGCCTCGACGCGGCCGGCGTCGACGGCGCCGTCCTCGGCTCGCTCCGCCGGGACCAGGGCGGCCTGCGCCAGTGGCTCACCGCGCTCACCGAAGCCCACCTGCACGGCGTGGACGTCGACTTCGAGACCGTGTTCGCCGGCACCGGCGCCGTCCGCACCGACCTGCCCACCTACCCCTTCGAGCACCGCCGCTACTGGCCCGCCGTACGGGGGACCACCACGGCCGACGCCGCCAGCGGTTCCCCCGCCGCCGACTCCGTCGAGGCCCGCTTCTGGGAGACCGTCGAACAGGAGGACGTGTGCGGCCTCACCGAGGCTCTCGACCTCCCCGCCGACGCCCCGCTGAGCAGTCTCCTGCCCGCGCTGTCCCACTGGCGGCGCGCCGGCCGCGAACGCGCCACCGCCGACGCCCTGCGCTACGCCGTCTCCTTCAGCCCCCTCACCCTCGGCGCCGCCGCCCTCACCGGCACCTGGCTGCTCCTCACCCCCGCCGCCGAGGCCGGACAGGACGCCACCGCCGACCACGTCGCCGACGCTCTCACCGCGGGCGGCGCCCGCACCGTCCGCCGGATCGCCCTGCCCGACGGCGCACCCGACCGCGCCGCGATCGCCGCCCTGCTCACGGCCGGTGACGAGGACACCGGCCGGCCCGCCGGAGTGCTGTCCCTGCTCGCCCTCGACACCCGCGACCACCCCGGCCTCCCGGGCGTCACCGTCGGCCTCACCACGACCCTCGCCCTCGTGCAGGCCCTCGGCGACCTCGGTGCCGGCGCCCCCCTGTGGTGCGCCACCCGCGGCGCGGTCGCGGTCGGCACCGCCGACCCCGCCCCCGTACCCGCCCAGGCCCTGGTCTGGGGCTTCGGCCGGGTCGCCGCACTGGAACACGCCGACCGCTGGGGCGGCCTGATCGACCTGCCCGCCGACCTGGACGCCCGCACCGGCACCCGGCTGGCCGCCCTCCTCGCCGACCCCGGCCAGGAGGACCAGATCGCGCTGCGCGCGGCCGGCGCCTTCGGCCGCCGCCTGGTGCACGCCCCCGGCACCGCCGAGCCGACCGAGCCCTGGAAGCCCTGCGGCACCGTCCTGGTCACCGGCGGCACCGGCGCCCTCGGCCGGCACGTCGCCCGCTGGCTCGCCGACCGCGGCGCGACCCGCCTGGTGCTGGCCGGCCGCCGCGGCGCCGACGCCCCCGGAGCCGGCGAACTGCGCGACGAACTCGCCGCCCGCGGCGTCGACGTCACCCTCGCCGCCTGCGACGCCGCCGACCGCACCGCCCTCGCCGACCTGCTCGCCGGCCTCCCGGCCGACCAGCCGCTCGACGCCGTCTTCCACGCCGCGGGCGTCCTCGACGACGGCGTGATCGACTCCCTCACCCCCGAGCGCATGGCGGGCGTCCTGCACGGCAAGGCCACCGCCGCCCGCGTCCTGCACGACCTCACCCACGACCTGGACCTGTCCGCCTTCGTCCTGTTCTCCTCCACCGCCGGCGTCCTCGGCGGCGCCGGCCTCGGCAACTACGCCCCCGGCAACGCCTACCTCGACGCCCTCGCCGCCGAGCGCCGCGCCGCGGGCCTGCCCGCCACGGCCGTCTCCTGGGGGCTGTGGGCCGACGGCGGCATGGTCACAGACGCGGCGGGCGAGCGCATGCGCCGCCACGGCGTCCACCCCATGGACACCGGCACCGCATGCCAGGCCCTCGGCCGGGCCCTCGACCTCGGCGACACCCACGTCGTCGTGACCGACCTGCGCTGGGACACCTACGCGCCCTCCTTCACCGCGCCCCGGCCCAGCCACCTGCTGGACGAACTGCCCGCCGCCCGCCGGGCCCTGGACGCCGCCGGCAACGACACGGCGTCCGACACCGCCGACATCTCCTCGCTGCACGCCCACGTCGGCGCCCTGCCCGAGTACGAGCGGGCGGACGCCGTCCTGGGCATCGTGCGCAGCCACGTCGCCGGCGTCCTCGGCCACCCCTCCGCCGACGCGGTCGACCCCGCCCGGCCCTTCACCGACCTGGGCATCGACTCGCTCAGCGCGGTCGAACTGCGCAACGGCATGAACCGCATCACCGGCCTGCGCCTGCCCAGCACGCTCGTCTTCGACCACCCCACCTGCCGGGACCTGGCCGACTTCCTGCTCGCGCAGGTCGCCGCGGACACCGGCACCGGTGACACCCCCGCCCCGGCCGCGGCCGACGCCGTCCACCGCGCGCCCGCCGCGGAGGACCCGATCGCCATCGTGGCCATGGGCTGCCGTTTCCCCGGTGGCGTGCACACCCCCGAGCAGCTGTGGGACATGCTGCTGGCCGGCGAGGAGGGTTTGGTGCCCTTCCCCGAGGACCGCGGCTGGGACCTCGGCGTCCTCTTCGACGCGGAGCCCGGCAGGACGGGCACCGTCGCCACCCGCACCGGCGGCTTCCTCGGCGACGCCGGCGGTTTCGACCCGGCCTTCTTCAACATCTCGCCGCGTGAGGCCCTCGCCATGGACCCGCAGCAGCGGCTGCTGCTGGAGATGGCGTGGGAGACGTTCGAACGGGCCGGGATCGATCCGC
>NZ_JBEOTZ010000081.1:0-11596 GCF_040303825.1 Streptomyces sp. NPDC094143
ATCCACGCAACTACCTGGCCTTTCTCGGCCTCGCCGCAGCCCTCTGCTGCTACAAGCGGTACGTCCGCCTCACCACATAGGACACCGTCTAAAGCGAGAGACCCAGTTCAGCGCTCGGGTGTTGTGGTGGGGTGATCACCGGTTTGCCGGGCGGTGTGAGCACTGAGCCCATGGCCTCAGTAGGCTCGCTGGGGTACGAACCGCACCGGGCCAGGCGCGCCGCAGCCAGGGAAGCAGCTGTCGGCGCAAGTGCGAAGGCACCTGCTGGTGTTCGTCGGCCGGCTCCTGGCCGCGCTTGTCCATCTCCGTGACGGTGCCCAACCCGGCATGCGCCGTTCTCGTCGGTTGGAGAGCTCATGTGTGGAACCCTTTCCCCATCGGCGAGCGACCCGATGCCCTGGTCGTGCTTGCGCTGGTTGGAACCCCTCCTCTTCGGAAGCGGGTCGGACTGGCGCTTGGTTCCGGGTTCAGGCCGGAAAGGGCACCGACGGCAGGGCGAAGTTGTTGTCGAAAAGGTGCTCAGGGTCGTACTGCGCCTTGAGTGTGATGAGCCTGTCCAGTACCGCGCCGGGAAAGGCGTCCTGCAGTTGCAGTCGTCCGGTGCGCGTTTCGAAGCTCAGGTAGAGCCCATTCAGATACGGGTGGAGGGGTTCCCACCGTTGATCGAGGGCTTCGCGCAGCGCCGGCACCGTGGCAGCCATCAGGGCGAAGTTCTGGGTGCGGTGCGAGTATGCCATCGCCGTGGGCGGTGTGTCGTTGACCGCGGCGCCGACTGAGCGCAACTGCACCATACCGGCTGCTCCCATCAGCGCCGCGATAGCCTCGGCGGTGGGCGGGGTCAGGTGGTCCACCAGCCCGGAGCGCGAAATCGTGAGTGGCTGCTGCGCGTAGTGGGGTTCGTGCCCGGCCGGCAACAGCTGGTGGTACGGAGTGGTGTTGACCTGATGGCGCAGGGCTGGTCCGGCCGACAGCAGGGGACCGAGCGCTGCGCGGGCCGCTGCGGCGTCGGTGCCCGCGTATACGGTCATGGTCTGGGCGGCAGCTCTCCCGCCGGGACCAGTGAGGAGTGTCAGGAAGCTGGTGACCTCGCGGGGAGCCGCCTCCACGGCGGCTCCCCAGCGGTTGAGGAATACGGCGGTGTCCTGGGCGTCGTAGACGGTGATGGCTACGGTCACCTCGGGCACGCGCTCGGCGCGGAACACGAAGGCCGTCGCCACGCCGAAGTTGGCTCCCGCACCGCGTACGGCCCAGAACAGGTCCGGGTCATGTTCGGCATCGGTGCGCACCACGGACCCGTCGGCCAGGACGAGTTCGGCGGAGTGCATGTGGTCGATGGTCAGGCCGTGCAGTCGGGACATCAAGCCGATGCCGCCCGCGGTGGCCAGCCCGCCGACGCCGACGTCCCCGGTGTCTCCGGAAGACAGGGCCAGGCCGTGGGGAGCGAGCGATGCGGCGACCTCTCCCCAGCGCGCTCCCGCCTCCACACGCACCAAGCCCGATCGCGCGTCGAGCACGCTTACCTTGTTGAGCCCGGAGAGGTCGACGACGACGCCTTGGTCGTTGGTGGACCGGCCGCTGATACCGTGCCCGCCGCTGCGTACGGTCACAGGCAACTGGGCGGTGCGGGCGTGGGCCAGTACATCCGCTATGTCCTGGTGATCCCGAACGCGTATCACGGCAGCCGGGCAGCCCAGGCGCGTGTAGGTGTGTCGTACGGCGTCATAGCCACGGTCACCTGGCCGGATCGCGACCGCGGCGAGGCTCTGAGGAAGTGCCTCGTCAGGAACCGGAGATGGGTTGGCGGTGGTGCGCACGGGATGCTCCGTTGTACTCGTAGGTGACAGGGCCGAGTCCGGTCCGTCACTGCTGCGGCGGCGTGGTCCGTACACCGTGAGCGCGGCTGATCAGGTACTGAAGCGGGACAGCCGCGTGCGGCCCGGCGCCGGCAACGAGGCAGCCCGCGTGCCGGCCGAGGTCCCCAGCGCTGAACCACCCAGGACTATCCGCTCCTATCGCGGCACGCGGGCGGGTGCGGAGGGGACCGATGACGAGTTCGTAGACACGAGGCCCCGCGCCATCGAGTTCCGCCATGAGAGAGGTCACCAGCGAGGAAGTGACTCGTCAGATTCGAGTCGATCATCGACTGCCACTCGGCGTCGGAAGTGCCGAGGATCGCGCTGCGCCCCGGGCAACGTGACGCACACGCTGCGCGCGGTGGAGCGCTTCGGAGTGACCGTCACCGATGCGGGTGACGGGCGTGTGCGGGTGGAAGGGCCGATCCGGCACGAGCCGGACGATGTCCTCGACCACGGCAACGCCGGTACCGGCATCCGGCTCACCTCGGGGATGTGCGCGGGCATCGACGGCATCTCGGTGCTGACCGGGGACCGGTTCCTGCGCCGGCGCCCGATGGAGCGGATCGCCGCTCCCCTGCGGATGATGGGGGCGAGCGTGGACGGCCGGGAAGCGCAACCGCTATCGCTTCGGAGTCCGCAACAGCCAATTCAGCGTGGTGAACGAACAGGGTGAGCTGCACCTGTGGTGCAGCGCTGTCTACCCCTCCGACTGGGCGGAACTGCTCTCGAGGGAACAGCTCGACGTCCTGGCGGCCGTGGACAGGTGCCCGGCCGACACCGAACCGCGTGGCTGGCTGGACAGGTTCCTTCCGCGCCGTCGGGAGCGGCCGGACTACATCGACATCTCCGCGGACGACACAAGCACTCTCCAATACGAGCCGGATAACTCGGAACTGGACGGCGAAACCCTCAAGAACGATGGGGCCAGCACCCGATGATCCGTAACGCCGTAACCTGTGACCGCCCCGACTGCCTAGCCTTATTCCTGAGGCCTGACGGCCTCCCCCCGGAGGAACCGTTTGAGACCGCCGTGGCCGCCGCCGGGTGGCAGAACCTACCGGAGGGGCACGCCTGCCCGAGTTGTACGGCCGGGACGGGACCGGTCCTGGAACGTGGCGAGTGCCCCCGGTGCAGTGGCTCCACCGTCGACCGCCAAGCCGGGGCGGTCTGCCACTATTGCCGTCACGTCGAGCCACACCCGCCGGAGAAGTCGTGACTTCCCGAGCCTCCGGCGCCAGCGCGCCCGACATGGCGCCGCCCCCCAGGCCCAACAACGACCCTGAGGGGGCCGCGAACAGCACCCTCCCCTCGGGACCTGTCAGTCTCCTCGGTGACGTATCAGGGGTGCGACCGGCGGTAGGCCCTTCACTGTCGCGATCCGGGCTGAGGCTGCGGTGCAAAATCTCGACGATCGTGTCGAGAGCTTTCCGGATGGTCCAGTGGACTGCGCCGGACAGCTCACCCAGCGGCCGGTTGCTGTCGAGCACGGTCCATCCGGCGGGTAGGGAATCGCTGAACTAGGGCTTCCCGATGCGGACGGCGTGCCGAGGGGCTTTACCGATGTCCCCCGAGGTCGGCAATGGGGGACGCATCGCCTCTAGCTCTTCTTGGCCGCCTTTGACTGATCTGCTTTCTCGGCCACTGTCTTCTTCCCAGCGGTCGCTTTCTTCCCAGCGGTCGCTTTCTTCCCAGCGGTCGCTTTCTTCCCAGCGGTCGCTTTCTTCCCAGCGGTCGCTTTCTTCCCAGCGGTCGCCTTCTTCCCAGCGGTCGCCTTCTTCCCAGCGGTCGCCTTCTTCGCGGTGACCTTCGTTGCCGCGCCGGCCTTTGTCGTGGCCTTTTTGCTGGAGCCCTTCTTCTTGGATGGCTTCCTGGCATCCAGAGCGGGGTCCGGCATACGGTCCTCGGGGGCCGGCGGGTGGTGGCTGATCCCTTGCCTCGGGGGCAGCGGGTCGTGGCTGACCCCTTGCCTCGAAGGCAGACCTGGCTTCTCTTCCGGCTGACCCTGCGGGCCAGGCAGTGTGTTCATACTTCGCGCTCCGTAATTATTAGCGAGACACAAGGGCAGCCACCACGACAAGCACCACTTCCACGCCCAGGACGACAACTCCGTAACGGTAGTAGCGGGCGCACTTTTGCAACTGTTGTTCATTTTTTCTAGCTGCTGGAAGAATGCCCACCGTCAGTGCGCGACGAAGTTTCGCCACCTCGCCATATTCCCCTGAGGCTGTCAGGATGACAGCAGGGTCTGCACCGAAGTTCCAATTCCTTGGCATCAAGATCATGAAAGCGCAGGCGATGACTGCCGCCATAGTAACCATCAGCCCGATCAAAATTAGGACAGGCAGCGGATTTTCTTTGTCGACTAGGCCAATGGCAGCCGCGAATGACGCGATGGCACCCGCTACGGTGGAGAGACCACTCGCGCGATTTCGAAGATTCGTCAGAGTTGCATCCTGTTGGGTCAGAACGGTCAGTGCTGCGTCATACGCAAGCTCGAACTTTTCGTCTGGCCCAGTCGCCGCTGCGGCTGCGGCGAGCAACTCGTCGAATTTTGCTTGCTCTGCCTCATCCTTCGTCGGGTGGAGGACGGCCCCTGGCTGGGGCTTCAGAGGGGCGGGCGGTGGAGCCGTTGAATCCTCATCAGCCGGCGGACCACCTGACGTATCCGACTTCGCCATGTGCCAACTCCATCTCAAGTGGAAGAGACCGCCAGGGAACGACTCAAGAACAAGCCGACCGGCGCGAGATGGGCAATAGTTCTCACGTCTTGGCAGTGTTGAAACTCAGTCGCCATGCTGAATCACACCGATTCAGCCCGCGTGTTCCCCCTTGTAGCCCATGCATGAGCCGGCTCGGGGAACTACGGAGCAGGAATTCGGCGCTGATGCGCACGCTGGGCTGGTTCGAGGGCCGCGCCGACGCGGATCGCCCATGGGCGACTGCTTGGAAGAGTTCATGGCCTCCGAATCCGCTTTCCCGGTGCGCTGGCTGGGACCTATACCGCTTCAGGACTGCAAGGCAACCGGCGCGAGCGGTTGGTCAGGAGGTCTGCTCGTCGCGGATTGACGACGTGGCCGGCCTGGCACTCACGTACCACTTTCGGGGACCGAGCTGTCACCAGCCGTGCTCTCGTCGCCGCCGAGCAGGACCTCGATCGGGCCCAGCCCGCCACAACGCCGCCCTAGGCCGGATGGATGTCCCCGGCCGACCTCACGATCGACGCCGGCCGCTGCTGGCTGACCCTCGGCCAACCCCAGCGTGCCGAACAGTCGCTGACGGACGGAATCCGCATGCTCGCACCCTCACGGCAACGCACAAGGTCACTCGCCCTCGCCGACCGCGCTGAAAGCGCCCTCGCACGCCGCGGCCTCGACGCGGCCGCCACCGACGCCCGCTCCGCCCTGGACGCCGCGCTCGCCACCGAAGCCAGCCGCTGCATCAAGCTCGTCAACGACGCCGCCGCACGGATCACCCCCCACACGAGCAATGCGGCCGTACGGGACCTGCAGGCCCACGTCACAGCCCTCCCCCAGGCTGTCTCCTGATCGAAACCGGCCACTGGAGCGGGCGGTTGATGCACCGGTCGACGGTGATGCGCTCCCCCGGTGTGCGCGCGGTCAGCGGAGATGGGGGCACTACCCGGATGCTTGCGGACGCAGCCTGTGCAGATCGTGTGCGGGTGCGTGACGCGCTGTCCGGCTCGTAGTTGATCAACTCATCGCGTCACGTCCGTCCCCCGAGCGGATACGCGAACAGGGTGTCCGGCGTTGCCTCGGTCCGGGCTCCTGGCACAGCGCCCGGCTCCACTCGTGAGCGTGGGGCCGGGCGCACCCTGTCGGCCAGGTCCGTACTCGCATCCTCGGCACGGTGGTCGATATTCAGCAGCACTGGCACACCGGCAGCCGGTGCTGGCAGGCGGCTCTGCGTCCTTCGAACGGATGAAGGTCCGCATCCCGCGCAACCGCCGGACCCGGGGTGCGTGTCGTGCACAGGCGACACTACCCGCTCGACTATGAGGAGCCCGCTCTTGCGCAAGAGCCTCGTCACGGCGGCCGCTGTTGCGGCCGGCGCCCTGACCGCCCTGTCCGTCGTTCCCGCGCACGCCGCCGAGTACAGCTCGGCACTGAAGATCCGCGGAGTGCAGTACGACGCGCCCGGCCGGGACTCCAACAGCTGCTCCTCGGGCAACACTGACCAGGAGTACCTGACGGTGAAGAACTACTCCTCCCGGATGACGATCAACCTCAAGGGCTACGTCGTCAAGGACGCCACCGGCAACCGCTTCACCTTCACCGCCACCCACTACCTGCAGCCCGGCGACTACGTGAAGCTGCGCGGCGGCCACGGCACCGACTCCGACACCCACAACGTCGTCTACCGCGACAACTGCAACTTCCTGTGGAACAACGACAAGGACACCATCTACCTGTACAAGCCCTCAGGAAGCCGCGCCGACGTCCACACCTACACCAAGTCCAGCAACGACCCCGACGGCAACGGATACATCCACTTCCACAGCTGAGACGACGGCCACGGGCCCGGGCAGCTGGCTAGCCCACCTCAGTCCCTCGACGGGTCGCGCCTGCACCAAGACCATGGACTCGGGGATACCACCATCGGCCAGCTGCCGGGGTCACAGGCACGGCTGGCCCGAACCCTGACGCAGCTGACCACACCTGTTTGTGCCGGTTCCAGCCTCAGAACCTCGTGGAGCGGACTCAGCAAGTGGGCAGTCGGGTCTGCTTCGCAGCGCTTGGATCAGATGACGTCGCACTTTTCCAGCGGAGTCGTCCTCGCCGGCGGTACGCCCGCGGCCCCTTCTGGAGCCCAACGGAGTAGCAGCGGTAGGCCCGGGAGTGCGAGACGCCGAACATGCTCGTTGTCCTCGTATTCTCCGAAGAAGCGGACGGTGGTGGTCAGCGAGTTCTCCGACCGTGCGTAAGAAAGAAGCCTGCCGTCGTGCCGCTCGGCGATGCCCCGCACGGCTTTTTGGCCGGGAAAGCCGTGCGGGGCTGCCGCCACGTCTTGCGCGTACGAGCGGGCTAGGGCAGCTGTCCGTTCCAGGGCTTCTGCCTCATTTCGCTCATTCACGCGTTCCTGGCGGTAGCACATGACCATGAGGACCGCAGCCGCAATCAGGACCATGAGGATGGGCACCATGATGGCGGCGAGACACCCTGGGGACGGCACCGTGACACGGGTCTCCCGCACCACGGTGCCGTGATCTCGTGAGCGACCTCACATGCTGATTACAGCGGCAGTTGTATGCCGAGTTCCTGCATGGCGAGCGAGGGCGGCCCGCCTTCGGAGCGTTCGGTCTTGGAGCCCTTGATGCGGGGTTCGAGGGTGCGGGGGTCCACGGCTTCTGCCGGGGCGCTGTTGGCGTACAGGCCATCGGGCTGGCTGTCGCGATCGTGGGGCAGGAGCCAGAAGACGCGGCGGCGGAAGGTGCCGGAGGCACGGGAGGCCTTGGCGTCGGGGCCCAAAACGGCGTAGCCGACCATGCGGCCGTCGCGGTGGTAGGCGGGTTTGCCCTTGCGGGTGGGCAGCCGGTCCAGGCTCTGGCGTACGTAGTCGAGTTGGTCGGTGTCCTCCAGCCACACGATTTCGGTTTCGTGGCTGATCTCGTCCGCGCTGATCAGGGAACTCATTGGCTGGTGTCCCTTTCGTCGTCGGTGAGCAGTCCGATGCCGGGGTAGTGCTTGCGCTGGTTGGACAGGATCATCTCCTTGGGCGAGGCCAGCCCGATGAGTTCCCGCGTGCGGGCGGCGAACGCGCGTGAGGACATAACCAGGGCGCCTTCATTGTGGCACCAGGCTTTGTAGGCGGCGTAGAGCGCGGTCTGCTCGGCGCGCAGCTCGGGGCCGAGGCGGCAGCATTCGTCGTAGAAGCGGCCGGTGTGGTCTTCGGTTTCTGCGTAGGCGGTGGTCGCGATGCGTACGCGTTCGGGACCGGTGAGGTCGCGGTCGCCGGCGAGGTAGCGACGGGCGCCGTCGATGAGCCAGCTGAGGATGCCGGGGCCTTCTTCGGTGACGAGGATGTCGGCGAGGTTATCGATCTTGCGGTCGTCGGGGACGATCCGCTCGAACGGGAGCAGGCGCATGCGGCGCCAGAAGGCGAAGCCTCCGGTGCCGACTTCGGGGCGGGTGTTGCCCAGCAGCCAGAGTTTGTGGGTGGGTTCGAAGCTGAAGGGGTCCTGGCGCATGCGGCGGGCTTTGATGCGGTCGCCGCCGGTGAGAAGTTTGACGCGGGCCTCGTCGAACTTGTCGCCGGGTTTGATTTCGGAGCAGACGTAGATGCGGCGGCCGTGGAGTTCGGCGAGGTCGGTGGGGTGACCTTCGAACGGTTTGGCCATGAGGAAGCCGGGTGGGGCGGCGTCGGCGTAGTCGCCGAGGAGTTTCATGGTGACGTCCAGGAGGACGCTCTTGCCGTTTTTACCCTTTCCGTAGAGGAAGGGCAGGATCTGAGCGCCGACATCGCCGGTGATCGAATAGCCAAGCAGCAGGTGCAGGTAGTCGATCATTTGCTGGCCCTCGGCGTCGTCGCCGAAGGTGTCGGTGAGGAAGCGCAGCCAGCGTGGGGTGGGCATGGCCTGAGGGCCGACGGTGGTGGAGCGGGAGTGGAAGTCCTTGCTCGGGTCGGGGGCGGAGAGCAGGCCGGTGCGCAGGTCGACAACGCCGCTGGGGGTGCACAGGGCGTAGGGGTCGGCGTCCAGGCGGTCGGGGTTGAGGGACATGCCGGGTGCGGACTTTGCCTGGGCGAGCATGGCGTTGATGCCGGCGGTCGACAGGGCCCGTCGGCGGTGCTTCGCCAGAGCTGTGGTGGTGAAGTGGCCTCTCGGGTCGTGGGTGGCGATGTTCTCAGCGAGGTCGCCAGCCGCCCACAGGACGGTCTCGTCCTCATCCATCTGCCAGCGGGTGGTGTCCCACCGGAACCAGCCGATCCGGGATACGTACCGATAGTCGGAGGCGTAGAGCTTAACGAAAAGCTTGGCGTTGCCGCGGTCGGTCAGAGTGTCCGGCAGCAAGCCGTTGGCGGTGGCTTCGCCCAGTAGCCGCTCGGTGGCGGCCTGGGCGGGGACCGGCACAGTGGCGGCCTGGTTGCGGATCTGGGCGGCAACGGCTTCGGGGTCGAAGTCGAAGAGGGTCTCGTTGCGGGGCGACGTCACGGGCGCCTCCCACTGACGTGAAGGGGCCGTTGCCGGCCAGCCGCAAGGCCGCTGCGAATGATCTGCTCGATGCGGTGATCCTGACCGGGACGGGCCGCGACCGCGGTGTCCTTGAGAGCCTGTTCGGCTTCCTCGGGGAGCCGGCCGGCGGCGATGAGGCCTCCGAGAGTGTAGGCGGCACGGTTGAGAGTGTCGGAGAACCCTGCGCCCTCGGCAACTTGACCGCAGGCCTCCACGGGCGCGAGGAGGGCGGCGAGGGTGTTCGCGGCTGCCGAGCGGCTCCCGCCGGCGGCGAGGACGGCCTGCTGGGCGCGCGGCGGCACGGGCCGGGGGGCGGGGATGCTGGGTGCGGGCAGGTGCCCGGTGCGGTCGAGTTCCTGAGCCAGCCACAGCGGGAGAGCGGCGGGCTCCCGGGCTTCACCGACGGGCGTGTAGGTTCCGTGCTGGGTGGTGGTTCCGGGGGCGACGATGTAGCTGCCGTGGGCGCGGATGTCGACCTGCCAGGCCAGGGCGCGGCCTGGGGTAGAGCCGACGGAGGAGAGCCATCGACGGTTGACGGTGGCTCGGTACCAGACGTGAAGTCCGCCGGAAGGGGTGCGCACGCGCAGGGTAGTGGTGTCGTCGGCTGGACTTTGCTGGCCGCGCAGAGCGGCGAGTACGGCAAGGGTGTGAAAGCCAGTGGCAAGGCCGGTGAGGTCGACTTGGTCGCCGATGGGGATGCCCGGCAGGATGCGGTCGCGAGCGGGAGGCTCAGCTGGATGGGCGTCAATGTCGATGACCACCAAGCCGGCGGGACCGCAGGAAACGCCGATGCCAAGCTCGGGATGCTGGCCCCACCACTGCTGGATGCGCCGCTGGTTGAGGGTGGCGGCGTAGAAGCTGTGGCACCAGCGGCCAACGCGCAGGCAGGGACAGTCCCTCGGTGCGTGGGCGTCCTCACGACAGTCGCTGCAGTTCCCCGCTGGTGATTTCCTCCCGGGGGCGAGAGGGTGCACTGGCCAGCCTCGGCGGGCACACCACTGCGCTGCGAGCAGGCTTGGGGCAGCGACTGAAGCCGCAGGCACAGGACCTTGTGAGTCGCTGCCGGAAAGACGCAGCTCAGCAGGCATTCGCACCCCCAATCAGCGACCGAAGCGACTCAATGACAGACACAGACTAGCGAACGCGGACCGTGTCGTCGCGGAGCACATGCGGAACACGGGTCGCTGAGCACACACGACACAGCCCGCAGGCTGAGACCAGCGACCGAGCAGGGAACACAGCGACTCTGACGCCTTCGGTCGCTGCTCCACCACCACGGACAAAAGGCCAGGCCAGAGCAGCTATGAAGAGCCTAACAGCGACTGAAGCGACTCAAGCCTGGGATATATCACGCACACGCACACACTCTATGACGCCCATATATGCAGAGTCAGAGTCGCTTCAGTCGCTCCAGCTACGAGGAATGGGCATTGACCTGCGGTTTCTTAGTCTCAGACGGTAGCGACCGAAGCCCATCTGGGTCGCTGCTCTTTGAGTCGCTGTTCCTGCTTAAGCGACCGAAGCGACCGAGCCCCGCCCACCAGGCAAGCATTGTTCGTGCCCCGCCGCCCCCACATGCGCCTTCCTACGCGGCCATCACGTTTCACAAGAGGGCCAGACCCCGGCCGTAACGCTGCAGGACCAACGGCGCAGCATCCTCGGGGCGAGCGGGAGGCTCAGCTGGATGGGCGTCAATGTCGATGACCACCAAGCCGGCGGGACCGCACCTTGGTCGACGGATGGGTCTCCGCCCCTGTCGGTACCAGGAATGAGGCATACCGGCTGGAATCCATGGTCCTCACGAACCTGCACCACGTCTTGAACGGACACATCGATGGCGGCCGGATCTTCGAGTGGTTCCACGGCCACGACTTCGAGCGGGTCAGGGAACTTGTGGAAGACCCGATCGCGCTCTTCCACTTGACGCTGCAAAAAGCCCTTGGCTAGGTAGGGCTGCAGCAGTCGCAGCGCTACCGTGCGGCCGCCGCGCGAACTTATCGATAACGTGCGAGAAGGCACACCGCGAACAGCTTGCGAGCGCGGACCAGTGGGTCCGGGCTCGCAAGCATGTGCCTGGAGTGGCTGAGGCCGACCCACCAACGCCGGGAGACTCCGCCTCTCAGCTGGTTTGGCCAGTAGGGCTGATGCGGTCCTGCGTGAGTGGAAGAGGACGTCGATGTACTGGCGGAATATCGGTGGGTTAGCGCAGCACAGCACTCGGGATCACTGATCACCTCGGCCGCAATCACGCTCATGACCAGGCGAATCACTCGACGAAGTTCTCGCAGGAGCGGACAGCCCACCTCCCGCGAGGCCCAACGCGACTGATCGTCTTGGCGTTGGCGGTCAGCAACCCCACCAAGAGATCACCTGGGTCCTCGGGCCTGGACTCAATCTTCCCATCACCACGGCGAGACCGTCAGCGACACGTCCAGAACTTCGCGAACCGCACCCAGGGGTGGTCCGCCGCGTCGATGTACGTCTTGGTGACGTCGGTGATGAAGTCGCGGCTGCTGTCGGGGCTGAGGGCCTGGGCCTGGAGGTGGTCGTG
>NZ_JBEOTZ010000082.1:0-11136 GCF_040303825.1 Streptomyces sp. NPDC094143
CAGACCGCCACGCTCTCCGGTGATCCGCGAATGTGAACCGGAAGGCAAGCAGCGGCCCTCGACGTGCCTACGCCAACCATGCACGAGCTCGTAAGCGCTGTCCCGTAATTGATCACGGTCGTGCTTGCTGACTTGCCTGCTCTCGGTTCAGCCGGTGACGGTGAGGTTGTGCAGGCGGGCGATGCCGAGCATGGCGTGGTGGACGCCGTCGCCTTTCAAGCGGCAGTCGCGGCGGATCTTCCAGCTCTTCATCCGGGCGAAGGCGTGCTCGACGCGGGCCCTGACCTTGCGGTGCGAGGCGTTGTGTTCCTCTTTCCAGGCCGGGAGTTCGGCCTGGCCGGGGTCACGGCGGTGAGGGATGATCAGGCCAGTGCCCCGGTAGCCGCCGTCAGCGATCACGGTGGTCCGCCGATGGCATCCTTCGCTCCGGACAGCTCCCATGCCTTGCAGTCGTTGCGGTTTCCCGGGACCGGCCGGCCGACGGCGACGACCAGGCGGGTGTCGGCGTCGATGACGACCTGGTGGTTGGTGGAGTACCTGTAGTTCTTTGACTGCTCGGCGATCGTGTGGTCACGGGTGGGGACCAGGGTGCCGTCGACGATCAGCACGGTGTCCTTCCGGAACCTCTTGCGAGGCTGCAGGGTGAGCGATGGCCCGAGGTGGTCGATGATCCGGTCCGCGGCGCACTTGGAGACCCCGAACAGCGGGGCGAGCTGCCGCAGGGTGCGGTTCGTCCGCCAGTACGCGGCCACCAGCAAGACCCTGTCCTCCAGCGGCAGGCCCCAGGGCGACCTTTGCGCACCGGGTCGGCGCCCTCCCGCCGCAACGCGGTCACGAGCTTCCCGAACTGTCGCGGGCTCAGCCCGGTGAACGGGGCTATCCAGGAGGGTTCCGACGCCGTGATCACACCAGCCACGGCGAGATCGTCTCACCTTGATCATGGTCTGGGACGCAGCCTTTGGCGGAACGTAATCGGTCGCTGGGACGGATTCGGCGTGAGAGCCTCACGCCCGTGGCTTCTGAAACCGAGGTGGGAGAACTGTTGCACCAGCGCGGCTGGCGCACGGCATTCACTGTCGCTGAAAGGGTGAACGCGTGGGCCGCCCTGGTGCGGGTTATCGAGCGCGGCTACGGCGACGACATCTACGAGTACACCAACGACCTATACTGCCGAAACTGGCTGCACGAGGCGTGGCTCCTGCTGGACGAACACATCGTCCAACTCTGGACCCCGCAGATCAAAGCTCTGGACGACCGGTACAAGGCCGCGACCGTCGACGACGACGGCCAAGCACTCAACCAGTTCCACATGCTGCCTGGCCCCGACCTGTGGTGGTGGCGGCGACACCCCCGCATCCTCACCAGAGACCTCGGGCGTTCGCTTCGCTCGGTCGGTGCCATCGGCACCGACCCTGACGCAGCATGACCCTCAGCCTCGTGGGTTACGGGACCACTCTTAGGCCGTCACCCTTCGTCCGGTGTGCGGGTGACGCGGGTGACGGTGATGGTGGGATCGGAGGGTACCGGCTTGCCAGGGTCTGTGGCGGTCAGCTCAGTGGGCCTGCTGGTCCCGGGGTAGAGAGGAGCGCCGTTCGTTCCGACGTGCAGAACGGCCTCAAAGCCTTGCGGGCCGGTGATTTTCACCTCCGCCGTATAGGCTGCGCGGTCGCGACCGGTGTTGGTGATGGTGACGGGCACGGTTAGACCCGTGCGGGTTTGGATGGTGCGGTACACGGTGATGTCACCGCGGGAGACCAGAGGATTCTCGAAATCCGGCTTCGCGGGATCATAGGGTTCACCCGAAACCGGCACGCCACTGGGTGCGGCAGCAGCCCGCTTGCGGGCCTCGTCCTCCTGCGCCGCAGCATCCTCTCCCCCAGGGCCGACGGAGGCCCTTGGCGGGACTGAAACAGAGTCTGGTACCTGGACGGGGGTTGCAGAAGCCGCTTGCCGAGGCACCTGCCCTTCGTCTTTGGAGCGTGCGTCGCTTGAGCCGCCACACGCTGTGAGCACCGCCAGCGACCCTGCCGCGCCCACCATCGTGATCACGTGACTGTGTCGCATTCTCAACGTCCTTTACGGGCAGACATGTGTGCGTCAGTTGCAGTTGGTGACATTGTCGGCGACTCGGTTGATGAGATAAGTCGAGGAGCTCGATGACGTCTTCATCAGGGCCGTCACCGTGCCACAGCCTCCAGGCTTCTGCCATACGGGGCCGGCGTACTGGCTGAAGGTGCCCTGGTCGACATCGCACGGGGTATCCGTGTAGTTGTCGCAGAGTTGCAGCTTCATCCACTTGGAAGTTGCCGTGTTGTTGTCGAACACAGAGCAAGTGTTCTGGTCGCTGCCAGCGCCGTTGCCGCCGTAGACCCACAGGGTACCCAGGCGGCTTGCGTCGGTGGGCAGGCGCAGAGCAAGGGTGATCGTGTCGTACTCCGCCCCGCAGAGGTTGGCCATGATTGCCATCTCTTTGGGATGAGCCTTAACGAAGGCAGCAGACTTTGCGTCGACGCCAGGCCCGATGTTGATGTCGCTCGCCGCGTGCGACGTGGCCATGAAAGGGCTAGCGGCCAGGAGTGCCACAGCCATCAGGGATGCGGTGGTCGTCCGCCGTAACGAACCCGGCACTCTATGCATGAAAATACCCCCCACTGAAGTCATCTGCGGGCTGCTCTTGCAGCCTGCTCTTCCTACACACCTAAGTCAGCTTTGATCAAGCCTGCCCCGTGGCAGGTGGTCCGCTTGAGCGGATACTGGACATGAGAAGTCCCTCACGCGGCTTGCGCTACGTAAAAAATGCCCGAGTCGCACCTTTATGGGGTGGAGGGATTCTCGCCAGACAGGCCAAAGCCCGCCTTTATTGCGATGAGTGAAGTGACGCAGGGGATCGCCTGACCTCGAACTGAAGATCGAGAAGGCGACGACTGGCTAGCGAGCGCCTTAGGGTGGCTTGATTCCGCTGAGCCCTCGGCACCGCGCCCCCACCGAGCCCGTCCAGGCGCCGCCGCCCCTCGGCGTCCGGGCGGCCGCACGTGATCGCTGTCGACGGCAAAGCACTCAAGGGATCAGCCCGGCTCGCCGCGACGCGCCGGCATTTGCTCTCCGCATTCACCCACGGCACCGTCGTGACCCTCGCCCAGGTGGAGGTTGGCGCGAAGACGAGTGAAACGACACACTTCCGACCGCTGCAGGCACTACTGGACTTGGCCGGCACCGTCGTCACCTTCGACGCCCTGTACTCGGTCAAGGCGAACATGTCGTGGCTGGTTGAGACCAAGAAGGCCCATCCCTAATTCCGGTCGGGCCCAGCAGGAGCAACCTCGGCCCTGGCCGTGGCCAAGTCTTTGACTTTCCTGGGGGCGTGTTTGGGCTGGTAGGAGAAGTCGTACACCTCGATCGTCTTGTAGTGCGGCAGCCAGGACAGCCGCAGGGCATGGCTGAAGCGGCGCACTTCACGCGGCGAGTTCTTCTTCCCGGACCAAGTCGAGGAAGTGGAGGTAGGCCATCGAGGGGGCATCGGCCAGGGCTAATGCAAGTTCCAGAGGCATGCGGTTGGTCGGGTAGGACCGGTTGGGGCGGATAGCAGAGCAGGCACGGGCTTCGTGATCATCGTGGTGTCTTAAGCCCGTTGATCATGAGGTGGCCCGTGCCTGCCGCAGTATCTTCCCCTATCTCCGCCGTCCTGCTGAAGCTGGGTCCGCTGGACGCGGACCGGGGCGCTGACCTGCGTCCCTACTTCGGTTCGGTGCCCGATCCGCGCTCGCGGCGAGGCCGGTGGTACTCCCTGACGGCGATCTTGCTGATCTGTGCCTGTGCGGTCATCTCGGGTGCGAGGAGCATCGATGAGCTGGCTGAATGGGGTGTGCACGCCTCCAGCGGGCTCTTGGCGGCCGTCGACATCACACGATCCGGTGTCCTCCACCGAACGGTTGCCGCCCTTCACCGAGGACGCCTCCACCGTCCACACCGGCACCGCGCCCCGCGCCATGGCCGCCTTCCGCGACCTCGCCATCGGCGCGCTGAAGATCCTCGGAGCCGACAACATCGCCAAGACCACCCGAGTCATCCACCACCAACCCGAACACGCACTCCGAATCCTCGGCATCACCGGCGACCCGGACGCTCCAGGAACTTGATCAAGCCCTGGGCATCGGCCCGCCCGACGTACTCGGCCAGCGATTGGGTTCTGACGGAGGGGCGGTACGCGGACATCGAGGTGCGGGCGTGGGAGTTCGCAGGACGGAGGTGATCGCGGGAGGGAGACGCCTGAGGGCTGTCCCGCGGATGATCTCCCGCGGCGGCGGACACGGCCCGGGCCTCACTTGCGGCGGCCCGGACCGACCCCGGCCAGCACCGTCCCGAGAAGGACGTATGCGGCGACGGCCAGGATCGGTATGTGCCCGCCCGCGAAGTCGATGTCATCGATGTAGTACCCGGAGAGCCCCGCCCAGACCAGCCCACCGACGAGCACGAGCACGGAGTTGCCGGTCTCGCCCATTACCCGCATGCCGGCCCACAGCAGGAGGGGCATGAGAGCCCAGGAAGCGGCTGTGGTGAGCAGGAACTCGAAGGCGCCGGAGAACATCGTGTGCTCGTCTGTGGCTCTACCATCGCGGGCCCAGGTGTAGCCGGCGGACATCAGGGTGTGGCAGGCAGCGGTGGAGGCGGTGACGGTGAGGGCGCCTTTGGCATGTCGTATGTACTGCATGGCGGGAATCCTTGATCATCGCAGGCCGGTGGGCCCCAACGCGGATGCATTGGGGCCCACCGGCTGTGTGCGGACGGTGACCACAGGGTGGCGTATGTCCTTCAGCTACTACAGGGCGCGTTCCAGGGCGTTGGCGTAGAGCCGAGCACCGGAGATTTTCGGGTGGAACGACTTCATCGACGGCTGGGGCGCGTCGTTGTCCGCCTCGGACCGGCCGGAGGTGACGATACCGTGGATCGATTCGGGGTCACCGCAGATCGCCTTGCCCTGGAAGTCCGGCGCGGGGTCGACGAAGGTGGCTCCGACCGACGCCGCGGCGGCCTTCATCTCCTGGCTCAGCTCCGGAGCGACCTCGTCGTTCAGCCAGGGCGCCTCTTCGGTTCCGATACCCGGAATGCACTGACCGTTCCCGGACAGGAGCGGTGGGTAGCCCACGAGGTAGATCTTGGCCTGCGGCGCGCGTTCCTTGATCTGGCTGAGCACCTTGACGATCCGCGGCTTGACCTCATTGGTGATCCAGCCGGGCATGAAGTCCTTGAGCGGGCCGCTCTTCTCGCCGGTCGTGTCGCCCGTGTCCGGATTCCGCGTCTCGATCTCGGTATTCTGACAGAGCATCGGTCCGGCCATGAGGACGCATTCCATGAACACGTCCGTGAACAGGGAGTCGTTACCGCCGATGGCGATGGTCACGATGTCCGTGTTCTGGTCGAGGTAACCGAGGTCCATCTGCGGCAGCGAGTTCTGCTGCCCCTTGCCGCCCGCCCAGACGTTGTAGGTGCGGGCGCCCGAGCAGGCGATGAAGCTCAGGTCGACGTTGCCGTGAGCGTCGGAGATCGCGCCGATGGACTGGGTCCTGCCGGGCAGGGTCGCCTGCCGGATCCAGGCCTGCTTGGAGCGGTGGCACTTGTTGACGACCTCGCTGTTGCCGAGGTCCTCCTTGTAGTCCGTCTCCCGGAAGTAGTCCTTGCCGCCCTCGTTGTCGGCGCCCTCGCCGGAGGCGAAGGAGTCGCCCATGCCGACCACGTGCGTCGGGTTGGCACCGAGCGTCTGGAAGGCGACGGCGTCCCAGGCGATGTCGACGCCGGGAGCCTCTTCGGTGATGTTGGACAGGGCCACCGACGGGGTTCCGGTGAAGTTGAAGACGCCGAGCGAGCGCCACTCGTTGCTGCGGATGCGCTGCGGGGCGACACGCTGAGGAGACTTGGAGTCGGTGCCCGACACCGAGTACGTCGCCTGCTGGGACCGTGCGGCCACGTTCGGCATGTGGACCAGGACCCGGGTCCAGCCCTTGACGGCGCTGGGGCCGGTCCAAGTGCCGGTGGCCTGCAGCCGCTGATCCGTCCCCGGAGAACTGCCCTTACGGGTGGTGGAGAACCAGACGTGGTTGCCGTACCCCACACCGAGCTGGTGGGTGTCCATCTTGGCCGAGGGCGTGGCGAAGTCGAACTTGAACGAGCCGGCCGACGTGCCGGTGTCGAAGCAACGTCTGCCGTCCTTGCCCGCGATCCGCTGACCGGAGTTCACGTTGTCGACGATGTACGTGGTGCCCGGGATTCCGGACTCGCACCGGGGCGGGTGGGAGTTGCCGTCCGCCTCCTCCGGGTAGGTGTTGTTGAAGCGGAAGATCTCGTTGCCGCAGGCACCGGCTCCGCAGTTCTTCCACTCCACCTTCTTGTTCCACCAGCACCGGAAGTCCGTACGCTGGCAGGGACCCGACGCGGGCGAGTCGTTCGACGCGCCTTCCTTGATCTTGTTCGGGTCGCACTCGTTGGAGCCGTCACAGAACAGTGCGACCGGCGGCTTGGCCAGGGTGCGGAACATGGGCTCGGTCCACCAAGCCGGCCGGAAACCGTGGACGAGGGTGCCCGGCGACTCCAGGGCCTCCAGCGGGCGTGCGGCCCAGCCGATGACCTTCTCCGGGTACGGCCAGAACTGCGGCTTGGCGGCGTGGGAGTAGTCGTCGCCGCCGCTCTCGTTCTCCAGGAACGGGGTCCGGTTCGGCTTGTAGGTGGGGTTGGCCGGGTTGTTGGCCCAGCCGACGCCCCACTTGCCGCCGTTCTCACCCGCGGCCGACTGGAGGTAGAACCCGGAGTTGTAGGCCCACAGGGCGAAGAACCAGTTCTCGATGCCCTTCGGGTCACCGTTGTTCACGGTGAGGCCGGCGCTGCGGGTCTGGTTCCACTTCTCGGCGAGGATGTTCACGCCGGCCGCGACGTTCGCGGTGTAGTCCAGCGCGACGGCCTCCTGGTAGGCGCGAGGCTTGGACGGCCTGACCTTGCCGTCCTGGTACGGCTTGCCGGGCAGGCGCATGCCGTCGGTGACCTGCGTGATGCCGTAACCGCAGTCCGCGGCGGGCCAGTTGATGGCCCAGGGGTCGTTGACCTGGCCGTGCTCGTCGTGGACGAGGCCGTAGTAGTTGCCGATGAGGCTGTTGGCGGTGGTGCCCGGTGCGGCGAAGCGGGTGGCCTGCCACATGTTGGACTCCTGGGCGGTGATGCCGAGGAACACCTGGGCGGGGATGCGCCCGCCGCCGGACAGCGGGGTGAGACCGCCGATCAGGGCCTGCGGCGAGTAGGCGCCCATGCCCATGTTCTTCCAGTTGGCGGCCCGGGCCACGTGCTTGTCCATCGTGCCTTCGATGGCCCGGTTGACAGCCCACTCGATCTGACGCGGCTTCGGCTGGAAGGCCTGCTTCTGCGGGTTGCCCCGTTCCACGGCGCAGGTGCGCTCGGACTCCGGCTCGGCGATGTTCAGCAGGGGGGACACCTTGCTGCCGCCGACGGTGCCACCGCCTCCGGAGGGAGCGGTGCCAAGGGCAGGGGAGCGGCCTTCGCCCTCAGCCGGGTCCGGATTGACCGGAGACGCGGCCGGGTTGGCCTCGAACACCGGCTTGCTACCGGTGGGCAGGTGGTTCATCTCGATGCGGGCCGTGCGCGCCGTCTCGTACTCGGAGGGGCGGACACGGGTGTCCTTGCCGTCGGCCCACCTGGAGTTCACGACGGCACGGGCCTTGGTCGAGGCGGTGGCGTCCTTGTCGATCCCGCCCGGGTTCCGCACGTCCTTGGGCAGGGTGCCGACGTTCTTCGCCGTGCCGGTGACGATCGTGGTCCCGTCGGCGGCACGGGCGAGGTCCATGCCGGTCAGGTGGCCCTCGGCGACCGTTCGGGCTTCGACGGCCTTGCCTTTGAGCTGTCCGCCGGTCAGGTACTTGACCTCGGAGGTGTTGCCGGCGGACGCGGCCTCGACGGGCTTCGCGGCGGCGGCCCGGGCCAGCACCCTCTTCGCGGCCCGCGCGTCGTGCGTGCGGTCCAGGAAGGCGATGCCGCCGTCCTTAGTGACGGACAGACTGAAGGGCGTGTTGTCCGTGCGTGTGACCAGCTCGGACTTCCCGCTCGCGGTGATCCGGACGATGGCGTTGCCCTGCGCGGCGACGATGCCGTTGCGGGTCGGGACCGCGGAGGTGACCTGGCCCTTCACCATGGTCTTCTTCTTCGTCTTGCCCGTACGGGCATCGACGGTGATCAGACGGGTCTCGCTCCTGTCCGACGTGTTCTCGTCGGTGAACTGCGACAGAACCGCCTGCTCGCCGTCGCCGCAGCCGGGCGAGAAGTAGGCGAGGCTCGCCTGGAACGGCAGCTTCGTGACCTCGCCCGAGTTCAGATCCACGGTGGCCGTGAACGCGCCCCGGGCCATGAGGTTGGGCTTGTTGGTGAAGGTGCGCGGCGCGTAGGCGACCAGGGCGTGGCCGCCGGAGGCGGTGACACAGGCGTTGCCGATCCAGGTGTCGGTGTCGGAGAACCCGGGTTCGACGAGGGTCGCCGCGGTCTTCCAGCGGTAGCCGTCGGCCTCGTCGGCGGTCAGGAAGTGGAAACCGGTGGCGTCACCGATGGTGGTCCACGCAGTGTCGGAGGACTCGGTGTAGCCGCTGCCGAGCACCTTGCTGCGCTTCTTGGCGGGAACGCGATCCTTGTTGCCGTCCTGGTCCGCCTTCACACGGGGCGCGGCGGGGTCGGACCATCCTTCGGCGGCGTTCGAGGGCGGCGTCGGTTCCTGGGGGGCGGATTGCGCCTGGGTCGCGGTTCCGAACGCTACCGCCGTGGCGATGGCGCAGCTTATGGGAACACGCGCGTACGTGTGTCTGCTGACACGTCTCAAAGCGCTGGTCTCCTTGGGTGAGAAGTGCGGGGTGTACGTGCCTGGTTCGGGCACGCGGCAGGGCGCGATGCGCCCCGCGTTCACGGTTATTGGTGATGAGGTGAAGGGACTGGTCCGGCAGCGTTGCGCTAGGGACTGGGAGTCATCGATCGAGCTGCGACGCGCGTAGCTCACGCCCTGTTGTGGGAGACCGGACTGACCGGGTCCTCATGCCCCGGCTACACGGAACCGCATCGGCTCAATGTGATGTGCGGCCGGCTCGATGGCCCCAATGGCTCAGGCCGCAGCACTGGCCTTCGCTGCAGGTACGACATGTCCGTCTTCCCCCCTTTCGACGCGTGGGAGGAACGCGGTCGTATGTGGTGCTGGTCAGCAACACTCGCTCCCCCGGGCGGCACACGGAGACCCGGGTGGTCAGACCAGGTCACCGGAGTGCATGGTCACTGTAGGCACGTAACACCGGCTAAATAAGGTCCGGTCGGGGACATGGCAAGAACGAGGTCATTCTGACGAAGCGTCTGGTCAGACCGTGCCCCACCTCCTGATCAGTGGTTTCCCTGGGAGGCGGAACGGGACGGACCGGAGGAGGCGGTTCAGTACGTCGGCTGGATTTCCCACTTAACCAGGGCCGGATCGACGTCGCCCGGTTGCGCCGGGCCCTGGCCCGGGTGCCGTTGCCGAGGGCGGCGGACGGTCGGCTGGTGCTGGCGGTGGATGTTTCGCCGTGGCTGCGGCCGGGTGTGCTGACCGGGCCTTTTGCCACACATTCGGCCGGGGCGAGGGCAAGCATCAGATGATGCCCGGCTGGCCGTACTCGGTGGTGGCCGCGCTGGAGACCGGCCGTACGTCCTGGACGGCGGTGCTGGACGCGGTCCGCCTGGAGCACCGGCGCCGACGTCGCCGCGGTGACCACCGTGCAGATCCGCGAGGTTGTCGAGCGGCTGGTGGCTGCCGGTCAGTGGCGGCCGGGTGACCCGCATGTCCTGGTCGTGCTGGACGCCGGATACGACGCTCCACGCATCGCCTACCTGCTGGCCGGGTTGCCCGTCGAGATCCTCGGCCGGCTCCGTTCAGACCGGGTGATGCGAAGGCCAGCACCCTCCCGCGAAGAGTTCTTCCTGGCCAACCCCAAGGGTGGCCGGCCGCCCAAGCACGGCAGCGAGTTCGTCTGACAGCGCAACCTGGGGCGCCGAGCAGGCCGTGACGGTCACGGACACCCGGCTCTACGGGAAGGCGACCGCGCAGGCGTGGGACCGGCTGCACCCGAGACTGACCCAACGGGCTGCATGGCTCGACCATGACGGACCGCTGCCCGTCATCGAAGGCACCGTCATCCGCCTGGTCGTGGAGAAGCTCCCCAGCGGCGGGGTCAACAAGCCGGTGTGGCTGTGGTGGTCGGGCACCGGCCCCGCTGAGGCAGACGTCGACCGCTGCTGGCAGTCCTTCCTCCGTCGCTTCGACATCGAGCACACGTTTCGCCTGTTCAAGCAGACCCTCGGCTGGACCAGGCCCCGGCTTCGCAGCTCGGAGGCGGCCGACCGGTGGACCTGGCTGGTGATCGCCGCCTATGCCCAGCTCCGGCTCGCCCGTCCGCTGGCTATCGACCTCCGACGTCCCTGGGAGAGACCGGCTCCGCCGAACAGGCTCACGCCCGCCCGCGTCCGCAGAGGGTTCAGAAACCTCTATACAAAGACCGGCTCGCCGACCGGTGCACCGAAACCCTCTCGTCCCGGCCCCGGCCGACCGCTCGGCTCGAAGAACCGCTATCCGGCTATCCGTCATGACGTGGGACGCGTCCTCGCCACCGACGAGGCATACAGCCGTCCACCCACCACAAGGCCGGCACCAAACCCCGCAGAACAGGCTGACGAGCGACACAGAGGACCAGCACACTGAGCGCATGCGCTATGAGGAGAGAGCCAAGATCACGGCCGTGAAAACCCTGATCCCGCTGGCTATCCTTGTCGCCTCGCCAGTACTGCTGATAGCAGGAGCACCGATCCGCCGCCGCTATCTCCGCTACGTCTACCGCGATGAGGCCCCGCAGATCCTGGACAAGAAGCGAGGTTGGGTCAGCGCCCACTACTTCGTGGTCACCGACCCACTCCTGCAGTGGCTCTGCTGGCCCACAGAATCACTCGCCCGTCTCATCGAGCGCCGAGGTTAAACGCCAAGCTGAGCTTGTTCTTTAACCTCGGGCTGGGCCCCTGCCACTGGCCCGCTCGCGGGCCAGTGGCAGAGTGAGCCGGGTGATCGGACGCCTGTACACCGTT
>NZ_JBEOTZ010000083.1:0-10790 GCF_040303825.1 Streptomyces sp. NPDC094143
TCGCGCAGCGCGGTCAGGACGGCCGGCGGGACGTCCTCGCGACCGGCTCCACCGGTCACCATCACCGTGTCGGCTTCCGCCACGGCCTCCAGCCCTCTGTGGACGGACACGTCGAACGCACCGCCGGACCGCAAAATCCCGGGCTCCGCCGTGCAGACCCGGATGTCGTACGCAGGCCGCCCGCCGGCCTCGACCGGGGTGAAGATCAGTTCTGGAATGGACAGGTCGAAGGCGGTGACCGGCGGCACCGCGATGACGACGATACGGTGCATGGCCCGAACCTCCGGATCTATGGCATTCCAGCCACTACTGTAACCCCGCACCGCTCGGCAGGGTGAGGGCATGTCATTCGTTGTTGTCACCGGGGCCGGCGCGGCCGGTCTCCCCACTGCACGTCAGTTCGCGAAGAGCGGCGAGCGAGTCCGTCAGATCACCCGCAGCGGTCGCGGCGCCGACCATCCGCTCATCGAGCGCGTCGCCGCCGACATCACCGACACCGACCGGCTCACCGAACTCGTCGACGGGGCGCGCGTCGTGGTCAACTGCGCCATCCCCGCGTACGACCGTTGGGCCGTCGACGTGCCGCCGATGGCGCAGGCTCTGCTGACCGCCGTGGAACGGACCGGGGCCGGCTACGTGATGCTGGGCAACACCTACGGGTACGGTCCCGTCGACGGGCCGATGACCGAGGACCTGCCGATGGCCGCCACCACGGTCAAAGGCCGTGTCCGAGCGCGGATGTGGCTCGACGCGCTGGCCTCGCACGAAGCGGGCCGCGCGCGGGTCACCGAGGTGCGCGCCGGTGGGTTCCTCGGTCCGGGCCTGGCAGGCTCGTTCGCCGTGTTCGTGCTCGGTCCCGCACTGGCGGGTGAGGTCGCGTCCTATCCAGGCGACCTCGACGTACCGCACAGCTGGAGCTACACGGAGGACATCGCCCGCACGCTCGTGGCCGCGAGCCTGGACGACCGCGCGTGGGGCCGGGCCTGGCACGTGCCGGTCACGTCGTCCCTGCCGGTGCGGGCGCTGGCCGAGCGGGTGGCCGAGCTGGCCGGGATGCCCGCGCCCGAGCTGCGCCGCATCGACCGCGACGAGCTGCTCACCCTGGCACCACAGCAGCCGCTGTTCGGAGAGCTCGTCGAGTTGCTGTACAGCAACGAGAACCCGCATGTCATCGACTCCACCGAGACCGAGGCCGTCCTCGGCGTGCGGCCGACACCACTGGACGCGGTCCTGCGGGAGACCCTCGCCGCAGCCGCCACGCCGACCGGGAACTTCGTCGACCGGCTCGTCGGCCGCGTCGCGACCTAGCCACCCACTCCCCGAGCTCCGCGATCCCTCGACCGGGTTGCACAACCAGAGGCGTCCGATACTAATGGGTTGATCAACCCAGAAAGCGGCGGAGTGTGAAGATCACCTTGTCGCCCGCCGCGTACGCCGATCCCGCAGACCAGGCGCTGCTGCCCGTCTCCGGCGCGGAGAAACAACCATCCCCGAACCAGATCGTTCAAAGGAACCGCCATGCCCGCCAAGGCCTTCGAGCCGTATCAGCTCGCCGGGAAGACGCTGAAGAACCGCATCGTCATGGCCCCCATGACCAGGAGCCGTGCCCCCGGCGGGACGCCGACCCGGTCTATGGCCACCTACTACGCGCAGCGCGCCGGAGCCGGACTCATCATCACCGAGGGCACCCAGCCCTCCGTGCAGGGGCAGGGCTACACCGACACCCCCGGCCTGCACTCGCCCGAGCAGGTGAATGCCTGGCGAACAGTCACCGACGCCGTGCACGCCGAGGGCGGCGTGATCTTCGCGCAGCTCATGCACTCCGGCCGCATCGGACACCCGGACCTGCTGCCCGACGGTCTGGTCCCCGTCGCGCCGTCGCCCGTGCGAGCCGAGGGACAGCTGTTCACCCACACCGGAATGCAGGACTTCGTCGTACCGAAGGAGCTCACCGAGGACGACATCCTCGCCACCATCGAGGACTACGCCTCGGCCGCGCGCAACGCCGTTGCGGCCGGGTTCGACGGCATCGAGCTGCACGGCGCGAACGGCTACCTCATCCACCAGTTCCTCTCGACGCACACGAACCGGCGTGACGACCGGTGGGGTGGCTCAGCGGAGGGCAGGATCCGGTTCGCCGTCGAGGTGGCCAGGGCGGCGAGCGAGGCCATCGGCGCCGACAGGGTCGGAATCCGCATCTCGCCCGGCACCGTCGTGAACGACATCAACGACGACCCCGACCACGGCGCCACGTTCATGCCGCTGCTCCGGGAACTGGGCGCTCTCGACCTCGCCTACCTGCACCTGGCCGAGCGCGCCGGCCGCGACCTGACCAAGCGCTTCCGCGCGGCGTGGCCGAACACGCTCATCCTCAACCCCGACACGGGCTCCACTCCGACAGGCCCCGGCGAGCTGCAGCTCATCGAGGACGGCACCACCGATCTGCTCGCCTTCGGCACCCACTTCATCGCCAACCCCGACCTGCCGCACCGGCTCGCCACCGGAGCCCCGCTCGCGCAGGGCGACCGCCGCACCTTCTTCGGCGGTGGCGACGACGGCTACATCGACTACCCGCCGCTTCCGCTCAACGACGAAGCCGGCGTGCCGGGCTAGCGATCTCACCAACCGTCCAGAAGCAGGTGCGGAGACGAATGCCGGTGGGGAGTTCGCACGCCGCGACCGCCTTTTCGCACCTGCCAACGGGCGTCGCACATCGATGACTACGCGAAGGGACGGTGGAATGAAGGTCTTCCTGACGGGGCTCTACTGGCCACACCGGCGGTGTCATCGCCGAGCGGTTGCTGCAAGCCGACCACGACGTTGTGGGTCAAGGGGGTCGACGGGGTCATCCTCAGCAGCGTCTTGACACCGAGAAGGCCGTGCTCGGCGCCGCTGGTGTCAGCGGCATCGTGCTGCGACCACCCAACGTCTACGGACGTGGGGACGAGCGCGCGGTGTTCTGGATGATCCAGGGGCAGCGAAGAAGCTGACGGCCGTGCCCTACGCGATGGGATCCGAAGACAACCGCTGGACTTACGTCCACGTCGGCGACCTGGCCGACCTCTTCGTCCTCGCTCTCGACCAGGCGCCCGCCGGCGAGCTGTTCCATGCCGGGGCGCAGAGCGGTCTTCGCACCCGGGACATCGCTACCGCGCCGAGCCGGGGCATGGGATCCGGCGGCAGACCATCGCCTTGGAGATGTCAGAACTCAAGGCGGCCATCGGCTTCCCGTTTCGTGGCGGACTACTGGGCCTCGAACAGCCAGTCGTCGAGCGACAAGGCACGTCGCGTGCTCGGGCTGCCGATTCGGGCGATGTCGCCGGTCACCAAGGCCGTTTGCCCGGTGGATTTGCCGTCCACTGTGGACAGCTTCGCCGCCGCGCCGTGCCCCACGGGAATCATGCCCCTGAGGGGGTGCGCTGCGTGTCGCCCCGAGGCTGTCGTGATGTCAGGTGGTGAAGGTCTGGATGTAGGCGAGGGCGGCGTTCATCGCGGCGCGCATGGGCTGGGTCGTGCGGAGGGTCTGACTGAGCTGGGTGCCGCCCTGCAGTGCGGTGAGCAGGGCCAGGGCGAGCTCGTCGAGGTCCGCCGTCGAGTGCAGGTCGCCTCGTTCGCGCATGGCCTTCAGGCCGTCGTGAAGCAGGGCTTGCCAGCGTTGGAAGACGTTGCAGAGGTCTTCGCGGGTCTGGTCGTCGGTGGGGTTGAGCTCGCCTGCCAGGGTGGCCAGCGTGCAGTTGCCGCGGCCGTTGTTGTGCTCCTGGCTCTCGATGGCGGCATCGGCCCAGGCGCGCAGGGCGTCGAAACTGTCGAGTGCCCCCATCAGTGGCTGGCCGGGGATGAGGGGTGCTTCGGCCTGGCGTGTGATGACTGCTCTGATCAGGGCTTGTTTGCTGTCGAAATAGTGGTAGAGCTGCGAGCCGCTGATGCCGGCCGCTTTGCGCACGTCCTCGGTGCTGGTGCCGGCCACGCCGTTCTGGGCGATGAGCGCGGTCGCCGCTTCGAGGATGCGCTCCCTGGTTGCCTGGCCTTTACGGGTCAACGTCACGCCGCCAGTCTAGTCGAATGGGTTGCACAACCCAAACACGGCGCGGGATCGGTGGCCATGCTGGAGGACCTGCTGCCGTTTTGGTGGGGCAAGCTGTTCGTGCTGGCCCTGCTCGGCTTCGTGGCCACTTCCTGGATCATCACCATCGCCTTGTCCACCGCGGACGCCTCCGTCCACGTGGTCGAGACCCTTTCTTCCCCTCCGCACTGCACGGCCATGAGGTCGCCCTGACCGTGGCCCTGCTGCGCACGTCGGGGAGGCCTTCGGCACCGTCTACGACATCAGCACCATCCTCATCCTGTGGTTCGCCGGCGCGTCCGCCATGGCCGGGTTGATCAACATCGTTCCCCGCTACCTGCCCGACTACGGCATGGCGCCCGAGTGGGGACGTGCGGTGCGCCCGGTCCTGATCGTCTACACGGCCCTGTGCATCCTGACCACCATCACTTTCGACGCCGACGTCGACGCTCAGGCCGGCGCCTACGCCACCGGGATCCTGGCGATGATGGTCTCCGGGGCCTTCGCCGTCACCGTCTTCGTCGCACGGAACCACCGGCGCGTGGCCACCGTCGGCTTCGGACTGCTCACCGCCGTCCTGCTCTACGCCCTGGGCGCCAACATCATCGACAAACCGGACGGCATCGCCATCTCCGGGTTCTTCATCCTCGGCATCGTCACCGTGTCGCTGATCTCGCGTGTCGCGCGCACCACCGAACTGCGGGCCGATCGCATCGTCTTCGACGAGGACGCCCGCCGGTTCATCGCCGACAGCCTCGCCCACGACGACTCGATCACATCATCGCCAACCGGCGCCAGGCCGGCGACAAAGCCGAGTACTCCGCCAAGGAACGCGAGCAGCGCGGCACCAACCCGGTCCCGGGCCTGGCGGACGTGCTCTTTCTGGAGATCGACGTGGTGGACCCGTCCGACTTCAGCGAGACGCTCACCGTCCACGGGGTCGAAGTCGACGGCTTCCGCATCTTGCGCGCCGAGGCGCCGGCCGCGCCCAACGCCATCGCCGCCATCCTCCTCGCACTGCGCAATGCCACCGGGGTGCGGCCGCACTGCTACTTCGCCTGGGCCGAAGGCAGCCCTCTGAAGCACATGTTCCGCTACTTCCTCCTCGGCCGCGGGGACACCGCCCCGGTCACGCGCGAGATCATCCGCAAGCACGAGCCCGACCCCGACCGCCGCCCCGGCATCCACGTCGGCGGCTGAACCCGACACCGCCGCCGGTTCGTGAGGCCCAGCGACCCGAAAGGCGGCAGGAGGCGAAGACGGAGACGCTACGGCCCCGACCGCGGCATCCGGCGCATCCGGTACGTCCTGTTCCTGCTCATGGCCGCCGTGGGGGCAGCCGGGTACCTCACGGAATCGATGGGGTCGATGGGGGCTCGCGCCACTGCGGTCGATCACCCCAGTTCGACGCCCGCGGCATCCGCGATCGCAGCTTCATGCGCGTCACCGGCCTGCCGGGAGGTTCCCGCGGGACGGTTGCGGCCGGAGGGAGGGCAGGGTCAGGTGCCACCAGTCGGTCAAGCGGTCGTCGAGGACGGTCGCACCCTCGAGGACCTCGGTGAGGGTGCACAGGCCGAAGAACGCGCGCACCATGGTCCGGGCCGTGCGGGCGGGGCGGACGCGCTCGTTTACCTGCCCTGCCAGCCGGGCCTGCGCGAGCAGTCGCGTGGTGGCGGCGGTCCACAGCGCGAAGGGATCGGGAACGGGGGCCTTGATGACGGTGCGTTCGGCCCACAGACGGGCGCCGGCACGCGTCACGGGATCCCGGGTGAGTGAATGGGCGATGTCGTAGCTGAGGGCGACGAGCCGTTCGAGCGGGGGGACCGTCTCGTCTCCGTAGCGTGCAGCGAGCTGAGACCAGGTGGCGAACCGGGCCTCGACGACGGCGACGGCGATGCCCTCCTTGCCGGTGTAGTGGAAGTAGACCGCGCCGCTGGTCCGGCCCGACCTTGCGCTTATGTCGTTGACGCTGGTGGCCGCGTATCCCTGTTCAGCGAACAGGTGGGCCGCCGCTTCCAACAGTGATCTGCGGGTTGCCTTCGCCCGTTCCTGCAACGTTCCGTCCACCCTCGCTCTGTTTGCATGCCAGTCATGAATTTAGTGCGCCAGCGCACGCCCGGAGTCCAAACAGGCGCTTTCGTGCGGTAATTACGCAGTTCTTTCGAATACGAACGCGTGTGAGTGGTAACGGACGAAAGGCGCTCCGGGCCCCGCGCGGCCGAGCACGCGTGACAACTGGCCTGCGCGCACGCGGTGTTGGCGGTCTCGGCGGCTGCGTCACAGCTGACGCCGCCGCACGGTCATACGCCTGTTTCTGGCACCCGTCGAGTCACCGAAAAGGGTTATTGCCCGATTTGCATGGACGGAAATAACGTAGCGGAAACTATCTTTCCGTTTCTCGCGGATACGGAAGATGCCGCATGCGTACATGCGAAGGCATGGGAGGCCCCAGTGACCACCTCGAACCACGACCTGCTCGACTGGTCGCCCGAAGCCGTCATCTTCGACTGTGACGGCACCCTGATGGACAGCGAACGCCACTGGCAGGAGGCTCGCAGCCGCGCCTTCCGGGAGCACGGGCTCCAGCCGCCGCCCGGGTTCGCGGAGCAGGCCCTTGGTTTGCACTACGAGGACTGCGGCCGGCTCATGGCGCAGTCCGTGCACAAACCAGAACTGACCGAGGACCTGACAGCCGCGCTTCTCGACCACTTCCTGGCACTCGTCACCGACGAACCGGTGACGATGCCAGGTGCGGTCCGGATCGTACGGCTGCTCTCCGGCCGGTTACCGCTGGCGGTGGCCAGCAACTGCCCGAGGGTCGTGGTCGAAGGCAGCCTGGAACGGGCCGGGCTGCTCGCACACTTCCAGCACCTCGTCGTCCCCGACACCGGGGACCGCGTGCGCCCCAAGCCGCACCCCGACGTGTACGCCGTGGCGGCCCGGCTCTGCGGTGTCCCCCCGCACCGGGCGCTGGCGGTGGAGGACTCCCTGACCGGTGTGGAAGCGGCCCGCCGGGCCGGTCTGCGGGTCCTGGGCGTCGGTCCCCGGCCGCAGGGCGACGGTGCCACCCGGGCCGACGCGTGGTTACCGGCGCTGGATGCCCCCGAACTGCTGGCCTGGGCCCACGCGCTTGGCAGCCCGCGGGAGACGCAAGGACCTTGACGGCCCGCCGAGTCCGGCAACCCCAGGCGCTCGCCGCCGACTCGAACGTGCGGAGTGCAGCTCGAAGTCGTGAAGAGCACCGCCACGCAACGCATGAGATCGGCTGCGTGACCGACCAAGGCCCCGGCAACAACAGCGCGAGGTACTGACGTTGACGACACGGTGCACGTACGCGTTCCGAGTCCAGGTGACACTGGTCGCATGATCATCGAACGCGCGCATGCGCATCTCTCCTCGTACGAGGAGGAATCCTGGCCTCGGTCGGCGCCCTGCGTCCGTCAGCCGCTCGGCGAAGGGCTGAGTTCACCGCACCGGTGACCTTTCTGGTCGGTGAGAACGGCTCGGGGAAGTCGACCCTGGTGGAGGCACATGCGGAGGCATTCGGTCTGGACTCCTACGGCGGCTCCCACGACTGGCGCAACTCCTCCCCGCGCGGCAGATCGCTCCTCGGCGAGCGTATGAGAGCGGCGCTCGCTACCGCAGCCCTGGAGCAGTCGCCGCGACCGGGCAGGACGGCCCTGCCCGGCTCCTGCGGGCGGCTCACGGTGCCGCGGCGATCGACAGGGCAAAGACGGCGATCGTGACAACAGCCAGAACGACCAACCCCGCCCGCAGCGCCCTCACCAGCTCATCCCTGCACGACACGGCGGCACGCCCCGGTAAGGCGTCTTTCCGCATCAGCGATTGCCGGGCCCCGGCGCCGACCTCCCGCGACTGCAAGCCGTACCGGCAGGTGCCGACCGCATCGATCCCAGGGGCCGTCTCAGCGAGCCTCGCTGTTCGTTCCCGCGCAGCCGTGACACCTCCCGGCCCATCTGCCGGCGCACAGCACCCCAGGGTCATAGGGCGGACGTTATCGGCCCGGACACCGGCGGCGTCCCGGGTGACGTCGAAGCACACCCGCTTGCCCGCGACCAGCACGGGCTCCGCGTCACCGTGAACCGCCGAACGGTAGGCGACCGCGTCGAAGCCGCCGCCGTCCTGGGCAATGACGCCCAAGCCCCGCTCGGGATCGAACCACTTCACCACACCACTGGGCACAGAAGACCCCCACGCTCAAGCGACTCAGTACCGGGGGGGCTCACCCAGCTTCCGCCCACGCACCCACGTCGGCAACCGGCGCACGCCCGGCGCCCGAGGCAGACACCCGGCGCCCGGACCCTCAGCACAACATCCACCAGCTCGCGGTGGCGAACGTTGCAGCGATCGACGGTGAGGCACTTGGTGTTGCCCCGGACGTCAGCTCCGCCGGTCAATACGGCGGTACCGTGATAAGCCTGGTGAATGGGCGTGAAGTCGTTGCCGTCGCTCCTCGGTTGAGCCAGAAGCGGAGGATCTTGCGGGCTGAAAGGCCGCCTTAGGGCACTCGGTGAGCCTGTACCGCCGAAAGCGGTTCAGGTAGCAGCAGTCTCGGCGCGCTGCCGGTCGTCAATGTCTTGAACCAGTGCGGCGGAGCCGACTTCCCAGCCCTCCCTGAAGGCCCGACTTGCGCTACGAATATGGAAGCTGGGCTGAAGAATGTGCAGCTTCCCGTTGAGCAGATCGACCCGCTGGACAACACCTTCAGTCACATCACACCGCACGGGCCGAGTCGAACCGGCGCCGAGCCTCCTCGATATGGTCCAGATAGGTGCGGGTCCAGGCGCACATACCGTTGACCGTGGTGCGCAGTGCCTGGCCGGCTTCGGTGAGGCGGTATTCGACACGTGGCGGCACCACCGGATGAACGGTCCTGTCGACCAGCCCGTCCCGTTCGAGGTGCCGCAGTGTCTGGGACAGCATCTTGTGACTGATGCCTCCGACCTGCGTCTGCAACTCGGTGAACCGCAGGGTGCGGTCAGCCAGGACGTTGATGAGCAACAACGCCCATTTGTTGGCCACGCCCGCGAAGATCTCACGGGCCAGCGAGTCGGCACGGGTGAGATCCATGTCGGCCGGATCACGGGCGGGGTGCTTGGTTACCACGAGGTGCCCCTCTCACGGAAAGGTGCGGTCTTCCAGTTCGGAGCTTACTCTCCTACGGTTAGTCCGTATCTGCTGGAGACTGAGGCAGCCTGAACGGACCCCTGGAGCAACGATGATCCTCAAGACGTACGCCCGCCTTTGGGCCGACGACCTGAGCACGACCCTTCCCCTGCTGGAGCGCCTGTCGGGAACGCGTCCGGACCTGCACCTCGCCTTCGATGAGATCGAGCTCGCCGCCATCGGTGACTTCCTGGTCATCGCCGGACCTGCCGAGGAACGCGCTCGGTATGCCCACGCCACGGCCACAGTGATCGTCTCCGACCTGGACCAGGCGCGCGCGGCACTGGACGAGGCGGGCGCCGAGATCACAACGGAGGAGGCAACCAGCGCAACCGGCCGCTTCCTCTACGCCCGTCATCGGGGCGGAGTGGAGGCCGAGTACGTCGAATGGAAGCCGGAGGTGCGGCGTCAGGTACTCGGCGCGTAGGTGTCGGCCGGCTCCTTCGGAGAGGAATGCTCAGTGGACGGGTCGTGAGGTGATGTCCGTTTCTGGTCGAGGTGGGAGCAAGGCCGCTGGTGGAGGCTGTGTCGGCTATTGCTTCCTGGCGAAGTCGCCGGTGTCGGACTCGGTGAGAATGCCGAGCTTGACCAGGTGCTTCGGCTTGGCGCGGATGCCTGCGACGTTCTTCGGCAGCAGTTCGTGGCTGAGGGTTCCGCAGACGTCCTTGGCCCCGTGGTGGGTCCGGCCGCGTGGTTGAAGGCGTCGAGGATGCGGGGGTGGTCCTTCGCCCGCTACAGCCTTGACGGCCGCTTCGCGGTACTGCGCGCCGACCACCGCTTCACCCTGGTGATGGTCTGCGGCTCGATCGCCGGCGCGACGCTGGGCGGGCTGCCCTCGGCGCGTTCTCGGACCTGGCACTTGTCCCCCGTCCTGGCCGTGATCCTGCTCGTCTCTGCGGTGAAGCTCGCGTCGCGACTGAGTCCGCGAGGCCGACTCGGCCCTGTGGCCAACTGCAACGCTCAAAGTGGCCAACTGGAGCACCCGACCACACCGAGACGGGTACGGATCCGGACCCGTCTCGGTGTTTGCCGATCGCAGAGAGCGCCTCGGCTGTGCGTTGACAATGGTGTCGGCACCCGTTTGCCGTACAGATGCCGCGTGCCGTGCTGGATCACGCATCCGTCTGTCACCCAGTGCTATATCAGCAGTTAGCAGACGTGTTGGTGGGTCTCATCCGGCCTTTCGGGCACGGTTGGTGACGACAGTTACGGATCGGTAGCGGGCTGGCTGCGATGGCGCGGGGGCGGGTGGGCAGGCAGGTTCGTTGCTTGGTAGCAGCGGTGGCTTCCCCTGGGCCGGAACCCGTGCCCGTGCGGCGGAGCAGGCCGCTCCGATCCTCTCTGCAGTGGAGACTCGAATGACGAAGAAGACTGCCTGTGCGCTCGCCGCACTGGCTGCTGTGGCGCCCGCGGTGGCGCTCGCCCCGGCGGCCGTGGCCGACGACTCCTCCGGCCACGACAAGGCCATCATGCTGCACGCGACGCTCAACCCGTTCAAGGTCAACAAGGTGACCGGGTCGGGCACCGCCACGGTGCACCT
>NZ_JBEOTZ010000084.1:0-10652 GCF_040303825.1 Streptomyces sp. NPDC094143
TCCCCGTAACTCAGCGACTCCCCGTCCGCGATCACCGCCACCCGGTCCGGATCCCGCGCCACCTGCGCCTCGAACGCATCCGGCAACGTCCCCGGTTCCACGGCGACCGCCGTGTCGTTCACCCCCCGCACCAGCCAATCCCGCTCCTGCGCCGACAGCACCTCCACCGCACTCACCGGCTGGAGCGGGTCGGCGGCCACCTGTTCCAGCACGCGGACGAGCCGGGCGACGACGGCTTCGGCCGTGTGCCGGTCGAACAGCTGGGTGGCGTACTGCAGGTCGCCCCGCAGGGCGCCCGTCTCGTCCATCGCGATGCTGAAGAACAGGTCGGACAGGGCGGTCTGGGTGAGGTACTGCTCGAACTCGACCTTGAGTCCGGGCAGTTCGAAGTCCTGCCGGGCGAAGTTCTGCCAGGCGAACATCACCTGGAACAGCGGCTGGTAGGCCAGGGAGCGTTCGGGGTTGAGCTGCTCGACCAGGGTCTCGAACGGCACGTCCTGGTGCTCGTAGGCGGTCAGCGCCTTGTCCCGGACCTGCGCGAGGAGATCGGCGAAGGTGGGATCGCCGGAGAGGTCCACGCGCAGGACCTGGGTGTTGACGAAGAATCCGACGAGATCGGCCAGCGCCTCGTCGGTCCGCCCGGCGATCGGGCCGCCGATCGTGACGTCGTCCCCGCCGCCGAGTTTGCCGAGCAGCACTCCCACCGCGGCCTGCAGCACCATCGCCATGGTCATGCCGCGCTCGTCGGCCAGCTTCTGCAGGCCGGCCGCCACCGCGGGCTCCACCACGACGTCGACCGCATCGCCCTGGGAGCTGCGCTCGGCGGGCCGGGGCCGGTCCAGGGGGAGGTTCAGGGGCTGGGGTACGCCGGCCAGTTCCGCGCGCCAGTAGTCGATCTGCGCGGCGGCCAGACTGCCGGGGTCGTTCACGTCGCCGAGCAGTTCGCGCTGCCACAGCGCGTAGTCCTTGTACTGCACGGGCAGCGGCGTCCACTGCGGCGCCCGGCCCTCACGCCGGGCGGTGTAGGCGGCGGTGAAGTCCCGCGCCAGCGGCCCTCCCGAGACACCGTCGGAGGCGATGTGATGGATGACCAGCACCAGGACGTGCTCCTCGGGCGAGCAGCGGAACAGGTGCGCCCGGAAGGGGATCTCGGCGGCCAGGTCGAAGCGGTGGGCGATGACCTCGTCGATCGCGCCGGGCAGTTCCCCGGAGGTCACGTCGGCCACCGGCAGCGGCACCGGCGCGTCCGCGGCCGCCAGGATCCTCTGGTGGGGCTCGTCGTCCTCGTCGGTCACGTACGTGGTGCGCAGGGTCTCGTGGCGGCCGACCACGTCACGGATGGCCGCCGCGAGGGCGTCCCGGTCGAGCGGCCCGGTCAGCCGGAACGCCGGGGAGATGTTGTAGGTCTCCGCCCCTCCCTCGATCTGGTGCGTCAGCCACATGCGGCGTTGTGCGAACGACAGCGGAATCACGGGTCTCACTCCTCGACGGTCATCTGGCGGAGATTGGGGCGAAGGGGTACGGCCGACTCCTCGGACCACGCGGCGAGCGCGGACACGGTCGGCAGGTCGAAGATCTTGCGGATGGGTATCTCGGTCCCCAACTCGGCGCGCGCCCGGCTGATCAGCCGGGTGGCGAGCAGGGAGTGCCCGCCGAGCGTGAAGAAGTTGTCGTCGATGCCGACCCGGCCGACGCCCAGCACTTCGGCGAACAGCCCGGCCAGTGCCGTCTCCCGGGCGCTGCGGGGTGCCCGGAAGGGGGTGGTCGGGGTGAGGTCGGGGACGGGCAGGGCCTTGGTGTCGAGCTTGCCGTTGGGCGACAGGGGCAGCCGGTCGAGCGGCACGTACGCGGCGGGCACCATGTAGTCCGGCAGCCGCTCCGCGAGGTGGCGTTGCAGTCCGGCCGGGTCCGGGGCGGCCCCGCCCGGGGCGGGGACCACGTAGGCGGCCAGGTACCGGGTGCCGCCGGCCTGCCGGGGCACGACGGCGGCCTGGGCGACGCCGGGGTGGGTCGTCAGGGCGGCTTCGACCTCCCCCGGTTCGATGCGGTAGCCGCGGATCTTGACCTGGGTGTCGATGCGCCCGAGGTGGTCCAGTTCCCCGTCCGCGGTGAGGCGGGCGAGGTCACCGGTGCGGTACATGCGGGAGCCGGGCGGCCCGAAGGGGTCGGCGACGAAACGGTCGGCGGTCATGCCGGGCTGGCGGTGGTAGCCGCGTCCCGCCCCGGCCAGGTACAGCTCGCCCGGGGTGCCCGGGGGCAGCAGCGCGAGGGCGGGGCTCAGCACGTAGGCCCGGACACCGGGGAAGGGACGGCCGACGGGAACCCCGCCCGGGTAGGGCTCGTCGGGGTCCAGGAGGTGACTGGTGGCGTAGAAGGTCTCGCTGGGCCCGTAGCTGTTGATGACGCGCGCCTCGGGCCACAGGGAGCGCACGCGCGCCGCCAGGGCCGGTGTCAGCACCTCACCGGAGATGTTCAGGGCCGTGGGGCTGATGCGGCCGGGCAGCTGGTCGACGAGTTCGGCGAAGGCCGACGGCACCGAGCAGACGACGTCGACGTCCCAGTGGTCGCGTTCGGCCAGTTCCAGCACGTCGCGGACGATCTCGGCGCTGCCGCCCGTGGTGAGCGCGGCGAACGTCTCGAAGGTGGCGACGTCGAAGCCGAACGAGGCGGCGACCAGGATCCGGGCCCCGTGTCCGGCTCCGGCCTGCGCGACCATGGTGTCCACGGCGTTGACGACCGTCAGGTGGGTGACGGCGACGCCCTTGGGCACGCCGGTGGAGCCGGAGGTGTAGACGACGTAGGCGAGGTGGCCGGGCCGGGCCGCGGGCCGGGGTGCGGCCGCGGTGCCCGGCGTCGCGGCCGGGAGCACGAGGTCGCCCAGGAGGACGACGGGGATGTCCGTGGCGGGGACGAGCGCCCGGGTCTCCTCGTCCGCCAGGAGCAACTCGGGCCGGGCGCCGGGCAGGACGTGCCGCAGGCGGGCGGTGGCGTAGGCCGGGTCGACGGGCAGGTAGGCACCGCCCGCCTTGAGTACGCCCAGCAGGGCCACCACCGCGTCCACGGTGCGCGGCAGGACCACGCCCACCACGCTCTCCGGGCCGATCCCGCGCCCGGCCAGCCCGGCCGCGAGCCGCTCGGCGCGGGCGTCCAGCTCGGCGTAGGTCAGCGTGTCGCCGCCGGCGCGCACGGCGACCGCGTCGGGGGTCCGCGCCACCTGTGCCCCGACGCGCGCGGTGATCGTGTCGTGTGCGGGCGGGACGGCCTCGTCGGCGAAGAGGGCAAGGACGCGCTCGCGCTCGCCCGGTCCCAGGGTGTCGATCTGCGCAACCCTCAGCCCGGGGTCGGCGGCCAGCTGCCGCAGCACTCGGGCGAGGCGGGCCGCGTACGTCTCCACCGCGCCGCGGTCGAAGACGCCCGGTGCGTACTGGAAGGTGAGCTGCAGGTGCGGGTCGGCCGCCGCCAGCAGGCACAGCGGGTAGTGGTTGCCCGCGGACGGGCGCAGGCCCGTGTAGGAGATGCCGCCCGCGGCGTCGGTGGCGGCGCTCAGGCCCGCCCGGTCGACGGGGTACGACTCGAAGACGAACAGGGTGTCGAAGAGCGACTGCAGGCCGGTGGCCCGCTGGATCTCCGCGAGCCCGTGGAAGTGGTGCTCGACCAGTGCGGCCTGCCGCTGCTGCAGCCGGGTGAGGAGCGCGGCCACGCTCTCCCCGGGCTCGTACGTCACCCGCACGGGGACGGTGTTGATGAACATGCCGACCATCGACTCGACGTCCGGTACCGCGGGCGGGCGGCCGGAGACGGTGGTGCCGAACACCACGTCCTGGCGGCCGGTCAGCTGCCCGAGCAGCAGCCCCCAGGCGCCCTGGACCAGGGTGTTGAGGGTGAGGCCGAGCTCGGTGGCGCGGCGGGTCAGCGCGCGTGCCTCCTCGGGCGTGAGGGTGACGTCGACCTGGCCGCGGCTGCCGTCGTCGGCGCCGGACGTGCCGGCGGCGAGCAGGGTCGGCTCCTCGACGCCGTCGAGTTCGTCCGCCCAGGCCCGTGCCGCCGCGTCCCGGTCCTGCCGGGCGAGCCAGCCGAGGAAGTGGCCGGGGTCGCGGGTGGCGGGCAGTGCGGACGGGTCGCCGTCGGAGGCGTAGAGCAGCAGCAGGTCCCGCATGAGCAGGGGGGTGGACCAGCCGTCGTACAGCGCGTGGTGGGCGGTCAGGACGAGTTCGGGCCGGGCGGGTTCGAGGACGGCGAGGGCCAGCCGCAGCAGCGGCGGGGTGTCCGGGTCGAAGTACCGGGTGCGGTCCTCCTCCAGGAACCGCTCGAACACCTCGGTGCGCTCGCCTTGTTCGGCTCCGGTCAGGTCCAGGTGCTGCCACGGCAGGGTCACCGCGGCCGGCACCACCTGCACGGCGTCGCCGTCGGCGCGGTCGGCGAACGCCGCGCGCAGGCCGGGGTGGCGGTCCAGCAGCGCCTGTCCGGCCCTGCGCATCCGGTCGGGGTCGACCTCTCCGGACAGGTGGAACACCAGCTGGATGTGGTAGGGGTCGAAGGAGGCGCCGGCCAGGGTCGCCTGGAAGAGGATCCCGGACTGCGCGGGGGTCGCCGGCCACACCGCGGCGAGCCGTCCGTAGCGTGCCTCCCAGGCGTCGATCTCCGTCTGGTCCACGGTGACCAGGGGCGCGTCGCTCGGGGTCAGTCCGCCGGCGCCGGGACGCGTGACGTGCCGGGCCAGGGCGGTCAGGGCCTCGACCCACAGCCCGGCCAGTTCGGTCACCTCGTCCCGGGTGAGCACGCCCGTGGGGAAGGCGAAGTAGGCGGTGAGTTCGTCGCCGTCGGGGGTGGCGCCGGCGACCACGTTGATCTCCAGCGCCGACAGCACCGGCATGTCCGGGTCCGGTGCGGCGATCAGGTCCCGGTGCGTGGTGTCCGGGGCCCAGCCCAGGCCGCGCAGGTCCTCGGGGAGGTCCGCTCCGGAGGACCTGCCCAGGTAGTTGAAGCCGATCTGCGGTTCGCGCAGCCCGGCCAGTTCGACGGCGGTGCGCGGGTTGAGGTGGCGCAGCAGACCGTAGCCCAGGCCGTGGTCCGGCACACCGCGCAGTTGCTCCTTGACGGCCTTGACGGCCTGCCCGGCGGCCGGGCCGGCGGCGAAGGCGTCCGCCAGGTCGATGCCGGCCAGGTCGAGGCGCACCGGGTACATGGCCGTGAACCAGCCGACGGTGCCGGACAGGTCCGCGCCGGGGACCAGGTGCTCCTCCCGGCCGTGCCCCTCCAGCCGTACCAGCGCCGCCGAGCCGCCGCCCCGCGTCTGCCGCCGGCGCGCCAGGGCCAGGGCCAGCGCGGCCAGCAGACCGTCGTCGGGCCCGCCGCGGAACAGCTCGGGCACCGTGTCGAGCAGGGCCCGTGTGACGTGCGCCGGCACCTGGACGCGCACGGTGTCCACGGTGGCGGCGACATCGCGCGCGGGGTCCGGCTCCCGTGTCCCGAGGACCGGTTCGTCCGCGCTCAGGATCTCCCGCCACACGGGCAGTTCCGCGACCCGTGCGGGGGCGGCGGCCTCCTCGGCCAGGGCGTGCGTCCACCGGCGCAGGGAGGTACCCGCCGGGGCCGGCGGCAGGGCGCGGCCCTCGCGCACGGCCTGCCAGGCGGCCACCAGGTCGGGCAGCAGGATCCGCCACGAGACGCCGTCGACGACCAGGTGGTGCAGCACGATCAGCAGCCGGTCGCCGTCGGTGGCGGAGGTGAGGTGCACGAACTGCGCCATCACGCCCGCGTCCGGGTCCAGCCGGTCGGCGGCCGCGTCCAGTTCGGCCTGCACCCCGGCCGCGTCGTAGGCCGTCTCCCGCACCAGCGCGTCGGCGTCGACGCCGTCGGCGGGCCCGATCAGCAGTCCCGGTCCCTCCCGGTCGAGCCGGGAGCGCAGGACGGCGTGGCGGTCGAGGACCGCCCGGACGGTCGCGACGAGTCCCGCGCGGTCGATGTCCGGGGGCAGGGTGACGAGTGCGGACATGCAGAAGCGGCCGAGGCCGCCGCCGAGGGCCAGCACGTGCGCCGCGGTCGGCGGCAGCGGGGCCGGTCCGAGAGCGCCACCGGGCAGTTCGGCCAGGACCACGCGGTCCTCGTCGCCGCGCTCCCCGACCAGTTCCGCGAGGCGGGCCACCGTGCGGTGCTCGAACACCTCGCGGGTGCTGACCGTGACGCCGCGCGCCCGGGCCCGGGCGACGACCTGGATGGAGCGGATGCTGTCGCCGCCGGTGGTGAAGAAGTCGTCGTCCAGGCCCACGCGCGGGACGCCGAGCACGTCGGCGTAGATCTCGGCCAGGACCTGTTCGGTGGCGTTGCGTGGCGCCCGGTACTCGCCTCCGCCGAACTCCGGTTCCGGCAGGGCGCCCCGGTCGACCTTCCCGTTGGCGGTCAGCGGGAGTCGGTCCAGGACCACGAGGTGGGCGGGGACCATGTAGTCCGGCAGCCGCCGGGCCGCGTACCGGCGCAGGTCGGCCACCGGGAAGGGGGAGCCGGTCCGCTCGTCGCCGTCCCCGGCTGCCGCCCGGGTCACGTAGCCGACGAGCCGTCTGGCGCCGGTGGGGTCCTCGCGGGCCGTCACCACGGCGCGGGCGACCGCGGGGTGCCGGGCGAGCACGGTCTCGATCTCGGTCGGCTCGACCCTGATGCCGTTCACCTTGACCTGGGTGTCGGCCCGCCCCGCGTAGTGCAGCAGGCCGTCGCGGTCCCACCGGGCGAGGTCGCCGGTGCGGTACATGCGCGCCCCGGCGGGGCCGAAGGGACAGGCGACGAACCGGTCCGCGGTGGCCGCGCCGGCGCGGTGGTAGCCGCGGGCGAGCAGCCCCGCGACGTACAGTTCGCCGGTCACCCCGGGGGCGACGGGGGCCAGTTCGGGGCCCAGGACGTAGGCACGCATGTGGGACAGGGGCCGGCCGACCGGTACCGCGCCGCTCGCCTCGGAGCGCGGCGGGACGGTGTGGGTGGAGGCATAGAAGCTCTCGGTCTGCCCATAGGCGTTGACGACGCGGACCCCGGGCAGGGCCTCGCGCACGCGGTGGACCAGGTCGGCGGAGAGGGCCTCCCCGGCGAAGACGACGGTGTCCGCGTGCAGTGCGACGCCGTCGGCGGCGATCTGGTCGAGCAGCGCGGAGAAGACCGCCGGAACGGCGCTGACGGTGGTGCCGGACCAGCCGTCGCGCGTACCGAGTTCGAGCACGTCGTGGACGAGGTCGACGCATGCCCCGGTGGTGAGCGCGGTGAACGTCTCGAACACGGAGACGTCGAAGTTCACGGAGGTCGCGGCGAGCATCCGGGAGCCCTCCCGGACGCCGGTCACCCGGCGCAGGTCCGCGACCGCGCGCACGACGCAGGCGTGGGTGACGCCGACGCCCTTGGGCGTCCCGGTCGAACCGGACGTGAACATCACGTAGGCGAGGTGGTCGGGTGAGACACGGACGTCCGGCGTGCCGGGCGCGGGGCCGTCGAGGTCCAGGTCGTCGAGGCGCAGCACCGGTGGCCGGCAGCCCGCGACGGCCGCCTCGGTGGCGCGGTCGGTCAGTACCAGGGCGGGCCGGGCGGTGTCGAGCAGGAGGGCGACGCGCTCGGCGGGGTAGTCCGGGTCGACCGGCAGGTAGGCGCCGCCCGCCTTGAGCACCCCGAGGAGGGCGACCACCAGGTCCGCCGTGCGCGGCAGCGCCACGGCCACCAGCACGTCCGGACCGACGCCGTCGGCACGCAGGTCCGCGGCCAGCCGGGCGGCGCGGGTCTGAAGCTCCCGGTAGGTCAGCGCGGTGCGGCCGGACACCACCGCGGTCGCGTCCGGGGTCCGTGCGGCCTGGGCGGCGACCAGTTCCGGCAGCGTCGCCAGGTCCTGAGGCCGCACCGGCTCGCCCGGGCGGGTCAGCCGGTCCCGCTCGGCGCCGGTGAGCACGTCCGTCGCGCCGAGCCGCGTCCCGGGATCGCCGACCACCTGCCGCAGCACCCGTACGTACCGCTCGACGAGGCTCTCCGCCGTGGTGTGGTCGAACAGGTGTGTCGCGTACTCCAGGCGTCCGCGGGCGCCTCCGGAGGGGTCCGGGACGATGTTGAAGAACAGGTCGAACTTGGCGGTTCCGGTGCCGACCGGGACGGGAGTGACCCGCAGGCCCGGCAGTTCGACGTCCGACCAGCCGAACTGCCAGGCCAGCATCACCTGGAACAGCGGCTGGTAGGCGGTGGTGCGGTCCGGGTCGAGCAGTTCCACCAGGTGCTCGAAGGGGACGTCCTGGTGGTCGTAGGCGGCCAGGGCCCGGTCCCGTACCCGGTCCAGCAGGTCGGCGAAGGCGGGGTTGCCCGACAGGTCGGCGCGCAGCACCCAGGTGTTGGCGAAGAACCCGACGAGGTCCTCCAGTTGCTCGTCGGCGCGGCCCTCGATCGGGCTGCCGATGGTGAGGTCGGGTCCGGCGCCGAGGTGGTGCAGGAGGACGGCGAGCGCGGCCTGGGCGACCATGGGGGCCGTGGCTCCGCGGTCGGCGGCCACCTTCCTGATCCCGGCGAGCAGGTCCGCGTCGAGCGCGATGTCGACGTGGCCGCCCCGGTGGTCGGCCGCCGTCGGCCGGGGCCGGTCCAGCGGCAGCTGCACCGGCTGGGGCACGCCGTCCAGCTCCTCGTGCCAGTAGGCGAGTTGCTCGGCCACGACGCTGTCCGGGTCGTCCGCGTCGCCCAGCATCTGCCGCTGCCACAGCGTGTAGTCCTTGTACTGCACCGCGAGCGGAGCCCAGTCGGGCGGGGCGCCCCGGCGGCGCGCGGTGAACGCGGTGACCAGGTCCCGCAGGAAGGGCGCCATGGACGCCCCGTCCGCGGCGATGTGGTGGAAGACGAAGACCAGCACGTGCTCCTCGGGGGAGACGCGCAGGACGGTGACGCGCAGGGGCGGTTCGGCGTCCAGGCGGAATCCCGCGCTCACCGCCTCGTGCAGGACGTCGTCCACCGCGTCCGCGGCGACGTCGGTGACCCGGAAGGGGAAGGCGGCCTCCTCGGGGGGCAGGATCCGCTGTTCGGGCGTGCCGTCGGCGTGCTCGACGATCAGGGTGCGCAGGCTCTCGTGGCGGGTGACGACGTCCGTCACCGCGGCGGCCAGCGCCGCGGTGTCCAGCGGGCCCTCCAGCCGCAGCACGAACGGGATGTTGTAGGTCGCGGAGGGGCCTTCCAGCCGGTGCAGGAACCAGAGCCGGCGCTGGGCGAAGGACAACGGGATCATCGACGGTTCTCCTCTACGGTCATCTGGCGCAGTCGGGGACGGCTCGACCGGGTCAGCTTCCGGATCCGGTCCGCCAGTTGGGCGACGGTCGGATTGCGGAACACCGTGGTGACCTTCACGTCGACGTCGAACTCGGTACGGATGCGGCCGACCAGCCGGGTGGCCAGCAGTGAGTGCCCGCCCTGGTCGAAGAAGTCGGCGTCGACGCCGACCTCGTCCACGCCGAGCAGGTCGGCGAAGAGCCGGCAGAGGACCTCCTCGTCGCGGGTGCGCGGTCCTCGTCCGGCCGGGGTCTCGGTGTGGCCGGGCGCGGGCAGGGCACCGCGGTCGAGCTTCCCGCTCGGTGTCGCGGGGAACGCGGCGAGCGGGACGATCGCGGAGGGGACCATGTACTCCGGCAGGCGCTCCCGCGCCAGGCCGGTGAGAGCCTCGGTGTCGAAGGCGGACGGGTCGCTCCCGCCGGCCGGTACGACGTACCCGACCAGCCGCTGGTCGCCGGCGCGGTCCTCACGGACCACGACGACCGCGCTGTCGACACCGGGGTGCGCGGTCAGCGCCGCCTCCACCTCGCCCAGTTCGATGCGGAAGCCGCGGACCTTGACCTGGAAGTCGCTGCGGCCGAGGTACTCGACCTGGCCGTTCTCGTTCCACCGTGCGACGTCACCGGTGCGGTACATGCGGGTGCCCGGTGCGCCCCAGGGGCAGGCCACGAACCGGTGCGCGGTCAGCGGGGTCTGTCCCAGGTAGCCGCGCGCCAGTCCGGCCCCGGCGAGGTAGAAGTCGCCGGCGACGCCGGGCGGGACGGGGCGCAGCATCGGGTCCAGGACGTAGACCTGGGTGTTCCAGATCGGGGCGCCGATCGGCACCCGGTCGGAGCCGGGGACGTGCTGCCATCCGGTGACCTCCACCGACGCCTCGGTGGGCCCGTAGAGGTTGTGGGCGGAGCAGCCGGGCAGCAGTTCGGTGAAGCGGTTGGCCAGTTCGGCCGGGAAGGCCTCTCCGGCGACCTCGATCCAGCGCAGGCTGGTGCACTGCTTGGCGAGCGGTTCGGCGACGAAGGCGGCCAGCAGGGACGGCACGAAGTCGGCGCCGGTCACCCGCTCGCGCTGGATCAGCTCGGCCAGGTAGGCGGGGTCCCGGCGCCCGTCGGGGCGCGAGACGACCACCGCCGCGCCGGCCTGCAGCGGCGCGAAGAGTTCCGGCACCGACACGTCGAAGCTCGCCGACGTGCTCAGCAGCACCCGGTCCTCGACGCCGACGTCGAAGTGGTCCAGCCCCCACCGGATCCGGTTCATGATCGACCGATGCGCCACCGGCACCCCCTTGGGACTACCGGTCGAACCCGACGTGTAGATCACATACGCCGCGTGATCCGGCAGCAGCTCACGCACCGGATCGGCCTCCGGACACCCCGACACATCCGGCA
>NZ_JBEOTZ010000085.1:0-9466 GCF_040303825.1 Streptomyces sp. NPDC094143
GTGGACGCCCGGTCGCTGACCGTCTCCGCAGGCCCGGGGCACCGTCTTGCTCCCACACCCGACGCCAACGCCGCACACTCTCGGCACACACCCCCACCGCCCGCGCGATCTCCGCATTCGAGGCGCCCTCCTCGAACAACTCGACCGCCCGAACACGACGCGCCTCCGCCAACTGAGGCCGTGACAATGGAGGAAGAGACGAGCCGGCAGCCGAAGATGAGGGTTGATAAGCCACCCCGAAAGCCTCCCACTCGCAGGGCCACCACACCCACCGAACTTACGAAAAGATCAGTAGTAGCTGTCTTTCAACTGCATCCGTGCCCTCAGCGGTGCCGTCGATCAACTGCTAATGCGGGCTGACCAACCGCCACAGCTGGGTGGTCAGAGGTTGTTAGTGCCGTTCTGCGAGAGAAGGGGCAGTTGGTCGATGAGGTGGGACAATGGCTGGTCCCCCTGAGCGTCGCTGTTCTCGGCACACTGCAGATTCTGGTCTGCGCTGAGGATGCCCTGCACTCGATGCTGGTCAGCGCGACGATGTTCTGCACGTTCGTGATGGTGATGCCGATACACGGGGCGTTCGTACCAGTCGAGGAATTCGGTGGCGGAGGAGACGTTGGGGCCCCAAAAGCCGCGGTGCGGTAAGCCGGTCGACCAGATCGCCTGGCGCCGACGTCGTGATCGAGTGCCCGTGCAGGGCGCTGGCACTCGATCACGGCGGCACGTGGCCGCACTCCACTACGCGGGCTTCCTCAACGGGCTCGAGGTGATCCGAGGGGGACGCCCTGACTTGGGAGCTCCTTGACCAAGTGGGCCAGGTACTCCCTTGCACCCAGGTCATCGCCAGCCAGCGCTGCCGCCTGTCCGGCCCACAGATTCACGTACTCCGGCCTTCCCTGGGCGGCGGCGGCCCGGCGGATGGGCTGCATCAGGGCGTTCTGGATGGGATACGGAGGCACGGCGTCCTCGTACGCCGCCATGTCGCGGACGAACCGGTTGGGTATGCCGCGGGCGGTGCGGCCGGAGAAGAGCCGGGTGAGGACGGTCGTACGGGCCGCTGGGGTCCCGAGCTGACGCTTGTGGGCGTCGCTCGCGCCGGATTCCCGGGTGGCCAGGAACGCAGTGCCGATCTGCACGGCGTCGGCGCCGAGGGTGAGGGCGGCCCGGATGCCACGGCTGTCGGCAATACCACCAGCGGCGATGACGGGCGCGGTCACGGCGTCGGCGATCTGCGGCACCAGCGAGAAGGTGCCGACCAGCGACTCCCGTACGGGTGCGAGGAACGCCCCGCGGTGCCCGCCCGCGTCGCTGCCCGAGGCCACGATGGCGTCGAGGCCCGCGTCGTCGAGGGCGACGGCTTCCTCCACCGTCGTCGCCGTGCCGATCAGGGCGATGCCTTTACGACGCGCCTCGTCGACGACGCGGCGAGGTGGGATGCCCATGACGAAGCTGATGACGGGCGGCGCGGCGGCGAGGAGTGCGTCGATCTGGTCGTCGAAGTCAGGCAGGGCTTCGACTTCCTCGTAGGCGGGAGCTGCGGCGCCGAGTTCGTTGTAGTAGGGACGGAGCCGCTCGACGTGAGCGGTGAGTACGGCGTTGTCCGGCAGTGTGGAGCGCTCGCCCTCCAGTGGCACCCAGAGGTTCACGGCGAACGGCCGACTCGTGGCGGCTTTCAGGGTGGTGACGAGCTCGGTGATCGCGGTGGGGGTGAGAATGTGCGCGCCGTAGGATCCGAGGCCGCCGCCCTCACTGACCGCGGCGGTGAGGGCGACGGAGGAAAGTCCGCCGCCGAAGGGGCCCTGGACGATGGGGTGCTCGATGCCCAGCAGATCGCCGAGCCGGCCCGGGCCGCTCATGCGGTCACCACCAGGGCGGCGGCCTCGCGGCCGTGGGCGAACTGCAGGGCGGTGCGGGCGACGCGGGCGCCGAGGTGGTGGGCGGTGCGTTGATCCGAGTCGGTGGGGGCTTGGTCGGGTCCGAGGTCGGAGGAGGACTGGGCCATGGCGCCGACGAAACCGCCAAGGCGGTTGAGGTCGTCCGGGCTGCCGGTAGAGGTGTAGGCCCAGCCGGGGAGCAGGCCGAGCGAGACCCAGGTCATGCCGTGCTGCGCGGCGAGGACGGCCAAGGACAGCAGCACGTTGTCCTTGTTGCCGTTGATGCCGGCGGAGTTGGTGAAACCGGCGGCGAGCTTGCCCTGCCAGCCCTGCTCGGCCCATACCTTGCTGCTGGCCTCGGCGAACCGCTGGAAGACAGCAGAGGTGGACCCCATATAGGTGGGCGAGCCGAAGATGATCGCGTCAGCCTCCTCGAGAGCCGCCCAGAGACTGTCGTCCAAAGTGGCGACGTCCCGCAGGTCGGCGCGCACGCCGGGGACCGAAGCGACGCCGGCCGCGACGGCGGCGGCCTGGCGCTTTGTATGGCCGTAGCCGCTGTGGTGAGCAATAACGACGGAGAGTGGCGCGGACATGGATGTCCCTTCGTTCTACGTGAAGCGGTACGCGGAGCAACAAACCCGACCCTAGACGACCGGTCAACTATTTACTAGCTCGCTAGCCGGATAGTTGACCGGACGTATACTCGGCCTCATGGGACGCACCAGCACGGCACGCGAACGCCTCATCGACGCCACCGGTGAACTGATGCAGAGCCGCGGCTACAGCAACCTCGGCGTTGCCGAAATCTGCGCCAAGGCAGAGGTGAAGAAGGGCAGCTTCTACCACTTCTTCGAATCCAAACAGGCGCTAACGGTCGAGGCCGTCAACGCCTACTGGAACGCCGAACGCAGCTGCTGGACCACCGAGCTGGCCGCCACCGGCCCCGCCCTCGACCGCCTGAAGCGACTCCTGGACACCATGGCGCAGCTCCAGCGCCGGATGAAGGAGACCTCGGGAACGGTCGACGGCTGCCTCCTCGGCAACCTCGCACTGGAACTGGCCACCCAGGAGCCCGCCGTGCAGACCCGCCTGGAAGAGATCTTCGACGAACAGATCGCACTCGTCGCCGCCACCCTCAACGACGCTGCCGACGAGGGAACCGTCCCCCGCGAGCGAGCCACAGCGGCCACCGCGCGAGCTGTGGTCGCCCACCTGGAAGGACTGGTCATGTTCGCCAAGCTTAAGAACGACCCCACTGTCCTCAACGACCTGTGGCCGCACACACTGCTGCTGCTCGGAGCCGCAGGCTAAGAAGTCGTTAACGCCAGCTCGTCGGCGCGGGCGCCGGGGACCAGCCGGGCGAGTTCGGCGAGCAGTGCGGCGTGGGCGAGGACCGGCGGCGTCAGAAGGTCGGCGGCCGCTTCACGGGCGGCCGGGTCGGTAGCGCCCGAGGTGCGCGGCCAGGGCGTGAGCGAGCCAGGCGTCGACGTCGGCCTGGACGTACCCGTCGGCTCGCCGGGTCAGCTCGTCGCGCGCGGCTTCGTCCCCGTCGCGGGGCTCGGTCTGCTCCAGGGCGTGGAACTCGCGCAGCGCCTGGAGCTCGTCGGCGCGGGCCGCGATCCGCTGCGCCCCGCGTACGGCGGCCTCGCGGTCGGCGGCCGCGGCGGCGAGCGGCTGGTCCAGGGGCTCCCACTCCGCGAGCTCCGCCCGGCCGCGGACGTCGTCGACCAGGTCCTCGTGGCGGGAGTCCTGCCATACGTCGAAGCGGGCGTCCTCGAGGGCCGCCGCGACGGCGCCGGCGTCCATCCCCTTCGCCCGGCGCCGTACGACGCGCCGCCGGATGCGCGCGGGGTCGACCGGCTCCCGGGGCACGGCGACGCGCGGGGCGAGCGGGCGGTACGCGGGGGCGGCCAGGGCGTAGTCATCTTCGGTCTCGCATTCGTAGTGCGGATTCAGAAGCGGGCCGTCGTCAGAGCACTGTGCGACGGCCCGCCGGATTGAGCCGAAGCACGAGTGCTGGAGGGAGACTTCCCCGACCGAGAGTTCATGCAGGGAATCGCCGAGCACCACTTGAACGAGGCGCTGGCGCTGGTCGCGGTGGTTTAGGACGTGGAGCCGGGCATCGCACTGGGCTATTTCGTCCAGGCGGTGCGAGGGCTCTTGCGGGTGAGGCGTCGGGTCATCATGGTGATGAGTGCCCAGTTCAGGTGTGCTTCGCAGTGCTGGGGTAGACGTTCGTAGTCGCGTGCGTTGCGGCGGGGCGTTCATACACCAGCCGATCGTGCGCTCGACTTTCCAGCGGCGAGGCAACACGACGAAGGCCCTTGACCCCTTTGGGCCGGGAGACGATGCGCAGAGAGAGCCAGAGGCGGTCGCGGGCCCAGTCGACGAGGTCGCCGGCGTAGCCTCGGTCGGCCCAGACCTGGGTGATCTGCGGCTAGGTGAGGCGCAGCCGCCAGAACACGTCGCGGGCGGCGTCGCGGTCCTGGATGTCGGCGGGCGTCACCGCGGGCTTTGAGGGTCAGGCGGTCTACGACCAGGTAAAGGAGAGATCCAGCAGTTGCGCGACGACCTGGTCGGGCTCTCCTGGCGGGGCGAAATCCACCTGCTCTCGCAGCCGATCGCCGACACCCCTCGGGGGGAACTGGGTGAACTTGTCGATCCGGGTGATCACCGGCTTGGTACTGCACAGGACCAGCGGAGCACCGCCGCCCGGAGGCTTCTCGATGACGAGCGTGAAGTCGTGGTAGAAGGTGCTGCGGTAGGTGCAGGCCTGACGGTCGGTCACTTCGAGCAGGCTGAGCGGGGTGCCGCTGGTGTCGGTCCGGGACAGACCGACACGGCCCACCACCTCGTTGGCGGCCTCGTACTCCTTCGCCGGTGATCTGCAGCTTCACGCCGCCGAGGCCGCCGCTGAGCTCCTCCTCGACTCGGAACACGATGCCGCCCCTGAAATCCAGGGTGACGACGCCGAACGAATCGAGTTTCAGCGCCGCGTCGCTCGCGGAGCCGGAGCAGCGGAACTCCTCCCCGACAGGGGGGAGCCGACCATCTGTGAAAGTCATCGAGAGCGCCTCCGGAACCCGGCACCCCACGCCGGGCGGCGCGGGCATGCCATTCGGCAGTAACGCGGCCCACGCTAGCGGCGCAACCGGGTGCCATCCGGGCTTCCGAGCGGGCCTCCCAGTATGGTGTGAACCGCGTTGATCCCTCCGCGACCGGATTGGCGGCGGGAACGTGCTGTGTCAAGGAGAAACGTGCCGGGTGGCCTACCTGGTCAAGGGGGTCGACGCGCGCCAGGCCAACAAGGTCAAGAGGTCGGCCGACGGTGCGCGCGGGGCGACCAGTGGCCGCACGCCGCCGCAGGGCCGAAACGCCGCCTTCCTCCCACACCCGACGCCAACGCCGCACACTCTCGGCACACACCCCCACCGCCCGCGCGATCTCCGCATTCGAGGCGCCCTCCTCGAACAACTCGACCGCCAGAACACGCCGTGCCTCCGCCAACTGAGGCCGCGACAAGGGAGGAAGAGACGAGCCGGCAGCCGAAGGCGAGGGTTGATAAGCCACCCGAAAAGCCTCCCACTCGCAAGCCGGCACACCCACCGAACTTACGAAAAGATCAGTAAGCCAACTGGGGGTATCCCATCCCATGACAGTTGACCGGTCGCGAAGTACCACCGCCGTATCAGTGGCACGGCCCGGCTCCCAGCCGACGACCAGCAAGCACATAGCTCTCCTACTCAACTGCGACTGACATTCCCTCGCTGACATGAAGCCGGCACATCGCAGCAGTACAAGGCCGAACGGGCTCCGTGAAGGTCCCCAGGGGCCATGTAGAGCGGCTGGAGGACAGGAGCGAGGTCAAACTCGGGGTGTGGGTCATGAACCAGAAATGCCGCCGCGGGAAGCTGACCGCGGACAAGCTCCAGCACCTGGCCGGCCTCGGACTCGACTGGGCGGAGTGACGGCCACAGGCGTACCGGGCGCTCCGGCCAGGGTCGGCTGGTGCGCCTTGGTGTCCAGCGGTGGGCGCCTGGTTCCGTGTCGGCGGCCGGGCCCGAGGAGCGGCACAAGCCTCGGTCGGCGGCTGGCGTCTCACTCACAGGAGTGCCCTACCGAATAACATGCCGCCCATTGTGATCGCCGACCTCGTCGGTATCAGTCCCGTGACCGGCAACCACTGGGTGCCCGGGGCAAGGTGGGCGATCGGTCGCCGATGGGCAACGGGGTGGAGAAGCTTGCCCAGTGTGAATCGGGCTACCGGATCTTGACCTGTTCTTCCTTTGCGCCTTCCGCTCCTCCCATGTAGCAGCGATGAATGTCGTCAGGCGGTCCCCCGTGCTTGGTGAAGCAGGCGGTGAGGTCCGCGCCACCTGCCCGAAAAAGGTTGCTGATCTCCGCGACTTGGACCCAGGCGGACTGGGGCTTGCCGTCGCATGTGGGCTTGATCCAGCCGACCCCCTTGCCACGTTGTTGTAGTTTTTGGTCTGGCGGAGGCCGACATCCATGTAGGTGTAGCTGGCCCCGCTGTCACAGCGGTAATTCACCTTGACGGGGAATTGGTTGCCGTTTTTTGCGAGCGTCTTGTCCGGGAAGTTGATCTCCGGTTCGGCGGCGTGCGCGGCGCCCGGGGCGGACAGGAGGAGCGCTGTAGTCCCCAAAGCTGCAGCGGCGAGGCGGGCGGCGCTCCGCCCGGCCTGCCTCGTGTAGCGGAGACGCTGCATGATCGCCGACCAGGAGTTGGCCGCGCGTGGCGGCACTGAGGACGTGACGGAAAGAGCCACGGAGAGTCCTTTCGGAAGGATGCTGAAATCGCCCTGTGTCGGGGGCGGGGGTGCGGCCGCGGCCCGGGGCTCGGCAGCTCCCGGGCCGTGGTGTGTGGTGGCTGTGGCCTGCTGGGTTCTACTTCAGCAGCGAGTCGACGGTGTCCGACGCGCCGAAGGTGGCGGACTGGGCGGTGTCGTTGACCGCGTCCTTGGCGCTGGTCAGCGGACCGGGCGCCGGCGGGGCGGGGGGTGCGTCCTGCGAGGAGGTAGAACCCTTGGGGTCGAACTGGTAGGTGTCGGTGACCTTGTGCTCCTTGGTGATCTTCCCCGGGGCCGGGGAGACGATCATCACCGGTAGGCCACCGTTGCCACCGTGCTGGTCATTGGCCACAGCGGTAGAGGCCGCTCCCAGCACGGCCGCGGCGGAAGCCGCGGTCACCAGGACTTTCAAATCGTCGGATCGTCACCCCGACCACCGGTAATCGAGCACACGCCTCAGGATCGGTCCGGCGTCTGAACAGACAGCCGCCCAAGCGCCGATCCGCACAGCGGGCACCCACACCAGCTAACCCGACCGAGTGATGTAACGAACAGTCAGCCGGTGATTTACGACCATCCGACGAGCCGAAGTCGGCGCAGCCCTTGTGGGTGACCCCCATCCAGCGACAGCGGCTCGGCTGACCGATCGGATGACACAGGCACCAGCAGGTGGACCACCCATCACCCGATGAGCAACACAGCACGGCGCCGGCTCCCCGCGCTCCAAGCGACCAGGCCCGCGCCTCCGCACACACCCGGGTCCGAACCTCCACCACCGGGTCGGTCGCATACTGCCAGTGCACCGGCATGGCCACGGACACTCTCGCGTCCTACCTCCAGACGTGGCAGCAGCGCAGTCGGGCGACCGGCCCGAGGGACTCAGACCGGCACCAACTCGCCGGAACGCTCGGCACACCACGTCTCGCCGACGACGACCAGGAGGCGCGGTTGCGGTTCTCGTGGGGCAAGGTGTATGCGGAAGGAGGGCTGATGTCCGAGCCAGATGAGCAGCGGCTGTTCACGCAGGCGTGTCTGCATGGGCTGCGCGCCCGGCTGTGTGACGACGTCGACGCCTTGGAGAGCTACCTGCCGCCGCACGTCGCGCAGCTCGCGCGGAAGGTCGCCGAAGTGCTGGAGGAACCGCCGCCGGCCACCGCGTGACACGTGACGCACGCTGTCGTTGAGCAGCACGACTATTCGGGGCCCGAGTCCGGGTGGTCAGGGTCTGCATGGCGGCATCTCCTGGACGCGGTAGTGGGACGTCTGGAATCAGGCGGTCGTGGCGGTCTGGCGGACGGCTTCTGATCATCGCCCGGTGCGCTTACCGCACTGGCATGGCCGGCGCGGTACGCCCCGGGTGGGCGTACCGCACCACCCCGCTTCACCCGGCCCAGCGGGGTCGGGCAGCCGAGGTGGAGGGCTGCCACCGGGTATCTCAGCGTCGTCCTGGCTCAGGCGGAGTACAGGGCGCGCCGGGCGAGCCTGAGGGCGATCTCGATCGCGAGGCGCAGCATCAGGCTGCTCCCAGCAGCTCGGCAGCTGCCGGCAGCACGGGCTCGGCCACGGGCAGCAGTACGCGTGCGAGGTCGGTGAATACAGTCATGACAGGAACCTCCGTCCCCGTACGGCACACACGGCGCGACCGCGGCCTGGCGGACGACGTTCTTGTCGTCAGCGGTTACAGCGCGCGCCGTGTGCCTCGCGGAGGGGGTGCGGCGGATTGTGATCGTGACTGCTGAGGTCGGGATTCATCCGCGTCTCACCTCCCTGATTCCGTGCGGCGGGAACGCCTGTGGCAGGCCGGACCGCATACGGGCGGCACGGCCGGCTGGACGGACAGCACCCCTCACGTCAGAGCTTTGGCACTGCACGGCGTGATCCTCGCGGGGAAGCCACCTGGGGTCACCCCTTAAGCCGGGGAGACCTGTCCTGACCCTGGGCGTCTCTCGACGTCGTGGGGTCAGTGGCCTGTATCCGTGCAGACGCGTCACCGAACGAGGTACCTACCCGATCAGTAAACCCCTCATTGCGCTGCTGGCCGACCTGAGCGCCAACCCGGAGGGGACGCTGCGTTATCCCGGCAAGGTCGACCAGGTCTGACCGCGCAAGGACCCCACGAACCTGGTCGGCACCGGCACCCCGCACAGAGTTGAGTTCGACTGGATGAGCGGCTCGGCTGAGTCCACTCTCCACAGCCGATCAAGGTCCGCTTTGGCGCCGGCCGGGCCCAAGTCGTCGACGTCGCTCTACACCGGAGCCGTGTCAGAGGGGGTTGCGTCCGGCGATGTCTCCGCCGGGGTCGTCCAGCAGGGCGATGCGGACGGTGATGCGTTTGCCGACCGGCTCGCGCTGAACCTCAAAGCCCTGCGCGACGGCCATGACGATCTCCAGACCGTGCTGTCCGACCCGGCCCGCGTCGGCGGCCCGGGCCACCGGCAGGACCGGGTCGCTGTCCCACACGACCACCTCCACGGCGTCGCCCGAGACACGCAGCTCCATCAGCACGGGCCCGGGGGCGTACTTGCAGGCGTTGGTGACCAGCTCGCTGACCACCAACTGGGTCAGGTCCATGGCGCGTGCGGACACCGGAATGCCGTGCTCGGCCTGGACGCGTGTGAGGAAGCCGGCCGCCCGGTGGCGTGCCTCTGCGATGACGGTCCCGTCACCGTCGAGGGCCACCGTGTCCTGGATCAGAGGGGCGTCCGGCAGCAGGCCTTCGCCCTCGGGGACTGCTTCAGCCGGGTCCACTCGTATACCCCCGTTCATACGCATGCGCATACCCCGCGC
>NZ_JBEOTZ010000086.1:0-9151 GCF_040303825.1 Streptomyces sp. NPDC094143
AAACCGCACGACGCTGCCACTACCGTCGCCGCTGCGGTGGAGGTTACGAACTTCCGGCACCAGGCGCCACAGCAGCCGAATAGACTCAAGAAGGCGCCTCTGAACAGCAGAGATAGCGAACTGCAACTGGAGTACTACTGAGTTTTTCGTTAGTTCTGTGGGTGCAGGAGCTTCGGTGGTGTGAGCATGTTGGTGTGTCTTCCAAGCCGCAGGATGCTGTTGCTGATGTCTCCGTTCTGCCGTTGACGCGGCCGCAGTTGGCCGAGGCCCGTCGCATGCGCGCGGCCGAGTTGTTCGAGCAGAGACGTCCTTCATCCGAGGTTGCCCGGGCAGTGGGGATGCATCCCGAGAGTGTGCGCCGGTGGAAACGCCTGTGGGAGCAGGGCGGGGTTCAGGCATTGCGGCGGCGCCCGGCCACCGGTCGGCCGCCCAAGCTGGATGACACCCAGGTCGAAGCGGTTCGGACTGCGCTGGAGCAGGGCGCCCGGGCGCACGGGTTCGAGGCGGATCTGTGGACGCTGGAACGGGTCGGCGTGGTGGTTGAGCGGGTGACCGGGGTGAGGCTGGCCCGGGCCTCGGTATGGCGCCTGCTGACCGGGCGGCTGGGGTGGAGTCTGCAGCGGCCCAGGCGCCAGGCCGTCGAGCGGGACGAGTCCGAGATCGCCCGATGGGTCGCCCAGGAGTGGCCGCGCATCAAAAAGGGGCGGTGAAGAAACGTGCCTGGATCGTGTTCCTCGACGAATCAGGCGTATCGCTGCTGCCCGAGGTGCGTCGCACCTATGCACCCCGCGGCTGCACCCCTACTCTGCGGCACCGGCTGAACTGGAAACGAGCCGGGATGGCCGCCGCGCTGGGCTACCACGCCGCCGACCCCGAACGCGGCCCGCGGCTGTGTTTCCATCTCAAGCCGGGCAGCTACGACACCACTTCCCTGATCGAGGTGCTGGAACAGATCAAGACCTTCTACGCCGGTGAGTCGGTGGTGTTGGTATGGGACGGGCTGTCCGCCCACTGGAGCCGGGGCATGCGGGCCTGGGTGGCCGAGCAGGACTGGCTCACCCTCGAGCGGCTGCCGGCCTATGCACCCGAACTCAACCCGGTCGAACTGCTGTGGTCGGCCATCAAGACCCGCGAGCTGGCCAACCTCGCCGGCGACCACCTCGCCGACGTCGCCGACGCAGCCGAACGCGGCATCCACCGAGTCTGCTCCAACGAACAACTCCCGTGGTCCTTCCTCACCCACACCGGCCTGACTATTCATCCCCAAATACCACAGAACTAACGAAAAACTCAGTAGGGTCCGTCTTCAAAGATCATCCGGGTGGTGAATCATGGTGCTGTGGTACGTCGTCATGAACTCACCGACCAGGAGTGGGAGTTACTCGCTCCGCTGATACCGCGGGCCGCGACGGGCCGGCCTCGCGTGGAGGATCGCCAGGTCATCAACGGGATGGTCTACAAGATCCGCACCGGGATTTCCTGGCGTGACCTGCCGGAACGCTACGGGGCGTGGAAGACCGTGTACACCCGCTTCCGTCGCTACGCCCTGGACGGGGTGTTCACCCGGGCCCTGCAGCAGATCCAGGCCCAGGCCGACGTAACCGGCGACATCGACTGGCTGGTCCAGATCGACTCCACCATCGTCCGCGCCCACCAGCACGCCGCCGCCACCGGCCGAAAAGGGGGCGGCACCGGCCGGACGAACCGGACGATCACGCCCTCGGCTGATCCCGAGGAGGACTGACCACCAAAATCCACCTCGCCTGCGACGGCAAGGGCCGCCCGCTCGCGATCCTGGTGACGCCCGGCCAACGCCACGACAGCGTCTGCGCACGCCCTCGCCGTAGTTGTCTGATCACAGATGGTGAGGCATGGGAACAGAGCAAGAGGCACTGCCCGCTGTGGGGAGCACGGTGGCGCTGTTCTCCTATGTTTCTGCGGTTGCGCCGGCCAGGGAGTCGAGGAGCTCTCCGAAGGTGATCTTCTCGCCGTCGTAGTTGAAGGTCATGGCGGCGGCGAGTGCTTCCCACCGGTCGGTGCTGCGCCCGCAGTGGTCCAGCAGGATCTTCAGGGCGATTTCGGGTTCGTGGCGGGTGAGGATTTCGTCGGCGGGGATCTGGCGCAGGTGCTCCAGGGTGCGGTAGCAGGATTTCACGACGGCGCGGTAGACGTCCCGGCGTGACCAGAGCCCTTCGGATTCGGGGGCGTCGAGCCAGGACTGCAGCACGGCGGCCGGGTCGGGGTGGCGGTCGAGTTCGTCGTCGGTGAGCAGCCGCAGCACGGCTTTGTTGGTGTCGGCCGGGGCGAGGGCGGCCGCGGCGGTGTGCAGCCAGTCGGGGATGTCGTTCTGGTGGCCGAGCCAGGCGAGTTCGAGAGGGTGCAGCCCGGGGAGGGTGTCGGTGACGGCGGCAGGTGGGGTGTGCGGGTTGCCGGCGAGTGCGGTCAGCGCGGCGACGCGCCGGTGCTGGTAGTTGTGCTCCAGGAGACGGACCGGACTGAGCAGGTCGGTGTCGGCGGTGATGCAGGACAGGCGGAGGCTGGGTGGGGTGGAGACGACGGCGGGTTGTTCCAGCGTGGCCAGCAGCGCGCAGGCCTTGGCCAGGTGCGTGGGGTTGGTGCTGAGCAGGGCCAGGTCCTCGGCGATCGCAACGGCCCGGTGCCTGTGGTCGTCGTTGCGCGGTGGGGTGAGCAGGCGCCCGCGGCGGACGCATTCGTCGGCGGCCGCCTGCAGCTGGGTGGTTGCGATGTCGGTGAGGCGGGGGTTGTAACGGACCCGGTTGGCGATGTGGTGGAGCCGGTGACGGGCGTTCACGCCCGGCTCGGGCAGGCCGGCCATCTCCGGCAGGCACAGGGCGGGCAGGCATGCCCGCAGCAGGGCGGTGTCGAGAGCAGGCTCCGGCTCGGGCTGTTCGGCCGGGTCGTCGTCCGTGTCTGCGGTGAGGGAGGAGCTGCTGGACGCCAGCATGCGGCTGCGGCGTGCCTCCACCTCGGCCTGGTCCAGCAGGAGGTGCTGGACGGCGGTGCCGAGGGTGGGGTGTGCGACCAGGTCGTGCCAGCGGTCGGGGCAGGTTGCGAGGATGCGCCAGGGAGCGCCTTCGCCGAACGCGTGGGGCAGGCCACGGTCGACACGTTGCGCGAACTGCCATTCCTCGTGCTGCGGGTCCTTCAGTAGCCCGGCGAGCGGGGTGAGGGCGTGCTCCAGGACCGCGTCGAAAAGCGCCGGAGGGATGGGAGGGACCGGTTCGGCGTCCGGCCGGTACAGGTGGCGGCCTGGGTCCCAGTCGGTGACGACGTCCTCGAGGTCGGTGTCGTGCATGCCGGACAGCAGGCCGATCGCGGCGTCGACCTGGTCGGGGTGGCGGGCCAGGCCGATGACCAGGCCCGGCGTCGGGCGGTGGGTGCGCAGAATCGCCGGCAGGTCGCCGGCCACAACGACGCCCTGGCCGGCGAGTTCGGCGAGCTGCTTGTCGTCGGCCTGCTGAAGGAGCTGGCGGCGCAGTCCGGGGCGGGTGACGCGGGCGAGCAAGACGGGCAGAGCGTCCGCGAGGGCCTTGGCACGGCGCTCCTCGCCGCGGCTGTCGACGCCGTAGGGGGTGAGGGAGGTCGAGCACAGCGCCTCGACCACCGTGGGGAGCGCCTCGTCCGGCAGTGCCTCGTTCACGGCGAGCTGCTGCCACAGCCAGTACGTCCCGGCGTTCACCATGCTCTTCGGCCCTCCCACGCTGCACGACCCTGTGTGGCCGTCTGGTCACTGCATAGGTGGGAGTGACGCTACGCGGTAACGGCCGCCCACCGGCCCCGAACGGTGAATTGCGCCGTCAGATCGCTCAGTGGTGTAGGGGAAGCGACCCGGCCGGTCCGCTGCGCGAGACCAGCCGGGCCGGCCATCAGACGAGGCCGAGCACGACCAGCGTTGTGAGCCCGAGCGTCATGGAAGCAGCGAAGTCAGTAACAGGCGACCACTGTGTGGTCGGCATCAAGGACCCCGCGCAAATTGTATTTATTTGCCGGAAATGCGCCGAACAACATGCGGCACAAGCGTTTTGTTTGCCATAGGACAACTTGCGAATGCATAAAAATCACATCAATTTGCGGTACCGAAGTAGGCCAAACCGATGCAAAGCTAACGATCTACAGAAGAAGCGATCTGCCCAAAAAGCGGTCAGCGGTTACCAGGAAGCGCCCGACTCCCGGTCAATGCTTTCCGTTTCGGTCGTTCAAGAAAGGGCGCGTAAGGTTCGGATAGCGCCGGTATGTGCTGCAATTATCCAGTTTACTGAGTTAACAAGGTTGGAAGCAGCCAGAAGAGGTATGGCTGATTCCGTGCCGCATGGGAAGAAAGTTTCCGGGCATAGCACGCTGACTTGTGTGCTTCTCGTGACAGGTTGTGAGGCCTCGGTGACCGTTGGGGTCGTCGGGTCTGACTTCCTGTGGGGGGAATGCATGTATCCACGTGCCTTCGGCACGTCTGTCGGACGTGGTCGCAAATCATTGCGCTATGGGCTTGTTGCCGGACTGGCCACGCTGGCGCTGATCGCTCCGACATCGTCGGCATCTGCCGCGCCGACACCCGACGATCCGGGCCCGACCTCGGCGTGGGGTAAGAAGACCGACTTCCAGGTTCCGCCGGTCAAGGTCGGTACGAACAAACCGGTACCCGGGGAGGCCGAGCTCGAGCCGACAACGGAACAGGCCGCGTGGCGGGCGGAACAGAAGCAGCGCGCCCGCACCGGTGAGACCAACAACCCGTCCAAGGCGCCGTCGGCCTCAGCGCAGACCCAAGCGGCGGCGACGGTGTACGTCCCGGAGGACCAGGGCGCGGTGCCCTGGCACAAATTCAGCGAGTTCCGGATCACCGACTCGCTAGTAGCGAGACTCAACCTCTCCACCGGCAACCTGATGCTTGCCGCCACCGACTTCGAGATAGCCGGCGTGGGGCAGAAACTGCGTCTGGCGCGGACCTACAACTCCTTCGACGCACCGTGGGGCAAGGTGTCCCAGCGGTGGTGGCAGGAGTACGAGCGATACCTGCACCTCTTCACCAACGAGGTCGTTCTCTACGACGCCACCGGCGCCACCGTCCGATTCACCAAGAACGCCGACGGCACCTTCACCACGCCCAAGGGCTACTCGAAGGACCTGAAGAAGAACGCCGACGGCACCTACACCCTGACCGACCGCAAGTCCGGCTCGAAGGACACCTACGACGAGCACGGCACGCTCACCAAGGTGACGGACAAGAACAAGGGCGCCATCACCGTCGACCAGCACGACGAGGGTGCCGAGCACAAGGGCTTCAAGCTCACCGAGACACGCTCCGGGCGCTGGATCGACCTGGTCAAAACCGACGCGAGTCAATGGCAGGCCAAGGACCACACCGGCCGCACCGGCGTCTTCGACCTCAACGCAGCCGGCGACCTGGTGAAGACCACGGACACCGAGGGCAAGGCGACCCTCTTCGGCTACGACTCCTCCCAGCGGCTGACGAAGATCACGACACCCGAGGGACGCGTCACGGTCTTCACCTACGACGACCACAACCGTGTGCGGTCCATGCTGAGGGCCACCGACTTCAACGGCTCCGGCCACACCGGCCCCACCCACACCTACGCGTACTCCGACAGCGATCCCTCCGCAGCCGGGATCACGACGGTCACCGACCCCGAGCAGCACGCCACCAAGTACGAGCACAACGCCGACGGCGGCGTCACCAAGGTCACCGACGCTCTCGGTCATTCGCGCAAGCAGACCTTCGACCCCAATCACAACATCGACACCGCCGAGGACGCCATGGGCGTGGGCGGCGCGGCCGGGAACGTCACCGACTACGGCTGGGACTCCCGCAACAACCCCACCTCTGCCGAGCTGCCCACCGGGGCCACCGCATCAATGACCGGGTACCAGACGATCTCCGGGGCAGACCTGCCCGGTTCGCTCACCAGTGCCGACGGCGAGAAGACCGACTACACCTATGACACCGCGGGCAACACCAAGTCCGTCGCTGTCACAGGCACCGGCGGAGGCAAGCGGACCTTCGACTACAACCCCGCCACACCGACCTGCGGCGGTTTCGAAGGCCAGATCTGCAAGGCCACCACAACCATGACGGCAACCAAGTCCGTCTCGACGTCCTTCACTTACGACGCCAAGGGCAACCTGTCCAAGGTCACCCCGCCCGCCCCGCTCGGCACCACCACATACACCTACGACGCACAGGGCCGCCCGGAGACGGTCACCGACGGGCGTGGCATCAAGACGGTGTACCAGTATGACAACCGCGACCGCGTCATCCTGGTGTCTTCCACCAATGCCACCGTGCGCTACCACTACGACGGCGACGGCAACCTCAGGCAGCGCGATGACAGCACCGGCGTGACGGCCTACCAGTTCGACCCGCTCTCCCGGGAGACGATCCGCACACTGCAGAACGGCTCGCAGACCATCCTCACCTACACCCCTGCCGGCAACGTCGACACCTACGAGGACCCGGCCGGTCTCACGGACTACACCTGGGACGAAGCCAACAGGCTCGTGGAGCTCAAGGACCCAACCGGCAAGACCACCACCTACAAGTACAACGCCAACGACTTCCGGACCCTGACGACCTATCCCGGCGGCACCGTCCAGGAGATCACCCCTGACGCGTCCAGCCGACCGGAGAAGATCAAGGCGACCTCGCCCAAGGGCACCCTGGTCGACCTCACCTACTCCTACTCCAACGCCGGTACGGACGCCACCAAAATCCGCACCCGTACCGACGCCGTCACCGGGCTCAAGACCACCTACACCTACGACAGCGCCGGCCGCTTCTCCTACGCCAAGGAGGAAAAGGGCACCACCCTCAACTCCTCCTGGCAGTACTGCTACGACCAGGCCGGCAACCTCACCAGCCAGGGCGTCGACCCCGGCTGCCCCCGCGGCACCACCTACACCATCAACGACGCCCAGCAGATCACCGCCAAGAACGGCTCCACCACCAACTGGTCCTACGACAAGATCGGCAACGAAACCGCCGGCGCCTCCACACCCGAGGGCACCCGCACCGGCGAGACCTGGTCCGACTACAGCCAGATGACATCGCTCACCGTCGCCGGCAAGACCTACACCGGCCAGTACGGCTCCACCGACCAGAGCGAGCGCATCAAGCTCGGCGACACCTTCTTCCACAACGGCCCCCTCGGCCTGTCGGCCAAGACCACGGCCGGAGTCGACATGGGATTCAACCGGGAACCCGGGGGCACCTTGAACTCCATGACGACCGGGGGCAAGTCGTACTACTACCTCACCGACGCGATCGGATCCGTCGTCGCGCTCGCCGACGAGACCGGCACCAAGGTGAACAGCTACGCCTACAGCCCCCGAGGCGTCGAGCGTGCCACCACCACCGAGAAGATCTCCCAGCCCTACCGGTTCGCCGGCGGCTTCCAGGACCCGACCGGCCTGTACCACTTTTCGGCCCGCTACTACGACCCCAACATCGGCCGCTTCACCAGCCCCGACCCCTCCGGCCAGGAGAAGAACCCCTACCTCTACGCCGAAGGCGACCCCGTCAACCGCATCGACCCCGACGGAACGCTGTCGTTCGGGCCAGCTCTGGACGCACTCTCACTCGGCAACGATGCAGCAACCGTGGGCAAGGCATGGAACGCAGCCCTAGACGGCGACTTCGGCAGGGCCGCCGGCATCACCTTCGGTCTGGCCTTCGGCAAAGCGGTTGAGGGAACCTGCATCGGCGTAGCCGGGGCTCTCACGGGAGGTACCGGAGCAGCGGTTGCCGCTGTCCCTTGCATGGTGGCCGGCGAGTATGCCGGCTCTTTCGCCGAAGAACAAACTGTTGAAGCCTGGTCATAGTCAGCCCGGCACGGGGCGGCGTCACCCAACGCCGCCCCGTTTACATCGAGGAGAACTCGTGATTCCAATCGCCTCAGAAGGTAAAGGGTGGTGGATTCCCGAAGGGTGGGGACCACTCATCTTTATCGCCGCCGTCGCGTGCGTGTTCGGAATTATCCTCTACTATCGAAAACAACAGAAGTGAGGCGTATCCGACGGCGAGTCGCTGCAATGCTTTTCGTGGCAGGGTGCGTCACAGGAGCAGGCATGGTGATCGCCCATATGCCTAGATATCTCGCTGTCATCTTCTCAAGCCTGCTGTTTCTGGGTTCTTTCCTTGCCCTCCGACAGACGAGCCGAATACGTAACTTGACTTCGCTCGCTGACACCCGGAAGTGCGCCGGCGTCAGAGCGGCCTCAGCGGGCCGCTCAACGGTGTGCCGGCGTCCCTAAAGTCGCCAACTGCCTGTGATCACGTTGGCCCGTTCGGTCATTGTCTGGATCAGTAAAGCCCTTCGCGGGATCGTGGATCGGAGACGGACGGCCGCCGCTGTGTCAATTGAAGGAGGTGGCACTGATCCTGAGCTGACGGTCATGTGCCACCTCAGGGCGGCCGGGTCGCTGTGAAGGTGTGGAGGTTGTGTATCAGTGCTGCATTTTGTGAATTCTGCAGGAAAGGATCTTGGGTATCTGGCTGCTGAGAGATTCTTGTATTCATGGGGGCAATGCTTGTCGTGGCAGTCATGGTTGCTGTCGCGCGTTGGTGCCAGAAGTGAGGCATGTGAATGAGAAATGAATCAAAGCCAATCCTGCGTATTCTGGCTTACTACCTCATTGGACTCGCGACGGTCATGGCTATATCGGTCATCGTCATGCTTGTGATGGGAGCCAGGCTCACAGGTATTCACGTGGCACCGTTGGTCGCGGCGGGTTTCGGTTTGCTATTGCTCCGCCATGCCAAGAGGCCCAGTTGAGTTTCAGTCAGTGGCCGCTTCGGGGTCGTTGTCAGCCCTCGCGTACGCGGCGCCCGCGCTGTGGACGGGGCCTCTTCGGGGAACGCGTCCTGCGCTAGACCCGCAGCGCCACACGACTCACACCCTCGCACGAAACCGCCAGCTCCGTGGTCGCGGACCTGATCACGCCCTTCGGCAGCAACGTCGGCTGTGGACTCGGTGCTGGCCTTCATCTCGCCAACCGGCCCATCTTTTGGCGGGGCCGGGCAGCCAGCCTAACGAGCTCGTGCATGGTTGGCGTTGGCACGTCGAGGGCCATGATCGTTGATCATGGTCAATGTGGTGGGGAACCGGGCACGTGCAGCGAT
>NZ_JBEOTZ010000087.1:0-9047 GCF_040303825.1 Streptomyces sp. NPDC094143
GAGGGCCAGGTCGGCGGCAAGCACGTGGGCGACCGGTGTGTGTTCGGCGCTCTGGAACGCCGTCAGCGCACGCACGCGGGCGCCCTCACAGGGGGAGGGTCCGGATCCGCTCGGGTCCCCCGGCCGGGTTCAGCCGAGGACGCCGCGGGCGGTCAGTGCCTTCTTCAGTGCCCGCATCGCGTAGTAGCTGCGGGATTTGACCGTACCCGTCGGAATGCCGAGCAGTTCCGACACATGGGCCACGCTGTGGCCATTGAAGTACATCTCCCGCAGGATCTCGCGCTGCTGCGCGGTGAGGTCCTCCAGCGCCTCCTGCACCACATGCGCGGTCAGCAGTCGGTCCACGTCGTCACCGACGGAGACCAGTAGATCGTCCAGCGGGTCTGGCACGCTGGGGCGCAGTGCCCGCGCGCGGTAGTCGTCGATCACCAGGTTCCTGACGACCCTGAACAGCCACGGCCGCATCGCCTCCGGGGTCAGCCCCAGAGAACCGGCATGCCTCCAGGCCCGTACGGCGGCGTCCTGAAGCACGTCCTGGGCGCGGTGCCAGTCGTTGCCCAGCTGCCGGGCAGCGTACGACAGCAGTGCCTTGCCGTGTTCGGCGTAGAGCGCGCGGATGAACCACTCGGCGTCCGCGGCGTCCGCCTGTGCGGTGGCCGACCTCGCCTGCGCGACCAGAGCAGCCGCCTGACCCTTACTCATGCGTGTATCCCCGGGTGTGAAGCGCCCCTCAGCGAGCGCTGTACGGCGAACGGTTCGTGATGTGTGCTGCCGGACGGATCAGGAAAGGGCGTCGGCCGCGGTGGCCTGCCAGTAGGTGACGTACGCCGAACTGTTGAAGTGCGCCCCGGAACCGGGAAGCCGGACGGTCCGCTCGGGGCCGACCGAGCCGCTCAGCTTCGCACCGGTGAACAGCACGCCGAGCTGCTTGACGCGGTGGCCGGTGTCACCGTCGGGGGAGTAGGTCCCGAGGCCCGCGTACGCGGACGCTCCGGGCCGCAGTGTCACCACGGCCTGCGGACGGGTGTCCTCGTTCCAGGCGACGGGTGCCTGCGCGTCCGGGTCGGTGCGCAGGAACGGCGCGCCGTAGGCGTTGCAGGGCTTGCTGCCGGTGTTGGTGGCGGTGAGCAGCAGGTGGTTGATCGGGCGCTTGACCTTGCTGACGGCCAGTTCGGTGTTGGCCGCGGTGCAGGTGACCGGCGCGCTGGGCTTCTTCGCGGTGTCCGCGGAGGCGGCCTGGGTGCCGAGGACGCCGAAGGCCGTGGCGAGAACGAGGGAGGAGGCAGAGAGGCGGGTGAGGAGCCGGGTCGTCATACGCATGGGGATGGCTTTCTGCTGGTCGTTTCGATGGCGAGGAAGGAAAGGAAGGCGAGGGACGACCGCGAGTGCGGCGCCCTCCCGGCGCGTTGCCGACGAGGCGGCGGCCGGGAACGACTCCAGCCTGGGCCAGATTCCGTCCCACGCACGGCGTCTGCGGGTTGTTTGGGACGGGTGGAACGCTGGAACGCTTCTGAGCTGCGGAAACGTGGACAGCCTGGAATGCCGGGAGGAACGCGGGGAGCCCGGGTGGCGTGCGGTGGCGGAGCGCGACGAGGAGGGTCAGGGGTGCCGTTCGGCTCGTTTTTTGAGGTCCTCCAGCCAGCGGTCCAAGGAGGCGTCCAGTGCCTGCTGCAACCGGACGGTGTCGGCGTTGACCGGCTCGCCGGTCCAGGACTCCTCGGTGCGGACGACGACTCCCTTCCCGGTCGGTGTGAAGGTCCACACGTGGACGGCGGTGATGCCGGCGGCGGGCCCGCCCCACACGATGCGCCGCTTCCGGTCAACCTGCTCGACCGTGGAGGTGATGCCTGCTAGGCCCTCGGTGGACCACACCCAGGAGGAGCCGGGGCGCAGGGGGCCGTCGGTCTGTTTGACCACGGAGCTGACGCCGTGCTGCCAGGCCGGCCAGTTCTCCACGTCTGTCTGGATGTGCCAGACGCGGTTGACGGGAGCCTGGATCACGATGGCGTCGCGGGTGATCACGGGAGCGTTCTCGTCGATCCCGACAGGCTGGGGGGCGGTGTTCGCGGAGCCGATGACGGCGGCGAGGAGTGCGGACGCGGCGGAAGCGAGGGTAAGCATGGTGTCCTCCTGTGGAGCGCTGCCCACTTGTGTGTGATTGGTCAATTACCATCGCAGCTTCGAGGGTGTGGCCCGAAACAAAGCTCATGTGTGAGTAGTTAACCACTCAGTCATTGGAAGGTCAACAGCTCTCGGTGGCGGGACGAGACCTCCCGCCCGCCCGTGGCGGACGGGAGGTCACGGAGTGAAGGCCGTCCAGTTCTCCGCCGTGTGGAAGCCCATCGCCTCGTACAGCGGCACACCCGGCGGGGTGGAGTGCAGGAAGGCGGTGCGGGCACCAGCCGCGTGGGCGTCCCGCAGAACCGCGCGCGTAGCCGCCCGGCCGTAGCCGCGCCGCCGGTGCTGCGGCAGGACGGTGACGTTGAACACGCCCACCGCGTCGCCCACCAGAACACCGAAGGAGGTCGCCGCCGGCTCCCCCGCCGGCTTCCAGGACGTACGCCCGCATGCGAGGGTGGTCCAGCAGTGCCGGAGTGACGAAGACATCGAAGAGACCGGGCGGCCCCTCGGCCCCGGCGGCCAGCAGGTCCCGGTACAGGCCGCCCTCCTCGCCGCCCACCGAGCGCGCCCGTGGCCCGCCGGATCCCGGTCCCGGTATCATCGCGTCCTGCTCGGTGAGGGCCTTGAGCATGAACGGCAGGGTCGAGCGCTGCCGCAGCCCGTGCGCGGCGGCGATGTCCTCGATCGCGGGGTCGACCCGGTCACCGCGGACCTGCAGGCTCCACGGCGCCGCTGTCAGCCGCGGGGAGGCGGCGCAGGCCGCGACCTCGGTGGCATCGGCCCGTCGCGCGGTGCCGAAGACCCCGTTCAGCAGGGGCATCGGCGCTCCGGTGAACAGCTCCATCGTGCCGTGCGTGCCGCTGCGGTGGAAACCGCCCGGCTGGGCGTCCGCGAACAGGGCGAGGGCAGCCGCCCAGCTGTCGGCAGCGGCGTCGACACGGTCAGGGAAGTAGGGGCTCGCCATGAGGGATCCTCGGGTTCGCTGGGGCACTGCGCTGGAAGGTCTTGCCCGGCCCGGAACAGGTCTCGGACGCGGGAAGGCAACGACGCGCACCGTGGACCACGACACGCGTCCGCCCGCGGTTCACCGACGTGCCCCGTTGCCCGGCCGGGCCGTGTCCGTGATCGTCCGGGCACCACACCACCCGGGTTATGCGGCAACGGTGTCCGCCCTCTCCCGCCACTGATGCCGGTAGCTGCCCGCGGACAGGCCGAACTCGCGCTTGAAAGCGTGGGCGAACGCGAACTGCGAGGTGTACCCGACCTGAGAGGCGATCGAGGCCAGCGGAGCGTCGGCCTCTCTCAGCAGCCGGGCCGCCGTCGACAGCCGCCACCATGTCAGGTACGACAGCGGCGGTCGCCCCACCAGCGCGGTGAACCGGCGCGCGAACGCCGCCCTGGACAGGCCCGCCCGCTGGCCCAACTCCTGCACGGTCCACGGTCTGGCCGGCTCCTGGTGCATCACGTGCAACGCTGTCGTGATCGCCGGATCGGCCAGTGCCGCGGGCCACCCTGCCGCCGGTTGTCCCCTGGTGGGATCGTCGGCCTGCTCCTCGACGTAGGCCCGCACGATGTAGACGAGCAGCAGGTCCAGCAGCGCGCCCACCGCGGCGGCGCCCCCCAGCTGAGCCTGCTGAAGGTCACCTCCGATCAGCTCCACTGCGGCTCGCAGCGCCGGCCGGCTGCCCACGGTCGCGGGCAGGTGCACGAGGTCCGGCATCTGTGCGAACAGCGGGTGGGTCAGGTCACGGTCGAGCTGGTAGGCACCGCACAAAAGGTCCACCGACATCCGGTCTGCCGCTGTCCGCGGCACGTCGTCCCCACTGCCCGCGCCGTCGATGTCCTCGAGCAGGACGTCCGGGACGACCGGGCGGCAGCCGGCGGGCATGCCGGTCAGGGACAGTCCGGGCGCGTAGGCGAGAGCGTGTTCGCTGCCGCGCGGCAGCAGGACCACGTCACCGGGGCCCAATTCCACGGGATGCCCGTCCACCGGCAGCAGCCAGCAGCTGCCCCGCAGCACCACGTGGAACCCGGCACCGGGAAAGGGCCCGTGTCGCTCGGCCCACGCCCCTCTGCGGCGCGCTCGCGCCGTCAGGGGCGATCCGGTGCGCATGAGAGCGAGGGCCTCACTCAGTACGTCCACGTCTGTGCCTTTCCGTCTCTTCGCACGTTGCCTCGTGGCGGCGGCGTGTGCCGTCCGAACCCGTCGGCGAGGTCACGCGGGCTGCTCGGCGGGTGAACCGGTCTCCGCCGGCACGGCCATGACGTCGATCTCGACCAGGAAATCGCCGGGCAGTGGACCGTAGGTGGTGGTGCGGGCGGGGAAGGGTTGCGGCACGGAGGCGGCGTACACGGAGTTCATCTCCGCGAAGTGCGCGGTGTCGGTCAGGCAGACACGGACCATGGTGACGTCGGCCCAGGCCCCACCGTGGGCGGACAACTGGGCGGTGATCTGGTCCAGGACGAAGGCGGTCTGCTCGGCCACCGTCCGGCCGTGGACGGTGCCGTCGGCGTCGAGGGCGACGTGGCCGGACAGCTGGAGGATCGGTCCCCTGCGGACGGCAGGGGACAGCGGGGCGAGGAGGGCCGGTTCGCCCGGCGCCGGTGCGGGGGCCGTCGTGGACGTGAGGGACGCGGAGGATACGGATGGCATGAGGGGGTGACTCCCGGTGTGAGTGTTCAGGGGGTGTGGTGCAGGCGGGTCACGCGCAAGGGGCCGTCCGGCGCGGACGGGGGTATCGGCGTTGTCCCCGGACGGTCTTCGGAGCCTTGCGGGCCCGCAGAGATTCCGGGGTCGCCGGTGGACGCGAAGCGGACCCATGCCGTGTGCGCCCGCCGCGCGAGTTCGCGGGGGGCGGGGCCGGGGCCCAGCAGGTGGTTCGGGCCGTGCAGGGACGCCAGGTCCAAGTGATCAAAGACGAACGGCAGGTCCACTGTGTGGCAGGCGCCGAGCGTGCCCGCGAAGGCGCCCGAGCGCCAGCCGAACTCGTACTGGAAGGTCCGGGCGCCGGCGGCGGCGGCATGGGCGCGGGCGAGGCTGCGGCTTCCGGTGCCGAAGAGGTGATCGCTCATGATCGCCGTGCGCAGGGCCGCGAGTGAGGCACCGGGCCGCTGCTCGCGATAGGCGGTCAGCAGCCGCTCCGGGCCGGAGGGGGAGACGCGGGAGGCGAGCGTGAGCAGGTCGTCCTGCGTGGTGGCTCCGAGCGCACCGGAGGGGGCCAGGTACAGAGCGGCCTCCTCCGTGGTGTTTCCGATGAACAGGTCCACGCCCGCCCCGGCACCGGCGGCCACGGCGTCGGCGGGCTGGCGTTCGAGCGTCGCGGGATCCAGTACGGGAGCGAAGGGGGTCAGGCCCAGCAGGGGGTCCGGCTGCCCGTCGGTGGTGGTCAGGTCGAGTCCGGTGACGCGGGTGACGCTCTCGACCAGACGCTCGTCGGTGATCCCGGCGAAGCTTGCGGCCTTGGCGGGCACACCCAGGTCGGCGGCGAGGGCCGAGGTGATCCGCCGGGCCTGTTCAGCGGTGAACGAGCCCTGCCCGGTGCCGCTCTGGACGATGGCACGGTGAAGCAGGCCCTCGGCGGCGGGGCTGGCGAGCACGGAGGCGGTGATGGTCCCGCCAGCCGACTGGCCGAAGAGGGTCACGTTGTCCGGGTCACCGCCGAACGCGGTGATGTTCTCCTGGATCCAGGACAGGGCCGCCATCACGTCGAGCATGCCCCGGTTGGCCGGTGCGTCCGGCAGCAGCAGCCAACCCGGGGCGCCGAGGCGGTAATTGCAGGTGACCAGTACCACACCGTCGCGGGCGAAGGCGGTCCCGTCGTACATCGGGGCGTCACCGGTCCCTGTGGTGAAGCCGCCGCCGTGTAGAAAGAGCATCACCGGCAGTCCGTGCGCTCCGGGGTCGGGTGTCCACACGCTGACGGTCAGGTACGCGTCGCCGGGACGCCGACCGGGGCCGGACAGGGCGGACAGGTCGATACCGCCGACGCGGCTGCCGGGCGGCGGGGTGGGCGCGGTGGGACCGAGGGCGGTCGCGTCCCGCACGCCCTCCCACCGCGCGGGTGGCGCGGGTGCGTCGAAGCGGGCGGCCCCGGTGAGCGGTGCCGCGTAGGGGATGTTGCGGAAGACGTGGACGCCTTCGCGCCGGGCACCGCGCAGCGTGCCCTCGGAGACGGTGACGGTGGCCGTTGTGTGTGCGGACATGCGGTTCCTCGCCCGGATCGGGTGGTTGCTGGAGAACGAACGGGGGTGGGGCCGGAAGGGGTTCAGTCCTGGCTGGAGGGGCTCACTGCCCGAGGAACCGGGAGCCCTCGCGGTCGGTGTGAACGGCACCGTGACCGGGGAAGGGGGCGGGCCCGACCAGGGCGTAGTGGTCGGCCCGTTCCGGGGCCCGGTAGCCGGCTCTGCCGGCCTGCTGAGGATTCCCCCTCGACGCGAGTGGGCAGGTCCGCGCCGAGGATCCGTACGAGACTGGGCATCATTGCTCGGGTCGCGTCCCGGCGGCCAGGTTGTCCCGGAAGCCGGTGTCCGGGCAGCCGCGGGCGGGCGGGCAAGCGCGTTCCTCGTCGTTGCCGGTGCCGGCCAGGATGGTGCGGCTTTCGCTGCTGCGGATCACCCAGGTCGGCGTGTCGGCGCGGTGCACGCCGGTGGGGGAGTCGTGCAAGTGCGGGCTAAGCCAAGGGACGTTGTCCCGCCACATCCGCTCAGGCGCCTCCGGCACGATCTCCGACGCGCGGGCGATGGCGCCCCGCCACTCGGCGGTACGGGCGAACCCGACATCGCCCAACCGGACGGAGTTGGTCGAGAACATGTGTGGACGCTCCCAGGTCGCAGTCGGTGAGGACGTCCGCGGACACGGCACGTGGCACGGACAGGCACGCGGTGACGTGCGTTTCCCACACTAGGCACCGGGCGGAAGACTCCCTATGCGTCAGAAACTCTTCCGTATACGCCTGCGTCTTCTGTCGCCCAGGTCGTACGGATGTGCCCTCCGATCCGCCTGGGGGCTGCCGTGGTGGCGAACCGGTGCCGGTGTCTGCCGTGACCGGGGAACGGACGGGCGGACGGGGAGCCGGGTCATCGATCCGAGCCGACCGGAACGGGGCGCCCTCGGCCGTGAGAGGCACAAGCGCGGGATCACACCGCTGCCCGGCGGAACGAACGCGCTGATCCGCGTCCACCGCGCCGATAAGCGGGCATGGCCATGTGCACACAAGGCCTGCTCCCGGCAGGGCGTGAGGTCCCGGTAGGCGGGTTCGTCCATGATCCGTACGTTGACGGGAGTCCACGGGTGGCCCGGTCGTGACCTCATGCCCGAGCGTCTCGTAAGCCTGATCACCGGACGGCGAGGATGCGCCTCCCGCTTCGTGGCGGCTGGCGCGGCCCGGAGGGCGAGCACCCGGTCCTCATGCTCGGCTGCCAGGGCAGGGAAGGACCCGTAACGGACGGACGTTCCGCGTCGTGGCGTCCCGAACTGCTCGGCTGGAGAGCGAGGTCTCGCTCGACGTCGGGGACTTCGAGGAGTCCGCCGACCGAGCCGACGAAGACGTTGTCCTTCGCGGCTCCTGCCTTCCGCCGACGGCCGTGTCCTGGCGCCTCAGTGGGCGGACAGCACCGCGGTCAGCGCGACCGCTCCCGGCAGAGCCTGGGTGAGCAGGATCGTGCGCCGCGCGGTGAGACCTCCGACCACCCCGGCGATCACCACGAACGCGAGGAAGAAGACCAGCACGGCGTGACCCCGCTCCGCGACCCGCAGCAGTCCCCACAGCAGGCCGGCCGCGACGAAGGCGTTGTAAAGGCCCTGGTTCGCCGCGAGCGGCGCGGTGGCACGGGCGGTGCCGGCGTCGAAGCCGGACAGCGCCCGTGCCCGGGGCCCCTGCCACAGGAACGCCTGCAGTACGGCGAAGAGCAGGTGCAGCACGGCCACGACGACTACCAGGACGTTCGCGACGATGTCCATCGGCTTCTTCCTCACTTCGTGACACACGGGTGACGCTTGCCACGAGCGGAGGGAGGACTCGGTTCGAAGGAGCGTCGACAACTGATCGTTCCAGTGAGGTTCGCATGCGGCTGAGGCGTATGGGGCCACAGCCCAGCTCTCGCAGGCCTTGGTGGATATCGGCGCGCCACTCGTGGCGGATGCGGAGCCGGATTGACCGGTGCAGCCAAGCGAGGGCACGCCCGACCAGGTCACCGCGGCGCGGCTCAGTCAGCACTCCTGCCGAAGCGATCAGTCATGCGCCGTCGAGGACCTCGCGCAGTCGATGCGCGAACTCGTCCGGCTTCCCTGGATATCCGAACTCTCCGTCGCAAAACCCGCTGTGATGGCTCGGGAACACGGTCACCCGCTGTTCGAGCAGTTCGGCGGCCGCGACGGAGGTGCGTCCAGTCTGCACGTCCAGGGACTCCTCGCCCACAGCGATCACGATGCAGGTCGGCGCAGCGGCGATCGCTGCGGCATCCGGCCGATGGCTGCTTACCGCCCATGACCGGTCGGACAGCAGTGGATCGTCACGCGAGCCGTCGTCCTCCGTGGGCATCCCGAGAACTGAGGGATCGGCCGCTGACTGTGCGAAGTACACGTCGGTGAACTCTCCCTCCCAGGAGGTCATGGCCACGAACGCAGCCATCCCAGCGCCCCACCCCCGCTTTTCGTACGCATCCCGGACACCGGCCCGCGCCCGCACGGCAGCCGGGCCGTCCGGTGTGAGGGTGATGAGCGGTGGCTCGTGTGCGACCAGGCTGGTCACGTCTGCGGGATACTTCGCCACGACCGCGAGTGCGGTGATCGCTCCGCCGCTGCTTGCGAACATCTCGACCGGTCCGGCTCTAAGAGGGCATCTGATCAAAGTTCACGCTGTTGTGACGGTCATGTCCGTTTCGATTCGCCACGTTGGCGTGGATTCTCCCGTCAGCTCGCGGGACAT
>NZ_JBEOTZ010000088.1:0-8417 GCF_040303825.1 Streptomyces sp. NPDC094143
GCGTCGGCGACCACCCGCTCACCTTCGCCGATGGCGTGTGACACCTCCGGTGTCCAGTCCCAGGGGCCGTGCTCGTGCCCGAGCCGGCGGGCATCGGCCGCGAACGTCAGATGGGCGCGCACCACGGTCAGGGTGTGCGCCGTCTTCAACGAGGCCGCGGTCGTGGAGGTGATGGGGTACGGCGGTCGGCCTCGCAGGACGGGCAGGTCCCGGGTCAGCCGCGCCCCGTCGGGGGTGAGGTACCAGGCTCGGGCGCGGTCCGAGCTCGGCAGCACCGTGTAGTCGACGAGGCCGTCGGAGCGCAGCTTGTTCAGGGCGCGGGAGATCAGCTGCCGTGTGCCGTCTGGGCGCAGCATCCGGCGCAGTTGGCCGGTGGTGGCGATGCGGTGCTGGGCGAGAGCCGTCATGAGCTGGTGGCTCAAGGCCTCGACGGGGCTGGGAGACGGATGGGGATCGTGTGTTGCTGCAGGGCAGCGGGACATGAGGCTTCCTTCTCAACACGCGCTATGTGGGCCCGACCAAACGCGGGCCGTTCAACCGACGGCTTCAGGTACCGATCAGAAGACCCAGGCACCACAACCAGACCACCGACCATCAAGGCCCGACCACGGTCACGACTGGGAGACATCCTGCTGCTCGGCGCCGTGGTCGGTTCCCGAGTATCGGGCGCGCATGGAGCATCGCGAGGATCGCATCGCAGGGGCTGCAACCTCGATCACGGGACGACTCTGAAGGCTTTGGAACGTGGACGATGGCCGGTCCGCAGCAGCATGGGCTGCCGCGGGGCGTAGTGGCGAGCTACGCCATGCCGGCCATCGCCTGTGGTTCCGGCCCGCGGGGGATCAACAACCCATAACCGGATACCGCGTCTGTCGGGGCGGTGGGCTCGTGGCCACCACCGGGTGCTACCTGTTACGCGCAGCCTTCTGCTCGAGGATGCGCCGGCGCGTCCACCGGCGCTTCCCGCCACTGGCGGTGACCGCATCCACCGTCTTCAGCAACGGCAGGTTGCCCTGGGCGAGGCTGCTGCTGAAAGAGGTGATGCTCTTGAAGCCGAGCAGGGCAGCGGCTTGTGTTGCTCCCAGCAGCTCGTCGGGATCTCCGTCGACGGGGACATCCGGCAGCGGCCGCGTCGGACGCCCGATCACTTTGCGTCTGCCGATGCCGGGACGAGTGGCCTTCCAGTCCAGCAGGGTCTGCACGCGCCACCTGCGTCGCTGGTAGGGCCTCTCAGCGGTGCCGAGTTCCTCAACGACGTCGGGTTCGGGGAAGTAGCCGGGGTGATCTCGCAGGTAGTGGTTGACCTGCTGAGGGTTCTTGTAGCCGAGGAACCTCGAGGCCTCAGCGCTGGTGAGCAGCTGGTCCGGGTCGAGCTTCGGGGGCTTGTGCTCCTGCAGGCGAGACGCTTTGCGTTGAGCGAACCACTTGTCCACGTCCGCCTCGTCCCACTGCCGGGCACGGCCGCGGTGGCCGACGACATCCGGGAACCCGGTGGTCTCCCGATCGAGATACAGCGAACTGATGCGCGCAGGGGTAAGCCCGTACTTCGCGGCGATGTCCGCGGCCTCGACGACGCGCCGTGCGGAGCGGGCCATAGTGTGGACGTCCCCTCGTGTGTTGCGAGCCGGCCTCCCCGACCCGCAACACGCATAATGGCCCAAGCTTGAATCGGATGTCTAGCTCGACGCCCCTCTTCCGGGCCACCAGGAATGCCGGTGCTCACGCCTCGGGGAGGAGGCTGATTCCTCGGCGGGCGGCGTCTTCCACCATGGCGGAGTAGGCGAGTGCCGCGGGGGTCATGTCCCATTCGGCCAGGGCGAGGAGGAGCACCATCTCTTCGCGGTCCCGTGAGGCGTCGTAGGGGACGTTGGCTGCGTCGGCCGCGGTTGCGAGGTCGGCGGTGGACATTCCCTGCAGGCGGGTCGTGGTCGCCCGGTGGGTTTCATGCAGGCCCTGGTGGTAGAGCACGTTGCCTTCGCGCAGCAGGTCCAGGAGGTCCTCGCCGTCGGCGGCCGGTGCGGCTGCGGACAGCTCCAACAGGCGCTGGGTGCTGGTCGTCATCATGGTCAGTATGCCTCCCTCAAGGAACGGGAATGGACAGTCAGCGGGTGGTGGGGCCTGCGTTGCAGCCTCCGCAGGCTGGGCAGGAACGCGGGTGGGCCGCCAGGTGGACGGCCTTGCGCGCCGGCTGTAGCAGGGCGGTCCGGATCTGCCGCTCCAGCAGGTCCATGTCGGGGCCGTCGTCCGGCAGGACGATACCGGGGTAGGGAGCGCCGGGCTGGCGGCTGGCCTCGATCAGGTCGGCGATGCGCCAGTCGGGGCGAAAGCTGTCGCCGCGGGCGGATTCGACCTCGGCATACAGCACGGCGAGCCGGGGCCGGCGGGCGATGGCCAGCAGGTCCCGCTTAGAGACGAACATGCACAGCGAGCCGTACGCCGGCTGCAGCTGCTACAGCAACGCGTGCCCGGGTTCACCGACCCGTTCGTGGCACTCGTTCACGCACTCGCCGGCGGGATACCGCGAGACCTCATCCGCTACACGCGCAAGCTCGTCGAGCTCCGGCACCGCACTGGAGACCTGCACCTCACCTCCCTCGCGGGTTGGCTTCTCCTCGAAGAGATCGAACAGGCTCTCTCCTCGTTCCGCGTCCTGCACGGTGAGCTCGCGCACAACCCAGACATGGGCTCGAGGCTGCACACCTTGCACGTTGTCAGCAACCTCGCCCGCCACGTCGATGTAGCCGAAGAGCACGGCCTCGAGGGCTTACAGCGGACTAGCCGCTCCCGACACGGGACTGCCTCAGTCGACGGACACCGATACCGCCCCCGGCGACTGGGAAGAGATAGCCACCTATGCGCTCTTCGCCCTGACGCTGCTGGAGGTCTTCGCGCACCCGGACTTTACGGAGCGCGCTCAGCAGCAGCAGGAATTCGGGCACCCTGACGGCGACCTGGACGTCCTTGCAACCATTCGCCTTGAGATGGCCATTTCACCCGGAAGTGCCCGCCTGATGATCGAGCGCTTCCGTATGGCCTGGGACCTCGAGCGACTTACCTAGTCCCGCGCCCGCTCCGGCCTCGCCAAGACAACCAAGACGCCTCCAGCACCTGACCGCCTACAGTCGAGCGGCTGGATCGACCGAACGCAGTACGCCAGCCGAACGGTGCCGGTCGCCTACGCCGGACCAGACCGGGAGGGGCGACCTGGCGCTGCTTCTCCGGGTGATGCACTGCTCAATGTTGAAGGCTTACGGGCCGCACCAAGAGGGCGGCGCCGGAAGGGAAACCACCGAGTGTTCGTGGATGCAGCTGTTACCAGCAAGCTGGTCGAGCAGGCTTTGCCATCGATGCCCTAACTCGATACCGAGCATGAGTTCCTCACCTACGACCACGTCGTCGAATGGCAGGAGCGCTTCAAGGAAGGGAAGGGCAGCAAGCCGCCGGTCAGTCCCGAGGAGTGGTCCGCACGTATCAGCGCACCCCTGCCGCCCGCGATCGTCGACATCGGCGATGAGCAGGTGTTCGGGGCCCTGGCCACTGCCAGCCCTTGGGGTAGGGCCACCGCAGAAGTACAGGAGTGGGTCTTCGCCCCAGATAGCGTTTCGGGCCTGGAGCACAAGATCAGTGACGCCGTAGCCGTCGCTGTCCTGCTGGTGGCCCTGTACGGCGACAAGGGCCACCTCGTTCTGGCCGAGGCGGACCGGTACCTGGAGCGGTCCCGTGGCGAGGAGTGAGGCGGCCGTCCATGTGGCGTGGCGGCTGCGGCCGAGCCATACATGGCCGCTGTCGTCGCCCAGGTGGTAAAAGACGGGATCCCGGCAACCGGCTACTGCATCCCTCCGGACCCGTCGCCGGACGACACCGATGGCGAGACGGACGGATCGATCGACATCCCCTTCGAGTGCGCCACCCGCCAAGAATGCAGGGATCGCTACAGCCGCAAGGCGGCGCAGCACATGGCTGGGCCACCGCAGTGGACAGCTGCCTACTGGAGGTCGTCTCTCCAGGGCATGCCCCGGCTAGAAGTCGAGTCATGCCTGAACGCTTTCACCGGTGCGACGGTCGGACAATGAGATTCACTCGTGCGAGTGACTCACAACCCCAGGTAGGCATTCACGTTTTCAGGTGTATCAGGATCTTGCAGGGCATCGCCAGACAATCCCGGATCGAACCGGTTACAAGCCTGATCAATCGTGACCGGAGTGCGCCGCTACTGAGCGGCCATAGAGGAGTTCCGGGCTCCGTTTTCAGGTTTTGCCGGCGGATGCTTCGGGCGCTGCTTGGCCCTAGTGTTCGAGCATAGGCAAGGAGAAGGGCTTCGAGCGATTTGCCGTCGGCCTCGAAGCCCTTAGTTCCGTGCCTGCTTCAACCCACGAACCTAGGAGCACGAGAATTGATTAAGCACGTGCGAAGGAAATTGGAACGCCTTCTTCCTTCACTCTCCGAGACTAGCATTCCGCTGTCTACCGTGGTCCAAACCGCTCCCGCCGGCGTCTTCTTCGTCACGCTGCGCCTGAGTTTCCCCTTGGTGACCGGCATCGCCCCGCTGTCTGCGTGGCATCTGGCGGAGGTGCCGACGCAGTTGCTTTGGCTGCTGACTGCGACCGTGCTGGCCGATCGCAGCACGGTCACCTACCTGAAGGTCCGCAGGAGCTGACCGGCGCGGTTCACCGGCTGATGCCTGCGCCTCCCGGGGAGACGCAGGCATCCCCGGCCAGGCAGTCGTCTCTCTGCGCGCCGCAGACGAAGGTCCCATCGCCGCGGGCCGCTGCGCCGTTGCGTACAGGCCGGGGCGGGGCCGCTCGGGCTTCCGTCGAAGTGAGTACGCCGCAGCCAGGAAGGCAGTAAAGGTGCGAACGTCACAGAGCATGGCGCCGGCCTTCTCAGGTCGACCTCGCCCGCGCACCTCGGGGAGTGCAGATTTTTGCGCGAGTGTCGCCGCATCAGGTCTGCCAGTGACGTATGAGGTGTTCTGTCGGAGGTACTGGCCGGTCTACTGGCGCTACGGCGCTGCGTGTGCTGGCTCCGCCGCAGTGGGGGCGGCGGTTGCGGCTGCGGCCTTGCGGGACTTGGGTCTGCATTGGCAGACCGTTTTGAGTAGCCCGTCCTCGGTTGTCATGGCTTGGGAGTGTCTCGTGGATTGCGCGAGTACGCGTCGTACCGCGTCCGTGCGCCGGCTGTACCGCCTTCTTGAACGTCGTGAAGCAGACGCATGGCTACTGCGTCACAAACTGGGCCTGACCATGGATGAGGGTGGGGAGGCCATGGGGCTGGACGGCGCGCTGTTCGCCCTGCTCAGCCAGCGAGCGCTGCACAAGATGACAGCACAGGGCTGATCTGAATATGCCAGAGGCCGGTACCTGAGCGGCTCGCAGGAGGGGCGCCGGGGCGGGCGGGAAAGCTGAGGCCATCGGTCCGCGTCGAAAAGTGTTCCCTCGAAGGTGGACGCAGGTGGATTACACCTGCTGAGCGCTTCTAGCATGGGCTTCTTCCGTTGGGGTTCGCATGCCCCCATCGGGTCATGCGGGCATGAGTGTGGGGAGCGGCTCATTATTGACCTCAGCAGGCCCAGTGTTGCTCGAATGTACGATTTTCTGCTCGGCGGCACCGATAATTACCAGGTCGACCGAGACGCGTGTGACGAACTGCTGCAGATGGCGCCCAGCACGAAGGAGCTGGCCCTGGTCAACCGGGCGTTCCTCGTGCGGGCCGTGCGCTACCTGGCGGCCGAGTGCGGAGTGAGACGGTTCCTCGACCACGGCTCCGGACTCCCGACGCGTCCGAACGTGCACCAGGTGGCACAAGAAATTGATCCTGCCTGCAAGGTCGTCTACATCGACAACGACCCCGTCGTCCTGGCTCACGGGCGGATGATGCTGGCCGAAGACCCCAGTACTACGGCCGTACTGCAGGCGGACATGCGGGACACGGACGGCATCTTCGCGAGCGCAGAGGTCAAGTGGCTACTAGGCGACGCTCAGCCGGTTGCTGCGCTGTTCGTGTCAGTGCTGCACTGCATCCCGGACAGGGACGACCCATGGGCTCTGGTCAGTGAGGTAGCGAGCAGACTGCCGGCAGGCAGCTACATGGTCATCTCGCAACTAGCCTCTGACGACGCGGAACTGCGCGCCGCCATCACCGACTTCATGGCACGCGCCACCAACAACAACTGGGGTCGGGTGCGGTCTATCAGCGAGGTCAACCGCTTCTTCGAGGGACTGGAACTCGTGGAGGGAATCGAACCGGTGGAGGTGTCACGCTGGAACCCGGACAGTGATCTAGCCCCCCGACAGCGCACGCAGGAGTGGATCGAGTACGGAGCCGTCGCGCGCGTCCGGTGACTAGCGGGCGTCTGCCAGCCTGTCGATGTACGTCTGCAGCAACTGCAGCGTCTCGTCCTTCTCTCCCGTGCGTGTCCACAGGTCGTCCATGCACGCTTGGAATGGCTCAACCTCACCGGGGTCCACCACGTACTCGCCGCCCCGATTAGTGTTCTCCAGGTACAGTAGCTGGCCTTCTTCTCCGTCGTAGGGCTTGAAGAGCGTCATGGACGGGTGGCGGGCGCCTCCCTCTTCCTGCGCCGAGTTGGGAAGGATCCGGATGTGTACGTTGGGCTTGTTCTCAGCCAGATTAAACAGGTGCCGCAATTGCTCGCGCATCACGGCCCGGCCGCCCGTGCGCTTGGCCAGGACGCTCTCAGCGATCAGCGCTTGGAAGTAGGGAGCGTCCGGCTGGTCGAGGAGGTTCTGACGCCTTCGGCGCACTTCCAGGCGCCGATTCATCAGCTCCTCGTTCTTCCGGCGTGTCGCCTCGTCCGCCGGCAGCCGGTAGAAGTCCTGCATGAGCGCCTTCGTGTAGGAGGCCGTCTGCAGCATGCCAGGGACGTTGAACTCCTGGTAGCAGTGGATGCCTTTGGAGATGGCCTCCGTCGCGAAAACGCGCGCGAGGACGTCGCCGACCACGTCCGAGTAGCTCGACCACCAGGCCTGCTGCAGCGACTGCCGTACCAGCAGGACAACTTCTTCGATCGCTGCCGGGGCAGCCCCGTAGAACTGGCAGAGAGCGACGACGGTGTGTTCGTCCAGCCTTCTTTTGGGCTCGGTCTCGTACCGGCACAGGGTCGCGGTCGACCCGATGCCCGACACCTTGCCAACAACATCGCTCTGCCGCAGGCCGACCTCCTTGCGCAGGTACCGCAGATAATTGCGGACCAGACGCGCGGCGGCATTGGGAGTGGTGGGCGGCTCGTGACCGCCCACCAGGGCCAGAACATTCCCCGGCACCGGTACCTCTCCTTGCAAACGGGCAACGCGTCCTCGCGTTGCCCGCTCAGGATCTACAGGCGGTCGGCTGCATGCAAGCCGTTGCCGAGGCGTTTCAGACAGTCATGCTGTCGAACTCACCCCTGCACGCGCCGTCGAGGAAGGCGGCGAACTCCGCCTGCGTGAAAACCAGGGCGGGGCCATCAGGGAAGCGCGAGTTGCGAACCGCGACTTCGTTTTCGTTGACCCGTGCAAGCTCGACACACTCGTTGAGCGCGTCACTCGCCATTGCCTTCACCCACTGCGCCCCGGTGATGTGGGTGGCCTGCACGCCGTTGGTGAACGAGATCATTTCCGCACCTGCCCTTCGCACCTGACCAGCACCGACCCTGCCAGCACCGGCCTCTTCCCTTGCCCAGCCAGCCCCGGTTGCACGCATGCATGAAATTTTCACGGAGCGGTGAACACGTGCCGGAAGCATAGCTGTGTTGATCTCTCAACGGCGTCCCCCGAAAGAGCGCTATCCCACCACCGGAAAACGCTTGTACGACAGACGGCAGGCTACTGGCAGCGATCTTGAGGCAGGACAGAAATTGGCCGGAGCCGAACCCGTGGCGTGGGGTGGCGTGCCCCAGCTCTTGGCCACGCGGCACCTTGGAGCCAAGAGATCGGCACCCGGTGCCCCAAACCATCCTCACGCCAGAAGCGCCACAGAGACCATCGAGCGAGCGTCGCCCCTAACCCACTGTCACCGTTGAGCCAAGTTGCTCCCTGCCCAAGAACGCCGCATCACCCCGTCAGACACAGCCGGACAACAACTACACCCCCTCGACGAACATGTCCGCACCCGCATAAGCCAGCTAGATTCGGCCGCAATGTCCCGGCATGATCAAATTACCGGAGGCGGTGCGCCGGGGGACGGGGTCGGCGAAGGACACCACTCCACGAACCCCTGCGGCGAGCAGCTCGGTGTGGCAGCGTGCCAGGAACCAGCTCTCGGAAGTTGCTGGGGCACTCGTCCAAGAGCACGAACCGCGGGCATTCGAGTGCTTCCGTGATTGGGGCGAGTTCCGGTAGCGCCTTGGTGAGGACGGCCTGGTTCACCGGTACGCCGAACACCGCCACACTGCTCAGCCGCCGCTCACCGGCCGAGAC
>NZ_JBEOTZ010000089.1:0-8041 GCF_040303825.1 Streptomyces sp. NPDC094143
CCGATGCTCCGTCATGCAGGCCCGTGCGGCGAGCGTCAGCGGCTACGACGACCGGGCGGAGCTCGTACTCGAGGACGGGCGCACACTGAGCGCACAGGTAATCGTGGTCGCTACCGGCGTGGCCGCCCTGGCTCCGCCCGATGCCGACTGGATCAGCGCTCCTGCACATCTGTCAGTTCCTCCGCTGTGGCGCACCAAGCCTGCAGACCTGGCGGGTCGGACCTACGTCCTCGGAGGAGACCGTCCCCTCGGAACGTGGCTCCGCACCCATCCGCACTCCTCAACGACGCTTCACATCCTTTGTCCGCCGGCGGATGACTACAAGATCGCCGAGGTGGCGGGGGACAAGCGCGTGCGCGTCGTACCTGTCTCTCACGTCGCCCTGTCGCCGTTGGCCTACGGAGACGAGTGGAGCTTGCAGGTCAAGGACCGGCAGGGAGAGCGCAAGTCCTACGTCGCCAAGACTGTGCTGAACAACCTGGGCAACGCACCAGCCGGCCTGGACGGTCTCATCTCGAGCGAGGACGGCTACTGTCCTCCCGGCAAACAGCACCCTCGGGTCCAGGTCGCCGGTGACTTGCGGTCGGCCCAGTTCCAACGCGTCACGACGGCGCAGGGTTCTGGGGCGGAAGCTGTGCTCGCCTCCTATTACTCCTCGGTCCTGAAGCCATGTTGAGGTCCAGTGCTCACCGCCCTGTCGGCGACCCGAGATCGATCCCGTGGTGTATCTTTCAGGGATTCGGTGACCATGAGAGGTTGGGGCATGTCTGACGCGGATCCCATGCAGCGGGTCAACGCTCTCCTCGACGACGTCCTGCCGACGCCGCGCGTGCGTCAACAGCTGCGCCTCGCTGCGGGGCTCACTCAGCAGGAAGTCGCGGACGCCGTAGGTGTGAAACGTCTGGCCGTAGCCCGCTGGGAGCTAGGCCAGACACACCCCAGGCGGCCCCATCGCGCCGTCTACATCCACCTGCTCAAGGGGCTCGCGGAGCGTTTCCCCGAGGTCGCTGAGCTGAATGCAGGTAACACGACGCCGGCCTCCGAAAGGGGGTCGGGATGACCTAGCGGCCATCGGCCGCGCGCACCGATGAGGTGGACTGCAATCCACTGTGGCCCCGCGCGGCCCGTCTAGCCGACCGTCAGGTCGGCCGCCCAGTCCCCGGTTGGCTCCGGTTCTGGGCTCCAGCTCATGGAGCTGGTTCATCTCTCGCAAAACCCCGCTTTGGCAAGCGGGTGCACCCGGTCCGCTTTGGCAAGCGGACCACCTCGGCTCTCCAGGAGCCCCTTAGGCAGGGGGCCTCTGTTGAGCCACCAACGTCACCCCGGGTTCCAGCGGCTTTGGCAGGCCATTCGGCGCTCGGGACTCCGTCCGTACAGATCGTTCGGCCGTGGTCGGGCCCCTTGGCGGGGGCTTGGTCGCGGTCGGGGCGATCCATATGAAGGTTGGTGTCCCCGCCATAGTGCACGAGATGGGTGTCCCCTGTCAGCTCGACCGTGCCCGATTCACACCGATTCGAGCCATCAACGCTTCCCGCGTGACGGAATTCGCACACCCCGTTTGCCCTGTTCACGGCATTAATCACGAAGATTCATGGGGTCGGAGTGTCACACGCCCCACGGCCCGGCGTACCTATACCGAGAGGGGGACCTCTGTCCTCCTGGCGGTGCCGGCCGCCGCGGCACTCCGGGGCTGCGTCCCGTGGTGCGGGACGCGATCGGCAGTTGTTGTCCGCCAGACGGGAGGGATCCGAAGGCTCACCGGTTCTTGGTCTCTGTCCACAGGCGGTCCGCGCGAGGCTGCCGAGATGATCGCTTTCTCGTCCGTCCGGGTGGGACGATGAGCGCCGTGGCGGCATCGGCCGCCGTGCTCCCGCGCACGAAGTTCGCCGGTGAGGCGTCGCGCCGTCGGCTGCGGTCGGTTCCGGCGCAGGCTGGTCCCGCTGTGCCTCCGAAGCTGGGCAACCCGCTCCAGCTTGGGAAGTCGATGCGGGCCCGGCTGCTCGCCGCGGTGCGTGCGCTGGTGACGTCTCCAGCGCTGGCCGGTGCGTCGGACGGCGCGCGGCTGGCGTCGGTGGTGCTGACGGCGAAGTCGAACGTGGCCAACGACTACCAGGCGTCGATCTGGGCGGCGGAGCTCGGTCGGTGGCTGGGGGTGTCGCAGTCGACGGTCGCGCACACTGTGCTGCCCGAGCTGCGTGCTGCTGGGTTCCTCGGCTCGAACGTCGCGACCAACAGCTTCGGGCACGCGACGGGCCTGGAGTGCTGGGTGATTCCGATGTACCGGGCGCAGAAGGCCGGCGATCGTCGGCACCCGTTGGCGCTGTCGCGCTCGGAGCTGGCGGTGTTGTTGAGCCTGTGCGAGGTGCTGTTCGGTCCGGGGTGGGCGCCGAAGGACAAGGCGCCGGTCCCGGCCGGGTTGCTCGCCGGTCGTAGGGGCCGGGGGGCTGCGACGGACCGGCTCGGGCTGCTGCTGATGGTGCTGACGACGGGTTCGGCGGGCTGGCTGCAGCTGTGCCCCGGGTCGGTGGACACCGGCCGTGGGCGTCCGGCGGCGACGGTCGGGCGGCTGCTGGGCTGCACGGCGGCGGCCGGGGCGAAGGTGCTCAAGCGGCTCCAGGAGCACGGCGTCGCGGAGGTGGTGCGCAAGGAGACCGGATCGGGCCTGAACGCGCAGTCGCGGGTGCGCCTGGTGCCGGTTGTTGAGGCCCACGGCGTGGCCGTGCGGGAGGCTCGCCGAGTCGCCAAGGCTCTAATTTCAGACCTCGCTGGTACTGCATCCGGAGATCTTGAGTCCGGCGAGACGGGCGAGGCCCTTGTGACGACTGGGATCGAGGGCGCCGAACAGGACGGGATGGCCGGATCGGCAAACCTCGCCGTAACTGCACAGCACCACGCTTCCCACGCTTCTGGGGTTACTCCTGGCGGTTCTCTCGCGCTCTCTGGTGGCTTTTCCGGCGAAGGCCGTGGGGCTGAAGGCCGTCGGCCGGAGCGCGCGTGCGTGCGCGAGGACCAGGCCGCCGACGGCCAGGCCGCCGTTGGCAAGTCGGCGGCGCCGGTAGCCGAGGACGGCCCGCTGCGCGGGGAAAAGCCGCAAGAGTCCCCGGTCAATCAGCGTGCTGGGCGGTGTGCTGCCGGGGCTGTAGCCGGTGGTCGGCTGAAGGCCGTGGGTGGTGGAAAGGCGCAGCAGCAGCGGAGGATTGGCCTTCCGGCTGATCTTGGTCTGCGGGTGGCTCTGGGGCCGGTCGCGGGGCTGTGGGAGCGGCTGTCGGGCTGGCAGCAGGACCAGGTCGAGGCGGCCGTGAAGGCGGAAGTGAAGCGGCTGGCGGGCATGCTGGAGCGGCCGGAGAGGGCGCCGCAGCTGCTGGCCGACCGGTTCACCGACCGGCTGGAGGAGACTGGCGGAGAGGCCCTGGTCGACCGCCCGTTCCCGTGGCTGATACGGCGGGGCCTTGCGCAGCGTCAGGCCTGCTCAGACCCCCGATGCGACGACGGGATCCGGCTGGACACCGGCGGCGAGTGCGAGAACTGCAACAACGTGCTCCACATCCGGCGTGCCCAGCGGGCGAAGATCGCGGCGGAGGTCGACCGGGAGCTGCCCGGCCTCGGTGGGCGCGAGCGCCGCCAGGTCCTCGAGGAGCGGCTGCGGGAGCACACCCAGCGTGAGGCAGAGCAGGCAGGCGCGCGGCACGACCAAGTGGTGGCCGAGGTGGAGATGCGGCGGGCGGCCGCCGCCCGCCGCCGGGCAGCAGAGGAGGCTGCCGCGCTGCAGCGGCGGGCGGCCGCGTGCGTAGAGTGCGGGCTGCCGGGTGCGGCGGGGTTGTGCCCGGAGTGCACCTACCGGCGGTGTACGGACGCTCTGGTCCAAGAGGCGGTCGACCTGGCGGTCGCCGTGCGGGCGGATCTGGATGACCCGGCACAGATCGCTGCGCTGTCGGAGCGCTGCGAAGCCGACACCCGTGCGCTGCTCGATGACGTGTGCCGACGCCAAACCGCGACCGATCAGGGGCTGCTGGCGTTCACCGCCCGGGAGGTGGCTGAACGGATCCGTGACGAGCGCCGGGCGAGCGCGCACAGCCGACTGCTGCGGAGTGAGGAAGCCGAAGCCGAGGCCGAAGCCGTGTACGACACGGTGCTGCGCCGCCGCCCCCGCGGTCATCAGGCCGCGGAGGAAGCGGCAGAGGAAGCCCGTCGACGCACTGCGCACTACTTGCTGGAGCGCAAACTCGGGCTGCTGCGGGCCCAGCGGGCGCGGATGCAGGCCGGACGGGCACCGAAGCGGGTTGGTTGATCGAGTGTCGTGGTGTCAGCTGCGGTCGCTAACCTGTCAGTTGGTGCACCGCAGGTCGGCTGCCTTCACTCGGCGAGACCGATAAGCCGGTGCTTCTTCACGGATCGGAGGCTGATCGGGCGTGAGTGTTCCCTCCCAGCCCGGACTCGGCGATGACGGCATTCCCGCTTGGGGGCGCAAGCTGACCGTGGTGTGCCCGGCCTGCGGGGTGGCCACGCACCGTCACCGGACCATGCACTACGACGGCGTGAACGTCTACCGGCCTCAGGCCGGCCCGGACCCCGCTCGTGTAGTCGGAAGCGGGGAACCGGAAGCGGAGGTGGCGTGGATCGCGCTGATCCCGGGCGACTACCCGGCCCGGTTCTTCGCCGCCGACGAGGTCTACCACCTCGCCGGCGGGATCGCCTGGCCAGGCCCGCATCACCGCGACTACGGAAACGCGAAGATCGTCCACGACGCCTGCTGCCCAGGCCTGCACCGCACTCAGCCGGTCACCAGCCACGGCGCGAGCGAACTGTGGCGCGCCATGCGACTGAGACAGGCCCGCAGCAGCCGACCCAACCGCTAGAGAACGCCAGCCAGGCCGGTCTGGTACCGGACATGAAGGAGAGACGCCGTGAACCACGCCCAGCTCATCGCCCTGGGTCGGGCCCTTCGCGTCGCTGGTGAACACGGGCAACGGCTCGACGACAACGCCGCTGCCCCGAACATGGAGGAGATCCGCCAAGACCTCGAACGGGCCTTCGCTCTGCTGGAGGAGGCGGTAAGCACCCCGAAGCCAACCACCAGCTGCCCCGAGCACCCGAACGGGCCCGTCGACCCGGACGCCTTCGATGGCTGTCTCCTCTGTGAGACCCGCCGACGGTCAGGGCCGTTGACACCATCCCCGCACTCCGTCGGCACGGACGACGAAGCGTCCCCCAAGCGCACGCAGTCCCAGCACCGCATCCGGGCCGACCAGCCACAGCCGCGGAAGCGCTGGATCCCCGAAATGTGGAACGGGCAGTCCTGGCAGCTATGCGGCACGCCCCGCCAGAGCGAGCGGGACGCTGAGCAGTACCTCGAGCAGCTGCGTCGTAGTCCGGACGCAGCCGCGGCCTACCGCCTGGTGTATGCCTTCACCGACCACGACGTCGTCCGGGTCTGGGGTGCCCCGACGCCTTACCGGGTCGAACTTTGAACGACCAGCAGTACCCGAGCATCGAGGCGCGCGTCGATCTGGCGCTGATGGCCCTGAGTCGTGCTCGCGAGGACGCCCGGCGGGGCCGCTTCACCGAACGCACCCCTACCGTACGCCGCCCTCGTGTGCGGGGACGGACCCCAGCGGTCCTCCTCGCACGAGTCCTGCTTGACCTGTTCGCCGTGGCCGAAGTCTCGCCGCTTCCGGCCTGGCACGCGGTGGCCGGCCCTCTGGCCAAGCACGTGACCCCCACCGCCTTCGACTCCGAAACCGGGACGCTCACCCTCGCGAGTGCCTCTGCGGCCTGGCTGACCAACACCCGATTCCTGGCTGACCGTCTGGTGCAAGGGCTCAACGACATGCTCGGTGCGGGCACCGTACGCCAAATTCATCTGGTTCGGAGGGACCCATCCACGCTCCAGCCGCTGCCCCCGATGCCACACAGCTCACGCACACTACGACCGGAGCCGACAACTATGTCACCCGACCCCACCATCGAGGCGGCCCTGAACCGTCAGGCACGCCTGCTACCACGCGAAGCAGAGCAAATCACCCTCGCCGAGTGAGAACGCCGAAATCCTTGATCAGGCGTGCAAGGCCGCGGCTACGCTGACCCAATGCCACGTACTGCGCCAGCAGGATGTGCGAAAAGGGGCTTGGGGGAGGGGAAACCAGGGTGACCAGCGACGACAACGACGCTGCACTGCACCATCCGCACGATCTCGAAGCGGAGAAGGGGGTGCTGAGGGCGATGCTCCTGTCCAAGGACGCGATCGCCGACATCGTCGGCACCCTCCACGGGCACGACTTCTACCGCCCCGCCCACGATCTGATCTACACGACGATCCTCGACCTGTACGGGCGAGGCGAGACCACCGACCCCCTCGCGGTAGCCGCTCGGCTCACCCAGCAAGGCAACCTCGACAAGGTTGGCGGATCCGCCTACATCACCGCCCTGGTCAATGGGCCTTCCTCCGCTCGGAGCTGGCAGACTAACGCCGACCGCGTACAGAACGCGGCCATGCTGCGCCGCACCAAGATCGCCGCCATCCACATCGAGAATCTGGCCTCCGACGCCGATCCGGACGCCGTCGACCGCATTGCCGACCAGGCACAGGCGGAAATCTTCGCCGCCACCACCCGACGCCCTCTGCTTCCGCCGGCCAGCCCGCTCGGCGATGTCATGGAGGACACCCTCGACTGGATCGAGGCGACCGGCGGCCGCAACGCAACCCTGCCCGGGGTGCCCACCGGCTTCACCGACCTGGACGCCCTCACCGGCGGGCTTCATTCTGGCCAGCTCATCGTCATCGCCGCCCGCCCCGCAATGGGCAAGTCCACCCTCGCTCTTGACTTCATCCGCTGCGCCAGCATCAAGCACGCCCTGCCCAGCGCCGTGTTCTCGCTCGAGGCCGACCGCAACGAGATCGGCATGCGCCTGCTGTCCGCCGAGGCCCGCGTCGCACTGCACCACATGCGCTCCGGCACCATGACCGACGAGGACTGGACCCGCCTCGCCCGACGAATGCCCGACGTCAGCGCTGCCCCGATCTACATTCAGGACGGCGCCTACTCCAACGTCCACGACCTTCGCGCCCACTGCCGCTACCTGCAGGCCCGGGCAGGCGTACAGCTCATCGTCGTGGACGCCGTTCACCTGCTCACCTACGGCACCAGGCCGCTCGGCTCCCGCTACGAGGAGATCTCCGAGATCGCCCGCTGCCTGAAACTCCTGGCCAAAGAACTCCGCCTGCCAATCGTCGCGATCTCCACACTCAACCGCAGTCCCGAGCAGCGCACCGACAAGAAGCCGATGATCAACGACCTCCGGGACTCAGGCGCCCTCGAGGACAACGCCGACGTGGTGATCCTCCTGCACCGAGAGGACGCCTACGAGAAGGACTCGCCCCGAGCCGGAGAGGCCGACTTCATCGTCGCCAAGCATCGCCACGGACCCACCGCGACCATCACGGTCGCCTTCCAGGGCCATTACTCCCGCTTCGTCGACATGGCCCAGACCTAAAGGGTGTTGCACAATGTGTATTGATCACGCAGACGGCGCTTGAAAGGCTTCACTGAAGCGGTCGAAATCCCGCCACTTCCGGGTGGTTGATCTTGAAGCAGATGGCCGGATCCTGTCGTGATCTGCGTTGTACAAGAGCCTCTAGGTTCTGTCCCTTTGGTCAGCGTCGGGTCCAGATGAGGACGCCGGAGAGGGCGGAGGGCGACCTGGTAGGCGATGGCTAGTTTGTCGGTTCGTGTGACCCATGCGCCAGCGCTTTGAGCGGTTGATGCAGCGCTCGACGGTGTTCCGCTGTAGGCCTCGGCGTCGAAGCCGGGCGGGTAGCACTGGCGGGCGGCCGTTCCAGCGCCAACAGCCCCTAAGCCCGCCTGCAGCGCGAGACCGTCAGTTTCCGAAGCGATCGGAACTTGGAGAAGCTGCGCGCCGCGTCTTCCGGTTGTACGAGCGAGGAGCGACCGTGGTAACCGACGCCTACTCGTTGATCCGGATTGGAAACTGACACCCCCCCCCAGCAGCACGAGAAACTTGTCATGATTTCCTTTAGTCACCC
>NZ_JBEOTZ010000090.1:0-7911 GCF_040303825.1 Streptomyces sp. NPDC094143
GTCGGCGTCCGCGGCGGCCTCGGCGGGGTCCGTGGTGGCCCGCACGCGCTGAGGGAGCTCGACGCCCGGGAAGTAGTCGGGATTGGTCCGCGTGGCGCAGGGGGAGGGGAATTGCCAGACAGGCCCTAGCGGGCCGCGTTCGCCGCGGCCCGGGAGGCCGCAGGCTCGCGGACCGGCAGGTGGTAGACGTGGAAGGCCCGCCCGATGACCGGCTGGGCGACGTTGCGCACCTTCACGCCGCCGCTCGTCATGCCGTGCTCGGTACCGGCGTGCGCGTGCCCGTGCACCGCGAGGTCGGCGCCGGCCGTGTCGATCGCCTCCGCCAGCAGGTAGCTGCCCAGGAACGGGTAGATCTCCAGCGGTTCGCCCGCCAGCGTGTCCGCGACGGGGGAGTAGTGCGTGAGCGCGATCCGGGCGTCGCAGTCCGCGGCGCCGAGCCGCTCCAGGGACGTGCGCAGGCCGTCGGCGGACCGGCGCGAGTAGCGGACGAACTCCTTCATCACCGGTTCGCCGAACTCCCCGGCGCAGCGGCCGACGAACCCGCCGCCGAACCCCTTGGTGCCGGCCACCCCGATCCGGGCCCCACCGCTCTCCACGACCGCGTGCTGCCCCTCCAGGACGTGCACCCCGGCGTCCCGCAGGACGGCCGTGACCTCGTCGGGCCGGTCGTCGTGGTGGTCGTGGTTGCCGAGGACGGCGACCACCGGGACGCCGAGGTCCCGGACCTCGCCGGCGACCACCCGCATCTCCTCGGGCGTGCCGTGGCGGGTCAGGTCGCCGGCCAGCAGCAGCAGGTCGGCGCACTCGGGCAGGGTCTCGAAGGCGGGGCGGAGCACGCCTTGACTGCCGGGCCCCATGTGGATGTCTCCGACGGCTGCGATGCGGATCATGCGAGCTCCTCCGCGTGGTCGGGGCAGGACGCCTCGGTCACCACGAGGTCGCTGTGCACGGGGACCCCGGCCAGCTCCTCCTGGACGGTGCGCAGGATCTCGTCGCGGCAGGGCGCCGAGGGCACGGTGCCGGTGAGCAGCACCGCCTGGCCGCGGGCCTCGACCCGTACGCCGAGTTCACCGAGCTCGCCCGAGGCGAGGTGCTCCTGCAGGTGGGCGATGCGGTAGTCCAGGTTCTCCGCCGGCCCGCCGCCGGCGTCCTGGGAGGCGTGGGTGCTCATGGGGGCTCCTTCAGATGACGTTCAGGCGCTCCAGCAGGAAGAAGAAGGCGGCGGGCATGGGCTCGTCCCCGCACTCGCGCCGCACCCGCTCCCAGTCGACCTTCTCGCGCAGGGCCCGTGCGATGGGCAGGGCCGCGCCGAAGTCGCAGTGGTGCTCGGAGAACGCGGCGGTCAGGCTCCACAGCAGGTCGGTCGGGGCCAGCACCGGCATGCGCACCGAGTCGACCGACAGCTCCTCCGCCCGCTCCAGCATGTCCGCTCCGACCGGCCGGTGCGCCAGCTCGAAGATGATGTCCACCGGCTGGCCGAAACACGTGGCCTTGATCAGCCAGTCTTCCGGTGGCGTGTAGACCGTCAGCCCCGCGTCGCGGAGCGTGGCCGCCACCGCGTCGGCGTCCTCGGGCCGGATCGCGAAGTCGACGTCGTGCTGGAGGTTCTTCTCGCCGCCGTGGGCGTAGGCGGCCACGCTGCCGGCCAGCGCGAAGAGGTGCCCCTTGCGCTTCAGCAGCGCCCCGACCTGCTTGGCCGCCTCCAGGATCGCCTGGTTGCGGTCCAGGGGCAGGTCCTGCGGCGGCTCGTCGGCCTGCAGGGCCTGCGGTGGCGCGGGCTCGGCCCCCTCCGGTGCCGACCCGAGGTCGGGAACCCCCGGTCGCCGGACGAGCGTCGCGTCATCCCCGTTCTGCGTCATGACCACTCCCCATTCGCCGAACCGGACCATCCGCTCCCGCGCGGTGTCCGGACCCATACGGCCTGCTGTGTGCCAGCACAAGTACCCGGCGCGCCCGAGCCGACACGAAGGGCCCCCGGCCGTCTCTCCCGGACATCGGCCGCGCCGCTCCTTCCCGGGCTTCGACCGTGCCACGTCTCCCGGGCTTCGGCCGTGCCACGTCTCCCGGGCTTCGGCCGTGCCGCTTTCTTTTGGAGTCGTGGCCTGCGCGGTGTCTCGTGGGCGCCGTGCCGTTTCTTCCTGGGCGTGGACCGCGCTGCTTCTCTCGGGCGTCGGCCGCGCCGCTGCTTCCGGAGTCCGCTGCGCGATGTCTCGCGGGGGTCGGCCGTGCCGTCTCATCCAGGGCGTCGCCCGCGCTGACTCCCGGGCGTCCGCCGTGCCGCGTCTCCCGGGCTTCGGCCGTGCCGCTTCTTCTGGGGTCCGCTGCGCGGTGTCTCGTGCGCGTTGGCCGCGCCGCGTCTCCCGGGCGGCCGTGCCGCTTCCCCGGGCGTCGGCCGCCCCGTGTCTTGCGGGCCTTGGCTAGGGCGTCGCCCGCGCTGTGACTCCCGGCGTCCGCCGTGCCGCTTCTCCCGGGCGTCGGCCGCCCCGTGGCTCCCGGCATCCGCCGCGCGGCCTCAAGGCCGGGCGGCCGGGCCCCCGGATTCCCCGCCCGGCTGGAGACGGCTCCGGCGTGCCCTGGCGTCGCTGGCACGGCATTCGCGTCCGGCCGCCCATCCGAAGGAGTCCTCATGCGCAAGGCTGCCGTACGCCCCGCTCACCGCCCTGGCCTTGGCCGCGTTCACCGCACCGCCCGCGCCGCGGCCCTCCCGGCGGACGTCACCGCGAGCCAGTGCGTCGCCGGCGGAGGCATGATTATCATCTCCGCCGTGGGCGACGGCGCAGGCCTGGACCAAGCGCTGCATGGGCGGCGTCCACGACGGCCACACCGTCGTCTGACGCCCGGGCCGCAGCCTCGGCCGAACCAGACAGGCGCATACCCCACTGAAGGCGGAATATAGGGCCAAGAGGTGGGAAACCGGAAGCCGTCCCGCCATGCGCTCGCGGAGGTCGCCATGAACCAGGAGACACCCCGTTCGTCCGATCTTCCACAGCCGCTGCGGGCCGTCGCCTCGGGCCTGAGGCACCTGCCCGGCGCGGAACAGGTCGGCAAGGTCGCCACCGAGGCCCTCGACCGGATCGGCGCGGTCTCCCCGCGCGGGCGCCGGATGGCCGTCTACACCGGCGCCGGCGTGCTCGGCGTGGCCGGCGTCGTCGAGTGGCCCGTGGCGCTGACCGGCGCCGCCGTCGCCTGGCTCACCCAGCCGCGGCCCGGACAGCACCACAACGGCACGTCACCGAACGGCGGCAGCGGCGGTGCCCGGCCGGGCGAGAGCTCCGCGGCCGGAGCCCAGGACGAGCCGGAGGACACCTCCGCCTACGGCCCCGGTGCCCGGTTCGCCTCGTCGCACTACCGGCATGACCGGCCGGAACAGCACGTGCACGAACAGCCCGCCAAGGTGGGCGACACCGCCACCGCCTCCGCCCTGAAGCAGGTCGCCGAAGCCACCACGCACCACGGCGAGGCCCCCCACCACCCGGACCGGGCCCACCGGCACGGACACGACGGCCACCCCACCGGCTGAATCGGGAAACAGCAGATGCTCACACGCTTCGACGTCGCCCCGCTCGTCGGGGCCGTGGCCGGGGCGGCCGCCGGGGCCGCCCGCGGCACCGCCCAGGGAGTGACGTCCGTCTACGACACCACGCGCCGCGTCCGCAACGTCGCACGCAACGCGCTCACGGGCAGCCGGCACTGGACGGCCGGACAGCGCGTCCACCTCGCCCTGCGGCACCCCGGCGGCGGCACCGGCGCCCTCGCCCACAAGGTGGCCCGGGAACTCGTCGACCACCCGGACGTGCTCGCCGCGTACTGGGACGACGGCCTGGCCCGGCTGGTGATCACGCTGGCCGAGGACGCCGCCACCGACCGCGTCACCGAACGGGCCACCGAACTCGCCGCCCGCCTCGGCCTCGGCGAGGACGCCGGCCCGGTCGATCCGGAGGAGCCCGAGACCACGCACCCCGGCGACCCCGGCGAGGTGCGCGTCACCGCCGCGGCGATCCTGCTGGACGCCGCGGGCGCGGCCGGTGCCCTGGCCGGCCGCTCCCTGCGCCTGCCGCCCACCCCACGCATCGTCACCGCCACCGTCACCCTGCTGCGCGAGAACCCCCGCTTCCGGGCCGTGCTCCGCCGCCGGTTCGGCGCCTCCGGCATGGAACTCGTCCTCGCCGCCGCCAACGCCGCCGCGCACGGCGTCGGCCAGACCCCGCTGGCACTCGTCCTCGACGGGATCCTCCGTGGCAACCAGCTCACCGAAGCCGTGGCCAGGGCCGCGGCCTTCGAGGCGCTGCACGACGACGTCTGCCGCGCCGGCCGCACCAGCCTGCCCTGCCCCGGTGACACCCGGCCGCCCCTGAAGGTGACGCCCGCCCAGGAGTACGCCTCGCACGCCAGCACCGGAAGCCTCGCCGGCGCCGCCGCCACCCTGCTCGTCACCCACAGCGCGAACGACGCCGCCGAAGCGGTCCTCGCCGGCTCCCCGAAGGCGGCCCGCTACGGACCGGCCGCCTTCAGCGCCACCCTCGGCACCTTCCTCGCCCACGCCGGGATCCTCGTACGCAGCGGGGAACGGCTGCGTCAGCTGGAGATCGCCGACGCCCTCGTCCTGCACGCCGACGCCCTGCGCGGCGGATCCGGGGACGACGGCGACCCGGACGGCCCGGCCGACGACCCCGTGCACCCCTTCGCCGAGGCCGTCCTCGACGCCGCCCGCCGCGCGCGACTGCACGTCGTCATCGCGGGCGGCTCCGACCTGAAGGACATCACCCGGCTCGCCGACGAGGTCGCCCCGGGCAGCCGGCCGTTCGGTGACGTCGTACGGGCCCTGCAGGACGACGGGCACGTGGTGGTGACCGTCGCCCGGCTGCCCGAGTCCGGCGACGGGCACGTGGTGGCCGGGCTGCCCGCGGGCGACGTCGCCGTCGCCCTCACCGACGGCCGCGCGGCCGTCTCCTGGGCCGCCGACGCGCTGGCCCCGGGCGGCCTCGCCGACGTCTGGCGGCTGCTGACCGCCATCCCGGCCGCCCGGCGCGTCGCACGCCGCTCGCAGACACTCGCCCGCGCGGGCGCCGCCCTGTCGGGCCTCCTGGTCGCCCGCGGCGGCCAGCCCCCGGGCCGGCACCTGCTGTGGCCCCTCACCCGGCACGCGCCCGTCAACATCGCCGCCGCCAACGCCCTGCTCACCGGCTGGCTCGAAGCCGTCCGGGTGGCCCGGGCCACCCCGCCGCCACCCCGGCTGCACATCCCCTGGCACGCCCTGGAACCCCACGAGGCTCGCCGGCGGCTGCGCCGCGCCCACCACGACGAGGAACCCCGCGGAGTCGCCCTGCTCGCCGACCGCTCCCGCCGGCAGGCGGCCCGCGTCGCCCGCCACCCCGCCGTCGCCCCGGCCCGCTGGACCTGGCAGGCGGCCGGCGCCGTCCGCCGCGAACTCGACGACCCGCTCACCCCCGTCCTGGCCACCGGCGCCGTCGCCTCGGCGCTGCTCGGCTCGCTCGTCGACGCGCTGCTGGTCGTCGGCGCGATGGACCTCAACGCCGTGACGGGCGGACTCCAGCGGATGCGCGCCGAACAGGCCCTAGCCCGGCTCGCGGCCCGGCAGCAGCCCAAGGCGCGCAGGCAGGACAGCCGCAAGCGCACCGTCACCGTCGACGCCACCCGGCTGCGCCCCGGCGACGAGATCAGCCTCGGCGCCGGCGACGTCGTACCCGCCGACGCGCGGCTGCTGGACGTCGACGGCCTGGAGGTCGACGAGTCCGCGCTCACCGGGGAGTCCCTGCCCGTGACCAAGTCCGTCGAGGCCACCCCCGGCCTGCCGGTGGCCCAGCGCACCTGCATGGTGTTCGAGGGCACCACCGTCGTGGCCGGAGGGGCCACCGCGCTCGTCGTCGACACCGGCGACCAGACCGAGGCCGGCCGTGCCGTCACACTCGCCGCCCGCACGCCGCCGCCCGCCGGCGTCCAGGCCCGGCTGCAGGAACTCACTCGCAAGGCACTGCCGGTGACCTTCACCGGCGGCGCCGCCGTGACCGGCCTGTCCCTGCTGCGCGGCAGCCCCGTCCGGCGCGCCGTCAGTGGCGGTGTCGCCGTCGCCGTGGCCGCCGTGCCCGAGGGACTCCCGCTGGTCGCGACCGTCGCGCAGATGGCGGCCGCCCGGCGGCTGTCCCGGCGCGGCGTCCTGGTCCGCACCCCGCGCACCCTGGAGGCGCTCGGCCGCGTCGACACCGTCTGCTTCGACAAGACCGGCACCCTCACCGAGAACAGGCTGCGTCTGGTCCGCGTCGCCACCGCCCACGGCACCGTCCTGGCCACGGACGCCGAACAGGCCCTCCCCATCGTGCGGCTGGCCGCGCGCGCCTGCCCGCAGGAGGAGACCGGGCAGGGCCGGCGCATCGCCCACGCCACCGACGAGGCCGTCCTCGACGTGGCCCCGCCGGACGAGGGCTGGAGCCCGACCGGCGAGCTGCCCTTCGAGACCCGGCGCGGCTACGCCGCAGCCGTCGGCCGCGACGGCGACCCCGACGTCGGTGAACTCCTCGTCGTCAAGGGCGCCCCCGAGACGATCCTGCCCGCCTGCCGGGACCTGCCCGCGCACGCCACCGACACCGCCCACGAACTGGCCGGCCGGGGCCTGCGCGTCCTCGCCGTCGCCCGCCGCCCCTGCCGGGCCGACGACGCCGACGCCGAACTCGAAGCGCCCCTGGCCGACCTGGAGTTCAGCGGCCTGATCGCCCTCGCCGACGTGCCCCGCGACACCTCGCACGCCCTGCTGGTGGAGCTGCGCCGCTCGGGCATCGTGCCCGTCATGCTCACCGGCGACCACCCGGAGACGGCCCGCGCCATCGCCCAGCAACTGGGCTGGCCGGAGGAGACCGAGGTCGTCACCGGCGACGAACTGGTCGCCATGGAGCGCCGTCAGCGCGTCCGGGTCCTGCGCGACGCGGGCGTCGTCGCCCGCGTGGCACCCGAGCAGAAGCTGCACGTCGTCGAGGCCCTGCAGCAGGCGGGCCGGGTCGTGGCGATGGCGGGCGACGGTGCCAACGACGCCGCCGCCATCCGCGCCGCCGACGTCGGCGTGGGCGTGGAGTCCCGCGGCTCCGCCGCCGCCCGCAACGCCGCCGACCTGGTGCTCACCACCGGCGACCTGTCCGTCCTGGTCGACGCCGTCGTCGAGGGACGTGCCCTGTGGCGCAGCGTCGCCGACGCCGTCAGCATCCTCATCGGCGGCAACGCCGGCGAGGTCGGCTTCAGCGTCCTCGGCACGCTGCTCGCCGGAGCCTCCCCCCTGTCGACCCGTCAGCTGCTGCTGGTCAACCTGCTCACCGACATGTTCCCGGCCATGGCCGTCGCGGTCACCCCCAGCGACGACCCCTCGACGGCTCAGCACGCAGCGACCGCGCCGATGGGCCTCAACGTCCTCGGCGCGCCCCTGCTGCGTTCCATCCGCCGCCGCGGCATCACCACCTGCCTCGGCGCGGTCACGGCCTACCTCATCGGCCGCCTCACGCCCGGCACCGAACGCCGGTCCACCACCATGGCCCTGTGCGGCGTGGTGGGCGCCCAGCTCGTGCAGACCCTGTCCGGGCGGCGGCACAGTCCGCTGGTGTGGGTCACGGCCCTCGGCTCGGCCGCCGTGCTCGCCGCGCTCGTCCAGACGCCCGGCGTCAGCCACTTCTTCGGCTGCACCCCGCTCGGGCCCGTCGCCTGGGCCGGCGTGGCCCTCGCCATCGCCCTGTCGGCGCTGGCCCCCCGCCTGGAACGCCTCCCGGCCGTCCACGCCCTCTACGACGGCGCGGCCCGGCTCGCCCTGCAGGCGAACGAGCTGATCCGGCAGGGGCGGCACCTGCTGCGCAGCGGAATCGCCGGTCCAGTGGCCTGACGGACCGGCACACGAGGCGGCGGCCACCCCCGCCG
>NZ_JBEOTZ010000091.1:0-7562 GCF_040303825.1 Streptomyces sp. NPDC094143
CAGCCGACCGTCTCCCACCACCTGAAGAAGCTCAAGGAGGCCGGACTGCTGACCTCCGAGCGGCGCGGCACCTGGGTGTACTACCGGGTCGAGCCGTCCGTGCTGGCGGCGATGGGCAAGCTGCTGGCCCTGCCGGCCGCTGCCTGATGCGGCCGGTGCTCAGTCGGCCGCGCTGACAGTGCCCTCTTGGAAGGCCCGGTTCCATCCCTTGCTGTAGACCTGCAGTTCTTCCTCGGACAAGGCGAGGTCGCCGTGGACTCGCACCGTGCTGGTGTCCCACGGGCGCTTCCCGTCGCGGCGCGGGGTCAGCAGCACGCCCAGGGTGGAGGAGTCTTCCGTTCGGCCGGTCCGCGAGGTCACCTCGTGGTGCCGCAGCTGTACGTAGGCCGAGAAGCTGGCCTGGATGACGGGGTCGAAGCGAGTGGCAGCGCCCACGATGAGCTGGCGGGTGCCGTCTTCGTCGAGCATGCGCCGAAAGCGCCACTTGCAGTGCTCGTCCGGTACCTGCGGCACGTCGCGCAGGATGTCCAGCAGCAGGCGGCCCCACTCTGCGCGGGCTGATACAGGCAGCCGGTCGAGGTCGGAGAGGACCGTGAAGCGGTTGCCTTCGGTCAGTGTCTCGCTGGGCGTGCTGAGGGCTGTGTCCTCCAGCATGATGCGGATCATGAGGTGGGCGTTGGTGCCGTCGGTACCGGCTGGGGCTTGTGGCAGCTGAGGCGTGGAGAACAGCGTGCCGCCCGGCCCCACCAGCTCGGTGTTGATGTCGGCTGGCGGTTCGGCGGCGTCTGCGGCGGCGAACTCGTAGTACCGCACCGGTTCTTCGCCGAGCGGTATTGCGGGTTCGGCGGCGGCGCGGAAGAGGTAGTCGAGCACGGCGGTGGTGGAGCGCAGCTGGTCGAAGAGGAAGTCCCAGTCGCGGCGGGTCAGCGCGATGGCGGGCATGCCGACCGGGTGCCAGGTGACTACGGTGTTCTCCGGGACTCGCGGGTGGTCCAGCAGGAACACCGCGATCCACTCGTAGGTGTTGCCGTCGACGCTCAGTATCCGGCCGCGGCCGTTGACCATGTCGGCGGGCACCATACGCAGCTGACGGACGGTCCCTTTGGCCTGGCTCATCGCCTTGGCCGCCACCTTCTGTATCCAGCCCGCTTCCTGATCATCCGGCTTGGGTTTGATGGTGCGGGCCTTGACCTGCACGACCGCGCCGCGGCCGCCAGCGAGGAGCAGCCGGTCGCCCAGCTCCCGCCGGCCCGAGCCCTTGGCCGCGTGAGCTGCCTGCTGGAAGACGAAGTCGGGCATGCCCCAGGTGGCTGCGGCCTTGTGGACTGCCTCCTCCGCGCCGGTTCCATGATCGACGTGAGCCGGAAGGGGCAGGGCGGGCGGGATACGACGCAGATGGGTTCCCTGAGGCGTGTCGACGACGAGCGTGAGGCCGTAGGGGTCGTCGTCTTCAACGAAACGCCACGGGCGGATGAAGGCTTTTCAGTCACAGGCTCATTAGACGTGCCGACCAGCCCTCATCGCGCCAGGTTTTCGCTCTTCGGTTATTCAGCGCAGGAGGTCACGGATCTCCTGGGAGGCGTCGCGCGCCGTGCGGCCGACGCCGATGAGGGTGGCAGAGGCCGGTCCGGTCCAGTCGCCGTAGCCGAGCAGGTGCAGCCGCGGCTCGCCAATGGCCTGGGTGCCGTCGGTGGCGATGTGGCCGCGCCGACTACGCAGCCCGAGCGGAGCGAGGTGGGCCAGGGCTGGCCTAAACCGGTGCACCAGATCACCGCGTCGACCGCTTCCCGGGTTCCGTCCGGCCACCGCACGCCGGTGGCGGTGAGGCCGGTGAACATCTGCTGTGCAGAAAGACGTCCGGCGTCGCGGACGGCACGGACCGGGGGTACGGCGACGATGTCGCCGAGCGAAGCGACCCCGCCGATGTCGCTGCGACCGGCGTCCAGGGCGCGGCGGCGGGCGGTGGCCACATCGAACAAGGCACGGCCGTCGATGTCGTCGGGGAAAAGCGTGGCGGGCGCTGGGTCGCCCATGTCACCTCGACGCGGCCGTCCAGGGCGAGGTCGGCGGCGATCTGGGCAACGGAGTTCCCGCCGCCGACCACAATGACGCGCTACCCGGTGAAGTCGGCCGGCGCGCGGTAGTTCACCGTGTGCAGCTGCCGCCCGGCGAAGAGGCCGCGGCCGGGGACGGCGGGGACGAAGGGCCGCGACCAGGTGCCCGCCGCGCTGATGACCGCCCGGGCCCGCCAAGTACCCGTGTCCGCTTCGATGAGGAGCCTCTCGCCGTCGCGGTGCACGGCCTGCACGCGGGTGCCGTGCTGGACGGCCAGGTCGTAGCGCTTTTCGTAGTCGGTGAGGTAGTCGACCACATGCGCAGCGCCCGGGTAGGTCTCGCCTGCCTGGGCGGGCATGAGCCGCCCGGGAAGCGACGAGTAGGCAGCCGGGGAGAACAAATGCAGCGCGTCCCACAGGTGCTGCCAGGACCCGCCCGGCGCCGCATCGGCGTCCACGATCACGGAGTCGAGGCCGCGACGGCGCAGGTGGTAGCCGGCGGCGAGCCCTGCCTGGCCGCCGCCGACCACCACCACATCCGTCTGCTGCGTCACGGGGCCGTCGTCACCGCGCCGGCAGCGAACTTCCCGCGCCAAACGAGCGCGACGTAGACCAAGCCGATCAGCACTGGGACTTCGATGAGCGGGCCGACAACACCGGACAGCGCCTGGCCGGAGGTGACGCCGAAGGTCGCGATGGCGACCGCGATGGCCAGCTCGAAGTTGTTGCCCGCCGCCGTGAACGCCAGCGTCGCGGTGCGGTCGTAGGCCAGGCCCAGGCCCTTGCCGAGCAGGAAAGTGCCGAAGAACATCACCGCGAAGTACACCAGCAGCGGCAGCGCGATCCGGGCGACGTCAAGCGGCTGCGAGGTGATGGTCTTGCCCTGCAGGGCGAACAGGATGACGATCGTGAACAGCAGCCCGTACAGCGCCCAGGGGCCGATCTTCGGCAGGAAGCGCTGCTCGTAGCTCTCACGGCCCATCTTCTTCTCACCGATGCGGCGGGTCAGGAAGCCGGCCAGCAGCGGGACGCCGAGGAAGATGACCACGTTCGCCGCGATCTCCCACATGGAGATGTCCAGGTGCTCGCCGTCACCGAGGCCCAGCCAGCCGGGCAGCAGGTCGAGGTAGAACCAGCCGAGCAGACCGAACGCCAGGACCTGGAACACCGAGTTCAGGGCGACCAGGACGGCGGCGGCCTCGCGGTCGCCGCAGGCGAGGTCGTTCCAGATGATGACCATGGCGATGCAGCGGGCCAGGCCGACGATGATCAAGCCGGTGCGGTATTCGGGCAGGTCCGGCAGGAAAATCCAGGCGAGCGCGAACATGACTGCGGGCCCGAGGACCCAGTTGATGACCAGGGAGGAGATCATCAGCTTGCGGTCGCCGGTGACGGCATCCAGCTTGTCGTAGCGGACCTTGGCCAGGACCGGATACATCATCACCAGCAAGCCCAGCGCGATCGGCAGAGAGATCCCGCCGACCTCCACCTTCGCCAGCGCGTCGTTCAGACCGGGGATCACCCGGCCCAGCCCGAGGCCGACGGCCATGGCCAGCAGGATCCACACCGCGAGGTAGCGGTCGAGGGTGGAGAGCTTCTTGACGATCGAGTCGTTTCCACCGCCGGCCGGAGCGGGGGCGGTGGTGGGCTCGGTGGAGGTCACGGGCAGGCCCTCTTGTTGTCGGCGGCGGTACGGGCGAACACGGCCAGGTCGGCGAACTGCCCGGCGAGCGAGGCGATGACGTCCGGGCGGAGCTTGTAGTAGGTGAAGCGTCCGCATGGCTCGGTCTCGACGACCCCGGCCTCGCGCAGCACTCTCAGGTGGTTGGAGAGGTTGGTCTGCTTGGCGCCGGTCTCCTCCACCAGGTGGGTGGTGCACAGCGTCTCGCGGGCGAGCAGGGTCACGATCTGGAGCCTGAGCGGGTCGGCCAGCACCCGGATCAGGTCAGTGTCGACTGACGTCATCATGGGCTGATACTGTCACATCACCCGGCGCTGATACCAGCCGGGGCTGACCCGTAGGCCCGTCGAAGGGGTCTTCCCATGCCCACCGCTCCCACCCCTGCCCCGCCCGACGAGCGCCTGGCCGCCGGCGCCGCGCCTCGCCACCCGGCACGCCGACCACTTCTCGGCCGAAACCGTGCAGGGCCTGCTCACCGACTCCTACCGGCGCCTGGCCGAGTCCGCCTCCGTGAGCACGCACCTGGTGGTGCTGGCCGAGCGGTTCACCGCCGAACGCCTCGACGCCCTCGCCCACGTCCAGGGCGCGCCAGGCTCAGGGCTGGTGCGGGTGCTGTTCGTGTGCAGCCACAACGCCGGCCGCTCCCAGCTCGCCGCCGCCCTCCTTCAGCACCGGGCGGCCGGCCGGGTCACCGTCTCCTCCGCAGGCACCCACCCCGGGCCCGGCATCGAACCGCACATCACTCAGGTCCTCGCCGAAGCCGGCGCCGATGCGGCCGACACGTTCCCCAAGCCACTGACCGACGAGGTCGTGAGGGCCGCGGACATCGTCATCACCATGGGCTGCGGCGACATCTGCCCCGTAATGCCCGGCCGCCGCTACCTGGACTGGCCCGTGCCCGACCCCGACGGCGCCCCGATCGCAGTCATCCGCGCCATCCGTGACGACATCGACAACCGCATCACCGACCTGCTCGCCAGCCTGCCGAGCACGTGAAACCCCTCGCACTACCTGCCACTCACCTTGTGAAGGAAGAACGCATGTCCTCCGCTCCGCTCGCCTCCGTGCTGTTCGTCTGCGTCCACAACGCCGGCCGCTCGCAGATGGCCGCCGGCTTCCTCAACCACCTCGCGGGCGACCGCATCGAGGTCCGCTCCGCTGGCTCCATTCCCGGAGACCAGGTGAACCCCGCAGCCGTCGAGGCGATGGCCGAGGTCGGCATCGACATCTCCGCCGCCCAGCCGAAGAGCCTCACCACCGAGGCCGTCCAGGCATCCGACTACGTCATCACCATGGGCTGCGGCGACGCCTGCCCGATCTTCCCCGGCAAGACGTACCTCGACTGGGCCCTGGAAGACCCGGCCGGCAAGGGAGTCGAAGCCGTCCGCCCGATCCGCGACGAGATCAAGACCCGCATCGAGGCCCTCATCGCCGAGATCGACGCAGGGCAGGAGGCATGAGCCCCGTGACGCAGCCCGACCAGGTGCGCGAGGTCATCATCATCGGCTCCGGCCCCGCCGGATACACCGCCGCCCTCTACACCGCCCGCGCCCAGCTGCGGCCCCTGCTGTTCGGCAGTTCGATCTTCGTCGGCGGCTCGCTGACCACGACGACCGAGGTGGAGAACTTCCCCGGTTTCCCCGAGGGCATCGACGGTCCCGTGCTGATGGAGAACATGCGGGCCCAAGCCGAGAAGTTCGGCGCCGAGATGATCGACGACGACATCGTGGCCGTCGACCTCACCGGCGACATCAAGGAGCTGACCGACTCCGCGGGCACTGTGCACCGCGCCAGGTCGGTGATCATCGCGACCGGCTCCGGCTACCGCAAGCTCGGCCTCCAAGGCGAGGAGGAGCTGTCCGGCCGGGGCGTGTCCTGGTGCGCGACCTGCGACGGGTTCTTCTTCCGTGACCGCGACATCGTCGTGGTCGGCGGCGGCGACACCGCCATGGAGGAAGCCACCTTCCTCACCCGCTTCGCCAAGTCGGTCACCGTTGTCCACCGCCGCTCCACCCTGCGCGCCTCGAAGGTTATGCAGGACCGGGCGTTCTCCGACGACAAGATCTCCTTCGCCTTCGACAGCGAGATCGCCGAGATCAAGGAGACGAACGGCATGCTGGGCGGCGTCGTCCTGCGCGACGTCTTCACCGGCGCCACCCGCGACCTGGACGTGACGGGGCTGTTCATCGCCATCGGCCACGACCCACGCACCGAACTCTTCAAGGGCCAGCTCGACCTGGACCCCGAGGGGTACATCACCGTCGCTTCCCCGTCGACGCGTACCAGCCTGCCCGGGGTGTTCGCCGCCGGAGACGTCGTCGACCACACCTACCGCCAGGCCATCACAGCCGCCGGCACCGGCGCGGCCGCAGCCCTGGACGCCGAGCGCTACCTCGCCGCCCGCGGCGCGTCAGAGACCGAGCCAGTGACTGCTGCCGTCCCGGCCTGAGCGTTGCTCAGCCGTCACCGGGGAAGCTGGGGATCTTCTCCGGATGGACCACGCCGACGTACTGCATGGCGGTCCTCTCCGTGATGCCGAAAAGATCACCGAGGGGCTGCGGCCGGCCCCAACGTCCCCCGTGCGCATGGCGGCTGCTGCGCTCCCGGGTGATGCTGCGCGTCAGACGGCACCCCGGCGGCCGACCCGACCTACGCCCGGCCGCGTTCATGACCGTCGCACAGAGCCGGATGGAGGACCCGGTGGCCCGGTTCGTCGAGATCAGCGAAGTCGCCGACTTCTTCGACACGATCTGCCACCTGCCGCCCGAACCTGCCGGTCCCCGGCCCACCTCCACACCCTCGACCACCACGCACGAGGAGCCCTCGAACACCTCCACCACCGTCCCACCGCCCGGGGGTGATCACCCCGACATGAGTTCCTTGTACTCGCAGCTGCTGCCGGAAGGCCGCCGGCCTCCTCGGCCCGCCCGCGCCCGCTCACGCGACGCTGCGGTGCGAGACCTTCTGCGGTCCAAGCCATGACGATGCGGGCCACTACAGCCCAGGAGTCCGGGTCCGATGGGACGCGGCCGCCGCCCGCGTCGGCGACGACCTGGCGAGAGCGGGAAGCTGGACACAGCGGGGCCGCGTCAGGCGGAAGGTGCCCGCGGTACCAGCACGTGGTGGGACAGCAGCCACTTTCCCGCCGAGGTCCGCCCTGGCGCCGCGAACTTGCCCAGGACCGCGCTGTTACGTCATCGGCGGGTCTGCCTCTTGCCCGAACCCGTCATGATCGTTTCCCTGCGTGCCCTGTCGGGCTAGATTGTCTTAATCGCGGCCCGTGTCCGTACCTCCCAGTACTGATGCAGGGACGCTTGCGGATCGTGTTCCATTCTGGGAAGCATGCGGCCCTTCCTTCGCCGATGGCTCAGTCACGCCATCAGACGGGGATGCTGGAATGTCTGCGACCGGTACCCCATCCTGTGGCTCACGTGGCGTCTCCATCTGCGAGAGCTGGTCCGCGAGGGAGGCGGCCAAGGAGGCCAGATCGCCGTAACCGTTTGAGGAGAGCGAGGCCTGGTCCTTGGCGCCTGCGGTGACCCCGGTGTCCTGAAGTTGCTGAGCCATCTCCTCGACTTTGGCGTAGAGCGGAGAGTAGGAGGGAACGTCTACGGCCTTGCCGCCTGCCACAATCATTCCGCCGCCATCGCCGTCTGCCAGGCGGCCTGCCAGCCGTCGAGTGACGCTGAGCCGCGCTGTTCGTGCAGCGGCCAGGGTCATTGCATGTTCGGGATCGGTCCGGTTCGCCGGTCTCGTGCATGACGTGACGTCATGTGCCGGCCTGGGCAGGGATGTTCCCCGGGAAGCAGAACAGGCACGGCGCCGGT
>NZ_JBEOTZ010000092.1:0-6489 GCF_040303825.1 Streptomyces sp. NPDC094143
CACCTCGCCGCCGCACTGGTCGGCTGTGTCCGCAACGCCGGGCTGTCCACCGTCTCCGGCATCACCGGCCCACTCGCCTCGCTCATATCCCCCATGTCCTGTTCAACTTGATCATCGGAAGTTCGCCCTACGCCATCGCTCTCAACGCTGCGCAATGATCACCGAGTATGCGCTTTGCCGACCCGCCGTCCGGTAACCAGGTGCTGCGGCGCGGGAAACCGACGCTGGTGGGCTGCGGGACGGGGCAGCTGGTCAGAGCCATTTGTTGCGGCGCAGGGCGCGGTAGATGAGGGTGCAGGCGACGACGATGACGGTGAGGACGGCGGGGTAGCCGTAGCGCCAGGTCAGTTCGGGCATGTGGTCGAAGTTCATGCCGTACACGCCGACGACCATGGTGGGCACCGCAATGAGGGCGGCCATAGCGCTGATCTTGCGCATGTCGGAGTTCTGCTGAACGCTCAGCTGGGCGATGGTGGCATTGAGAATGCCGGTGATCAGTTCGTCCAGGTTGCTGATGGTGTCGCCGGCGCGCTGCTGGTGGTCGGCGACGTCGCGCAGGTAGGCGGTGACGTCGGCGGGGATGTCGGGCAGGTTGCCGGAGGCAAGGCGCTGCAGGGGGCCGGCCAGGGGGACGACAGCCCGGCGGAACTCCATCAGCTCTCGTTTGAGCTGGTAGATCCGGGCGGGATCCATGGGCTTGTCGGGTGAGAACACCTCACTTTCGAGGGTCTCGATGTCGGTGCGGAAGTGGTCGGCGACTTCCAGGTAGTGATCGACGACCATGTCCGCGACGGCATGCAGGACGGCCGCGGGCCCATGGCCGAGCTGGTGGGGGTCGGCTTCCAGCTGACGGCGTACGACATCCAGGGCTGGGGCGCTGCCGTGGCGGACGGTGATGGCGAACCCGGGCCCGGCGAAGACCATGATCTCGCCGGTGTCCACGATCTCGCTGGTGGGCGTGATCTCCTCGTGGTCGCAGTAGACGATGGTCTTCAGCACGAGGAAGAGGGTGTCGCCGTAGCGCTCCAGCTTGGGCCGCTGGTGGGCGTGGACGGCATCCTCGACCGCCAGGGGGTGCAGGTCGAAAGCGTCGGCGACGCGCTGGAGCTGTTCGGCGGTCGGCTCGTACAGGCCGATCCATGCGAACCGCCCCACTCCCGGGTCTATCCGGTCCAGGATCCTGCCCAGGCCTACGCGGCCCGGGATGCGCCCGCCGTCCTCGTACAGGGCGCAATCGACCACCGCTTCAGGCAGGTCCGCCGCACTGTGTTCACCGCTGTCCTTGCCGAGATTCACCATCTATCGCCGTCCTGTGATTGGTGCGCCACTCGTCTTTGTCCGCCGTCCCCGCAGGGCGGCTCCCCCGGTCCGCCAGTCCGGAGGAGCCCGCCCTGCGGGGACTACGCTGCCGAGCCTGAAGGGCTGTCGGCAGCGATGTGGGCGGTTACTCGGTGAGGTACAGCCAGAGGGTGATGAAGGCGATCCAGGCCACGAGGGCGACAGGCACCAGCGTGCGCAGAGCAGGTCGCATCATGTTCTCCAATGTCAGCGGCAGGGTGTGCCGGGGTCAGAGCCAGTCGCGGCGTTTGAACACGACGTAGAGGCCGGCACAGACCACAGCCATGAGCAGCAGGGCGAAGGGGTAGCCCCACACCCAGCCCAGTTCGGGCATGTGGTCGAAGTTCATGCCGTAGATCGTGCCGACCAGGGTGGGCGCGAACAGGATCGCCGCCCAGGCGGAGATCTTCTTGATCTCCTCGTTCTGGGCGTGGCTGGCCTCGGCCAAGGCTTTCATTTCCTCGTTCTGCTGCTGGGTGACCAGGGTGGCGTTGACGGTGAGGATGTCCTGCAGCGCCTGTTTGAACCCGTCGACGCGTTCGGTGACATGGGTGGCGTGGTCGGCGACATCGCGCAGATAGCGGCGCATTTCCTCGTCGATGTTGTACTTGTCGAACCCGGCCGACAGCCCGGAGACGATGCCGGCCAGCGGCCGGGTGGCCCGCTGGAACTCCACCACCTCACGGGACAGCTCATAGATACGGCGCGAGACACCGGGGGTGTTGGTGAAGACCTCGGTCTCGATCTCGTCGATGTCGTTCTGCAGCCCGGCCACCACCGGGGCGTAACCGTCCACGACCGCGTCCAGGATCGCGTAGAGCACCGCCTCGGGGCCGCGCTTGAGCAGCTCGGGGCTGGCTTCCATACGGCGGCGCACCGCGGCCAGGTCCGGCGCGGCGCCGTGGCGGACGGTGATGACGAAGTCCCGGCCGACGAAGATATGCAGCTCGCCGAAGTCGACCTCCTCGGCGGCGTCCATGTAGCGGGCCGCCCGCAGCACCACGAACAGGGTGGCACCGTAACGCTCCAGCTTCGGACGCTGGTGCGCCTCCAACGCGTCCTCCACCGCGAGCGGGTGCAGGTCGAACTCCGCCGCGAGGGACTGCAGCTCGGTTGGGTCCGGCCGGTACAGGCCGATCCACGCCATGCCACCGGACTGCTCACGCAGCTGACGGAAAGTCTCCACCAGGCTGTGGTGGGTGCTGGTGCGCTGACCATCCTCATACAGAGCGGCGGTGATCACGCTGCTTGTCCGCTCAGACGCCGGTCCCGGCGCGGACACCCCAGAGGTGTTTGCCGGTTCGGCCGGCCCTTCGGAGGAGCGCTTGGCGGGCTTGGACGGAGTGAAGGCGCGCAGACCGCGCCGACGACGCTCAGGCATGAGCACGGGGCCCTTCAGGCGGAAACGATCGGGAAGTGACGTGAGATGCGGCATGCCGCGGACGCCACCTCCACCGCCCCGCTCTAGGGCTCGACGACGGTGACGCCGTGCGGCATGCGACTGGGAGGTTCACCGCTCATCGCGGAAGCCCACCACCTTTCGACGCAACACGGACAGGACCGCCACGCAGCGTATACCCCGCTCCGCACCGGCAAGACCGCCCGGAAAAACCCATACGTAATCTGTACGCATGACCATGCAGGCAGCGACAGACGCGGCGATCGCCCAAGCCCGGACCTGGCGGCGGACAGGCATCTGGAACGTCACCCACACCGATTACGCCATGGCCGCCGAGCTGCTGACCTCCCTGCCCTGGCCGACCGCGTCGGCCGCAGAAGCAGCCCACGCACCACTCGGCACCAGGCTGGACCACCTGCGCGAGTGCCTCGCCGCTCTCGCGGTCGCCACCGCGACCTCCCGCACCCCGATGGGCTGGTTCCTGGGCCAGTGCGCATCTGTCCTCGCCCCCGTTCTGCAATGGCAGCCGGACGGCACACCCGACCACGCCACCATCACGCCCACCCCCGAGGAGATCACCGGCGCCGAACACGCCCTCACCGCCATCCGGAACATGCTCACCACCATCCAGCCCCACTGACCAACCCCAGCCCCCAGCGCTGACCCCGCACAGCTCCCGCACGACCCGACATTCCTCACACCTGGCCGTGCCCACTACCGTGTCCCCAATGACCTGGAGCAAAAGCAAGCAAGCCGCCGACAGCGACCGCGGACTGCCCCCGTGGACCTTCGCCGCCACCATGACAGGCGCCTTCACCGTCGTCGCCCTCTGCGCGCTGACAGGCGGCTGGCCCGGACTCATCGGCATCGCCGTGACCGCCACCCTCCTGACCGCCTACGCCGCCACCCGCCTGTAAAGGCCCAACCGGCCAGTTGAGCGCGCCTTCGCCGAGCATCAGCAGCCGACGTCTGCCAACAGGGCCTGGCCGAGCATCTGACACGCAAGCACGGCAACGATGCGCGGGCTGCGCCCCTCGCCGGAGCCCACGTCAAGTTCGAGCACCACCAAGACCAGGACGACGGAGGAAGAACCTGTGCAAGTCGACGCGCCAGCCGTGACGCGCTGAGCCGGCCCGTCGTTGAACTGGGCAACGCGTCATGAACATCCGTCCCCGTGCGGATACGCGAGCAGGGACCCGGGCAAGCCCGGTCATGAGCTTGGGCCCTGAACCGAGCGCCCGGCCTTCCTCCCAGGGCCGGGCGCTTGGGCGTCGGTCAGGCCGAAGAAGCAGATCTACTTCTCCGAACTCCGCTGCGCTGTTCAAAGGGGCGCAGGCCGGAACCCGGCGGGTCCGATGTTGGGCAGCAGGCGGGAGAAGTCGAACACCGCGGGGCCTGTCTCGCACGCGGTGAGCAGCAGCCGCAACGGCTGCCGGCCCAGTCCGGTCACCGTGGTCCGGCGCTCTGGACTGCTCGTGGTGGGGTGGAACAGCAGGTGGAGACCGGCGATGTCCATGAAAGACGTGCCGGTCAGGTCCCACTGCAGGTCAGTCACTCGCGGGGACAGCGCGGCAACTGCAGCGCGCAGCCGGGGCAGGGTGTCGAAGTCGATCTCCCCGCACGCAAAGATCCGTGCGAAGGTGCCGTCGACCGTCGTGGTAATGCTCGTGTTCATGCGGGGGCGCGACCCCTTCCCAGGGGGTTGACGAGCCCACGGGCCACACACCCTCTGGAGGCGTGTGACCATGGCGGGGGCCGAGTGCCCGGGATGGGGGCAACGCCCGAACTCCCCAAGGACCCGCACCCACGTGGTGCCGGTCAGTCTCGCAGTCCTCCCACCGTCGCATGATTCCGCCTCTGAGTACGTCACTCACACGGGGCACATCCTGTGAAGCCCTTCACTACCCAACCCGGCACCAAGGCAGGTAAGGAGGCACGGGCCCGGCCCCGGCAGGAGATGAGGTCGCGCAGGCGCGCGACCTCCCAGATCCTGCGCACATCCCGGTCGTCGTCACCCGGCCGAAGCACACCTTGCCGTGCATGCCCTGCTGGCCCTCCTCACCGGACACAGTGACCAGTCGGGCGCCAGCTCACCGGCCTAATCCACGATGCCGAGCGCCGTGTTCGGCCCGCACTTGGTACACGCCGGCACCTGCTGGCGCAGGGCCTCGACCGCCTGCTCCCTGATCGCAGGTTTCGCCCGCTTGGCCGGGTCCCAGCACTCCCCTGTGTGCAGAGCGACGATGTTCCTGCGGTCCAGGCCGCGCTCGATCAGAAACGCGGGAGCCGGCGGGCGGCGGGCGGCGCCGACGCGCCGCCCGGCCTGGCGGCGTTCCCCGTCGGCGATCCATCCGCGGGTGCGGGACAGGTCACGCTCCTGGACGCGCTCCAGGAAGCGGAGGAGCGCGAGTCGCGACGACCCTGTATCGTTCATGTCGCCCCGGCCTCTCTCACCTCTGCCCCGTGCGCCCCGATTGGCCACCGTCTGGGAGCGCATGCAGCAGCAGCCGCCCTGCTCCGCCTGCGGCCGGCCGTCCCGCACCAGCGGCGTGCTCCACGATCCGGACCGCGGCTTCCGCTGGCTGGACGCTGCCGGGACTGCTTTCTCGCGACGCCTCCGACGTTGCGGGTGCCGCCGGGGCCGGTCCTTCAAGAACTGCGCGAGGCTGCGGCCGATGCGCAGCTGCGCTTGCGCACCTACACCGACGAGGGCGGGTGGGACAGTGAATGACGTGGACAGAGCGGTTCCACCTCACCCTGAGTTCGGCCGGCCAGTTGGTGATGCAGGGCTGGTGGGGCAAGCAGGCCACGGCCGAGCACCAGTACCGGTCATGGATCGGTTTGAGGGGCAGAATCGACGACGCCCGGATCGGCCTCGCCGAGCGCGCAGCAGGCGGCGAGCGCGTGATCTCCAGCGGGTCGTAGACCCCTGAACCGCGTCTCCGTCCGCAGTTCTGCAGGACCGGGCGGGTTAGTGCCTCTTTCTCAGCCCCGGTTCTGGGCCCTCGCCAGCGAGGTGAACCCGTCCGAGGCCGTCCTCCTCACCAACAGTTTGGTCGGCACCCCGTCCCCGCCAGCCCTGGCCTGCCGTCCCTCTCACCGGAGCGGCATCGTTGCTCTTCGCGGGGTGGGCGGTGATGACCAGGTTGGCTCGGTATTCCTTCGCTGTCGCGTCCCAGTCGGCGCAGGTGATGAGTGTCAGCTGCGGGTGGGCGGTCGGCCCGTAGACCGTCTCGGAGGGCAGAGAGCTTTTGGCGTAGAGGCGCATGGCGGCGACGCTGAACAGCGCGTCGCGGCCGTCCTGACGCTCGACGGTGATGCCGTCGCCGTGCCGCAGGGCGCCCAGGCTGTAGAAGGCGGCGGGGCCGCTGTTGGAGTCCAGGTGGGCCGCCAGGACGGCGTTGCCTCTTTCGCCCGGGGTGACGGAGCCGGTGTACCAGCCGGCTCTGCCGGGATCCGCAGGCAGGGCTATGGAGCCGTCCTTGGCGACACCGACGGGTTCGACGGGCGCGGCCAGGCCGATGGGCTTGGCCGTGATGCGGACCGGCTCGGAGGCGGGCAGCACCGCAGTGCGCGGGTCGGTGCCGGGGGCGGCCGTGGTCGGCTGCTGGACGTGGGCGCGGGCCGATGGCGGAGGTGGTGGCGGCGGCTGCTGGACGGCGGCCTCCTCCAGCTGGTCCACGGTGCGGTCGATCCGCTCGAACAAAGCGGCATCGACGGGGAACTCCCCGGAGGACAGCCGGTGCAGGAGG
>NZ_JBEOTZ010000093.1:0-6105 GCF_040303825.1 Streptomyces sp. NPDC094143
ACCGTCGCCGACGCGGCCGAGCTGATGGGTAGTCAGGGCCCGTGGCTCGCCTTCACCACCGAGCACGACGACGTCGACGGACCCTCCCCCTGTGAGGGTCCGGATCCGCTCGGGTCCCCCGGCCGGTGGTGGACGCAACTGTGTCCGGACGACAACGGGCCAGTTCGGCCCCGGGGTTGTCCAGCACGGCATCACTCTGGCGCCGGACAGATGGTGGACGAGCGCCTGCCCGGATGGGGAACCGCTCATTACCCCGGGCATGGGCAACCGGGCGGACCGAGCCCCCTGCCCTCGCCCGCGGGGAGCGTCAAGTGCCGTGGGCTACGGACCGGATGGTGGGGGTGCCCCGCAGTACGTGCGTGACAGGAGCGGTGGTCCCGGAGGACCCCTTGTTGAGGAACAGCACGCCCTGAGCCCGCGCGAACACCGCCCGCGGTGTTCGCGACGAGGGCACCTTCTGAAGTGCCAACGCCGGCCGCCGGTCCTCGGTGTGGGGTCAGCGTGACTGCAGGGCGTCCAGCGCCACCGCCTGAGCGATGGCCAGGCGACGGTCGATGCCGGGGGACCGGATGTCGAGCACGTAGTGGTCACGCAGCCCGAACCTCTTGTCCACCGACATCACCGGTCCGCCCACGCCGTCGGCGGTGAAGCCGAAGTGGTACGGCCACGCAAAGGGCAGGGCGTCGACGAAGGGCAGCACCTGCCAGGCCCGCCGCAGGACGGCCACCGTCTGGCTGCGCTCCCTCCCGGTCAGTTCGGCCGCGTCCCCCTGCCGCATGAGCCAGGTCGAGCGCACCAAAGAGGCGGCGGCCTTCTTCTTGAAGAACCCGATGGTCTGGCCCGCGGCGTCCATCACGTCGTAACCGGATACCTTCACCCGCCTCTACGACTGGCCAACCCGAACGGTTCGAAGCCGGTCAGCGGCACGCCCACTCCCCCGCCCACAACGTCTCACCGCCGGTGAACCGACACCCGGGGGTCCCGCGCCCGCGACCGCCACCGGCGGCACCGCGACGGTCGCGGCGGACCCGGTCGAGAACCGCGCGGCCAGGAATTGGGGTGCGCGCAACGGCGGGACGGCCGTGATCACCGTGCGCTCCGGCGGGGCGGCCCCGGCCCGGCGACCGGATGCCCGCCGCCAGTCCTGCTCTGCTGGTCCCGGCCCGGGGATCATCGTCGTCCACGAACTGAACGCCAGGACGGCCATGCGGGGTGATAGCCGGCCACCAGCGCGCACACCGAACTACGCCTGCCAGTCGATCGGCGTGGAAGTGCACCTGGCCCGCACGCGTTCCCGCGCAACGATCAGCCTTTACATTCTCCTTTCCAGCCGGAATGACACACGCATCACTGATTCGCTCGAGCTAATACAGCAGACCTTCTCATTCATTGTCCGCGGTCATGAACCCCGTCTTCCTCACTCGCGTAGTAGCGGGATGGACGATGAGATCCGACCGGCCGGAGACGACATGCCACACAGCACCACCCAGCCCGCGACAGGCTGGTCCGCGCCAGCGCGGCGGCCCCGCGCCCGCCTGGCGGCCCCGCTGTACCTGTCGTCCGTCCTCATCACCTTCGTCGCCGCGTCCAGCGCGCCCACTCCGCTGTACCAGGTGTACGAGGCGGAGTGGGGCCTGACGTCAGCGACGCTGACCGTCGTCTACAGCGTGTACTGCATCAGCGTGCTCGCCTCCCTGTTGGTCACCGGTTCCCTCTCCGACCATCTGGGCCGGCGACCGGTGATCTGCGGCGCGCTGGTGCTGGAGGCGGTGTCCATGGTCGTCTTCCTCCAGGCGGAGGGAGCCGGCGCGTTGATCCTTGCCCGCGTCCTGCAGGGCCTCGCCACCGGCGCCGCGACAAGCGCCCTGGGCGCGGCCTTACTGGACGTCGCGCCTCAGCGCGGCACCGTCGTCATCAGCCTCGCGCCACTGCTCGGCATGTCGGCGGGCACACTGGGCGCCAGCCTCACGCTGCATCTGCTTCCCTCCGTGAGGGGCACGGCCTACGCCCTGCTGCTGGCGGCCCTGCTGGTGCAGCTCACCGGCCTGCTCGCGTTGCCGGAGAGCGGGCGGCGCAAGTCCGGCGCGGTCGCCTCACTTCGCCCGCGCCCACGGGTGCCCGCACTGGCCCGCACGACGCTGTGGCGGGTGAGTCCCCTGTTCGTGGCGATCTGGTCACTGGGCGGGTTCTACCTGTCCCTCGGGCCCGCACTGACCGGGCTGGCCATGGGACCGGGCTCAGCGGCACGCGACGGCCTGATCGTCTGCGTCCTCACCGTCTGTGCCGTGGCGGCCGTCGCGTTCACCCGCACCATGGCCGCCGAGCACGTCATCGTCCTCGGGGCGTCATTGCTGAGCACCGGGGTCGCCCTGACCCTCGCGGCGGCGGCGGGCAGGTCCGGTCCGCTGTTCCTCGCCGGCACCGCGCTGGCCGGGCTCGGCTTCGGTCCGGCCTTCCAGGCGGGCCTGCGCCTGGTGACGTCCCGGGTGGCGCCGCACCAGCGGGGGGGTCTCATGGCATCCGTCTACGTGGTCACCTACCTGGCGATGTCGGTCCCCGTACTGGCGGCCGGGGTGCTCGTGGAGCGGTACGGCCTCCTCGACGGCGCCTTGTGCCTGGCGGCCTTCGTCGTCGTGCTCGCCCTGCTGCCGCTGACCACCCGGCACACCCGTGTGGCGCCGGTCCGGGGTGACACGGGGGCAAATCCGCAAACGCTCGGGGAACCGGTTCACCGAGAAGCGACTGCCGACCTGGCACGGTAATTGCGTATTACATTTCCCCATCCACAGCCCTTGAACTGATGCTACATTCCTCGCATGTCACTCCGAAGAACGCGTTCAGCGCACATAATGGCATTTGCCATCGGCATTCTTTCTCTGCTTCTGGGAAGTATTTCCCACACCACGGCGGCCGCAGCCGAAGAGCTTCCGCTGAAGGCTCCTAAAGAATTCGTCGCCCTCAAGGATGTCGCGCCGTCGGTCCTCTCGGACATGCGCTACACCACACCCCACAACTTCGTCGGCGAGAGGATCGACGGCTACGACGAGCCGCTGTGCATCCTCACCTCCGCCGCAGCCCAGGCCCTGAACCGGGCACAAGCCAGGCTGCGAGCCCAGGGTTACACGCTCAAGGTCTACGACTGCTACCGGCCGCAGCGGGCCGTGGACCACTTCGTGCGGTGGGCGCAGGACTTGGACGACGAGCGGATGAAGGCCGAGTTCTACCCCAGGGTCGACAAGTCCCGTTTGTTCACCGACGGTTACATCGCCGAGAAGTCGGGACACAGCCGCGGCAGCACCGTCGACCTCACGCTGGTCAAGCTTCCAGCCGCCGCCACCCGTCCTTACGTGCCCGGTGAGCCACTGGTCCCCTGCTACGCGCCGGTCACCGAACGGTTCCCCGACAACTCGGTGGACATGGGCACGGCGTTCGACTGCTTCGACACCCTGTCCCACACCCTCGACCCCCGCGTGCAGGGCCAGCAACGCGCCAACCGATTGCTGCTGAAGACGACCCTGGAAGCGGTCGGCTTCACCAACCTGCCTGAGGAATGGTGGCACTTCACCTACACCGCGGAGCCCTTCCCCTCGACCTACTTCGACTTCCCTGTCACCCGGACCTCCCTCACCAGGTGACCGTCCCGGCAGAACCGCGGCGGCCGAACGGTCCGCACCGGCCGGCCGCCGCTCCAGCTCAGCCGGGTGGACGCTGCGAACAACGTCTCGCCGCCGATCCGGAGCTGTACCGGGCGCTGTCACATCGGGTCCCGCAAAACCCGCGCGGCAGGTGATCGTCACCGAAGTTCCGTTCCTACGGCGCGACCCACCGCGAGGTCATGTCGAGCACCGCCAGTCGGACGTACCGCAACAGCCAGGCGGCACCAGCCCACCAGACAGCCCGAACGGGCGCTAGAAGGCTTCCGCTCCGCAGGCGGAGCACAGCGGTTCGTCTCCGCGTTCCGCGGCTCCTCACCCCCACGTCCGACCTCACCACCGTCTTCTCACCGCCCTCGATCACCGAGCGGACACGACCATCCACTTCGTCATCTGGGACCACGTCATCTGAGTCGTCGGGGCCACGACGACCTGCCCCAGGCTGGCACGCGAACTGACCGACGACTACCAGACGGGCTGGGCCGACGCGGGTCGAGTTCCACGTGGGAGAGGTCCACCAGACAGGAGCCAGGGATCTGGGAGTGGAGCGCCGGGGCGTGGAAGTGGTCGGGGGCGGACAGGCCGATGACCAGGCGGGCCGCAGCCGCGAGGAACGCCGTGTTCAGGCCCAGGCCGACGGCGAAGGGCAGTGTGCACTCTCGCCGGTCAGCAGGTCGACGTCGCGCACCCACTGGTACGCGCCCTCGTCGAGGAAGCCGCCCGTCCAGCCGGAGTCAATGCGCGCCCACAGGCCGAACACGCACTGCCACTTGGTCTTCAATCACCTGCTCGACCACCGCATGCTCCTCCGACAGGCGCGGGCAGCGGCGCTGCTCGTGGCCCTGAACGTGCTCGGGCAGCCCGAGCTTCACGGCTGCTGCCGCAGTGAGCACGATCAGCGGGTCGACCTTCCGTAGCGGTTCTTTCGGCGCACCCAGACCGGCCTCCTTGCCGGGACCGTGGTCCCCGGGCAGACCGGCACGATGCCGTCCGTGCCGTTTCGCGGAACCGTCACCATCCAGCATGGCGAAGCCCATCGTTCAGAAAAGTTCTCCCATCAGAGAATATCTGTCGCCATGGACGCACTCCTCACCGCACTGGCCGACCCCGTCCGCTGGCGCCTCGTGTGCCTGTTGGCCGAGCAACCCCGCTCGGTGGGCGTCCTCGCCCAGCTCGCCGAGGCACGCCAGCCGCAGACGACCAAGCATCTGCAGACCCTTGAGCGCGCCGGCGCCGTCACCTCGCAGCCCCCCGGCCAGCGCCGCATCTACGCGCTCCGGCCTGCCCCCTGCGGGACCTGGCCGCCGCGCTCAGCAGTCTCGCCGACACCGCGGACCAGGCTGATGGCCCCCGAGCGGCCTAGGCACTGTCTGATAATTGATCTTGTGGTGGGTCGGGGTGAGTTGACGGATGCGGCATGGGAGCGGATGGCGCCCCTGCTGCCCGGTGTTGACGGTCCTGGTCGTCCGTGGCGGGATCACCGGCAGGTGATCAACGGGGTGTTGTGGCGGTTGCGGACTGGTGCTCCGTGGCGCGACCTGCCGGAACGCTACGGGCCGTGGCAGACGACCTATGAACGGTTCGCCCGCTGGGAGGCGGACGGAACTTGGGCTCGCCTGCTCGAGCAGGTCCAGGTCCAGGTCCGCGACGACTCCGTCGGAGCCGTGGAGTGGACGCTGTCGGTCGACTCCACGATCAGCCGGGCCCATCAGCACGCCGCCGGAGCCCGCAAAAAGGGGCGGCGGCAAGGGACGAACTGGAAGATCCGGCACGTCCGTCGGCTGGCCAGGCGCTGGGCCGGTCTCGCGGCGGGCTGACCACCAAGCTCCACCTCGCCTGCGACGGCCGGGGCCTGCCCCTGGCTGTCGTCGTCACGCCCGGCAACATCAACGACTCCACCGTCTTCGACACGGTCATGGATGAGGTGAGGGTGCCCCGGACCGGCGCCGGGCGCCCCCCGGCTCAGGCCCGATGCGGTCGTCGCGGACAAGGCGTACTCCTCCCCGGCGATCCGCCAGTCCCTGCGACGCAGAGGCATCCGGGCGGTGATCCCGGAGCGGGCGGACCAGAAGGCCAGCCGCCTGCGGCGAGGGAAGGCCGGCGGCAGACCGCCAGCCTTCGACCGCGAGCTCTACAAGGCCCGCTACCTGGTCGAGCGCTGCTTCAACCGCCTCAAGCAGTTCCGCGCGATCGCCACCCGCTTCGACAAACTCGCCACGCGCTACAAAGCCGGAGTACACCTCGCCGCACTCATCCTGTGGCTCCGCGAACCCAACCAAGATCCTTTGTCAGACAGGACCTAGTACTCCAGTTGCAGTTCGCTATCTCTGCTGGTCAGAGGCGCTTTCTTGAGTCTGTTCGGCTGCCGTGGCGCCTGGTGCCGGAAGTTCGTAACCTCCACCGCAGCGGTCCGTTGTGATTGTCATGCAGGATGTGCGGCCCGACGTTTGGT
>NZ_JBEOTZ010000094.1:0-5866 GCF_040303825.1 Streptomyces sp. NPDC094143
AAACCGCACGACGCTGCCACTACCGTCGCCGCTGCGGTGGAGGTTACGAACTTCCGGCACCAGGCGCCACAGCAGCCGAATAGACTCAAGAAGGCCCCTCTGACCAGCAGAGATAGCGAACTGCAACTGGAGTACTAGGACCGCTACGGGCTCAGCATCCGCGTGGAGCGGCTCGCCGCGAAGGAGCCAGGATGGGCCGACGGCCGTTCCTTCAGGTTCCTGCGGTCGGTGACGGGCCGTCCCGAGGTCGTCTGGCGCCATCTGACCGAGACCTCACTACTCGCCCGCTGGTGGACGCCCGATGGCCTTCACATCTCTGAACTCGTCTTCGCAGCGCGAGAAGGCGCACGAATCTTCCATGAGTACCGCGACGCACAGGACACCGACGGCTCCGACCTAGTCGCCGGACGCGCAGAGGGAGTCTTCGACGCCATACGCCCCGGTGAGCGCCTCGCCTACCGGCTCTTCCCGCTGCTCCCCGGCGGCGCCCTCGCGTTCACCGCCCACGCCGATCTCTGCCTCCGGCCCACCGACACCGGCTCGCGGCAACCCTCGCCGCAGACTCGCACGACACCGTCGGCACCGACGCCGACGGCAGCCACACCGACACAAGAAGCACCAAGTGACAGCGCAGACTGCCAGCCGAAGGGTCGTCACCAACATGGCCCTCTCCTTCGACGGCCGCTACGCCCGACTAGGAGACTCTCAGGACATGGCTTGGGTGATGCCGTACGCCCTAACCGATATCACCCGCGACCACCTGACCGGTCTCTGGGAGCCTGCAACAACGGCTCCGCTCGGGCGGGTCAACGGCGAGAGCCCCTCGGCTTCTGGCCCACCGTCATCGGCATGGAGGGTACCGACCCGCGCGACGACTCCCTTGCGAAGTGGCTCGTCGCCACCGACAAGGTGGTCCTTTCCTCCACCCTCAGTGACGCTTCCTGGAAGCGGACTACGATCGTCGACAAGCCGACCGCCGAGGCGGTCGCGGACCTCAAGGCCACCGAGGCGGCGACATTCTCGTGCTCTCCAGCGCGAGCGTCATCAAGGCGCTGCTGGCAGCCGGCAAGGTCGACCGGCTGGCACTCACAATCTTCCCGGTCTTCCTCGGCGACGGACCGCGCCTCATCGAGGATGGCCTTCCCTCAGAGCAGTGGACCCTCGTCAGCCAGACCGCAGGCGAGCACGGCACGTTGGCCCTCGTCTACGACAGAGTCCGCTGAGCCCCGCCACTGCTCACCGACATGGTGGGAGGTCTCTTCCCAAGGCGCCGCAGTGCGTGACGACTGAGCCCGTGGACGATCACGACATCGCAGTGGTCATTCACTTCTCCACAGTGCGGATGGCGGTCTGGAAGACGGGGATTAGCTCGGCGGTGATCTCGTATCCCCCAACCTTGCCGAAACCCGGCCCGATGGCTGTCACCGGCTGCTCCATCGCCTCGGGCCAGCGCCGCAGCATCTTGCCACGCTGAAGGATCCGACTCAGCGGAGCGCTATGTCCGCGCAGGCTGTCGTCCGGCGTGTCCCGGAGAGCGTCGGCTGACACCATCCCGCCACGCTCCACGGCCTCCTTGACGATACGTCGGGCGCGGCCGGGGAGCATCCGGTAGTAGTGGGTGGCGCGTTCCTCGGTCCAGGAAGTGTCGGTCTCAACCACGTCGGCGTGTTCGGCGAGGAGGGCGAGGAGCTTGTCCTGGAACTCAGGTGTGGGATCGTCGACAGTGACGGTGATGCGCACGGGGTCTCCTACGTAACGTGCCAGATGCTGTCGGTACGGACTCAGCGGATCCCTCATCCTCCTGGCTTCCCTGTCACTTCTTCATGATGATGCGGTCGCCGGTGGTGTCTTGCTTCTCTGCTCGAACCGCATCACGGGTGGCGACTGTGGAGCGCTGCGGCTTCTCGGTCAGCGCTCACCAGGCGACGGAACGACGAGGGACACCCAGTCTTCAACGGACGGTGTTCGGTCCTGATCCAGCCCCTTACAACAGACGTGGGCTAACGTGACTGCCGTGCAGAAGGTACTGCACGTACGGGACACCTGAGCAGTCCGCTCCGTTCGGGAATCCAACGGCAAAGCGGCGAGCGCCGACCCTGTGAGTGGGACGAGGCCGCCATAAAGCAAGCCGAGGCCGGTCATCAACGGCCGGACGGACCCTTCCGGCGTGCGCCGCACTCCTGAGGCGGTTCTTCTTGCGGAGTCGCAAGCGGCGGTCCAAGCCGCCGTCGAGCGCTATGTGCAGGAGGAGACGTCTCGTTGGTTTGTGCTGACACTCCGGTCGCGTGCCGGCTTCTGGAGCACCGAGCGGCTCTGGATGAGGAGGACGACGTGAAGTCCTGACTGGACCAGATCGAGAGGCACTCCCCCACTGCGAGACCCGGACACAGCCTGTCGGCCGCGGATCCGCCTAGCAACGGCATGCATGAACTCAGCAAAGGCAGGCCGTCTCACAGCGCGTCCGTACGAGAGGGGCGAGGAGGCGCTCGCGGCACCGCTGCCGCTGCCGCGCTGGGACGGCAACTGATGCTGGCGTCCCAGCTGCTGGGGTGATTACGACGTAATCGCCCCAGCAGAGGGCTCACTGCTCCACTCCCCCGACCAGCTCAATACCTGGCCTGTGCCTCTGGTGGCCAACAGCAATCGTGAGGTGACGCTGACTCGCTCTTACGACCCAGTGGTCACCAGGGATCAGCTCGGCGGTGTGCTGTCTCGGATCAGCGGTCCGTCCTGCGGAGTAAGCGTCCCAGGAGCCAGCTCCTGAGTAAGCGTCCGACTCCGGCCGGCAGCCACATCCCCGTGCGAGCCGCCTCTTCGGTCCTCTTCTGCTCCGCCCTGTGCGCAGATCTGCGTGTGCTGCTCAGCTGGAAAGGCGATGCGATGGCTGATTACGGCGTAATCATCGGCGTAGGGAGTGCGCGGTGGCATAGTGATTACGCCGTAATCAGTGGCATGGCAGCTACCCATGCAGCAACTTGGTTTTGCTAACGTTCCATCGAGCCCCATTCCTCCATCACGTTAGTATGGTTTCACCATGAGCACCTCAGCCACCCCAAGCGACCGCGAGAAGGTCGTATCCAAACTGCCGGGGCAGCTCCGGCAGAACCTCAAGATCAGAGCAGCGCAGCTCGGCATCGACATCCAAAGCGCAGTGGAACAAGGCATCAACGACTGGTGCAGCCTCGCCTCAACTCCAGCGATGCTCGACACCGCAGGCGCCGACTCCTTCTCCACCTTCCTGCCTGCCGGACAGTGGGAGGAGTTCCGCCAGACCGCCACGGACCGGCGCGTCTCCCTCATCCAAGGGCTCGCCCAGTCCGTTCAGCTCTGGCTCGACACCCATCCCACTCCGGATGTCCAACGCCCCGCCATCACCCGACGCATCATCGTCTGCAACCAGAAAGGCGGAGTCGGCAAGACCGCCATCACCGCCGGACTCGGTGAGGCACTCGCCGAAGACGCCAACTCCCTGCATCCCGTGCGCGTAGCCAAGGCACTCACCAAGGCCCTGCGTGCCAGTGAGACTGAAGCAGGCGATGCTGTCATGAACGATGGTGCTCTCGACATCGAAAACCTGCCCGGTCCTGGGCAGCGAGTCCTGCTCGTCGACTTCGACCCTCAGTGCCACCTCACCAACCAACTCGGTGCCACCCCCCTGCCGCTGAACGGCGACAGCCTCACCAACCACATGGCCGGCGACCCGAAGGGCGACCTCAGGGACCTCATCGTCTCCATCGATGAGGACACCTTCGCCGACCGACTCCACCTGCTGCCCGCCTGCAATGACGCCTTCCTGCTAGACGTGCGGCTGTCTGCAGTCCGTGCCCGGGAGGCCGCCCTCGAGCGGGCCCTTGCCCCGCTCGAGGGTGATTACGACGTAATCATCATCGACTGCCCTCCCAGCCTCGGCCTGAGCATGGACGCCGCCGCCTATTACGGCCGCCGTCGCGACACCGAGAAGCCCGGACAGTCCGGAGCCCTCATCGTTGTCCAGGCCGAAGACAGCTCCGCCGACGCCTACGAGCTCCTCACCACGCAGATCGAGGATCTGCGTAACGACCTCCAGGTCGACATTGACTACCTCGGCATCGTGGTGAACCTGTACGACTCCCGCCGCGGCTACATCGCCACGTCATCCCTTCAGGGGTGGGTCGACATAAAGGATCCGCGAGTTATCGGACTCATCGGAGACCTCAAAGAACAGAAAGAAGCAGTCCGGGTGAAAAAGCCGTTGCTGTCCTACGCACCGAAGTCGCAGCAGGCAGTCGGCATGCGCGCCCTCGCCAGGGAGGTGCTGTGAGCAAAGCCGACCAGCTGGGCAGCGGCCGGTTCGGCGGGGGAGTCCGCAACGTCAGCGCACGGCGCCAAGCCGTCGCCGCCGCGACCGGAGTCCCGACCGATGGCGTCGCCCCGCCCACAGAACTCCCGCTCCACCGCATCAACCCGAACCCTGACAACCCCCGGTCCGCCCTCGGAGACCTCACCGACCTCGCAGGCAGCCTCCGAACGCACGGCCAGAAGCAGGCGATCACGGTGATGCACCGTGATGCGTACATCCAGGCCAACCCCGACCGCGAAGCCGACCTCGAAAAGGACACCACCTATGTGGTCATCGACGGCAGCAGTCGGCTCGCCGCCGCCCGCGAAGCCGGGCTGGCCACGCTCAAGGTCATGGTCAGTGACGAGCAAGGCGCTACCTCCGAGGAACTCCTGGAATCCGCCCTCGTCGCCAACATCCATCGCCAGGATCTCGAAGAACTTGATGAAGCGCGTGCGCTGCAACGGCTCCTGGCCATTCATGGCAGTCAGCGCGCTCTCGCCAAGCGGCTGCATCGCTCACAAGGATGGGTGTCCCAACGCCTGTCACTCCTCAACCTGACTCCTGAACTGCAGGCCCGGATCGGGCAAGAACCCATCGACCTGCTGCGTGCCGTGGGTAACAAGCCCGCTGAGCAACAAGAGGCGACGCTGGCAGAGCTGAAGGCGGAGCGGGCACGTAAGGAAGACCAGGTACGCGCGAGGTCGCGCCCCGCGCCGGAGGACGCCCCAGGGGAGGACCCGACTGCACACCAGTCGGACGGCGGCGCGGGTGATTACGGCGTAATCACCCGCAGTACGGTGGAGAACTTCCCGGCAGCAAACCTCCAGTCCAAGAAGCAGGATCCCGAGCCTGAGCAGGGAGTGCCGGAACAGAGGGCTACTCAACAGCGTCCGCCCGACCAATCAGCGGACAACGGAGACCTACAGCCCCGCCCGTTGCCCTACGACGATCCGTCGTTCATCGCAATGCACCTTGTGCGCAAGATGGAAGAGCCAGCGTTCTTCGAATTGCTCCGTCTCCTGGCCCAGTTCGGGCAAGAACGAAACCCCGTGAAGTACGCGGAGATCATTGCGTCGTCCTCCGTGGAAACGACGACGTGAGCCGGACAGGGGCCTCCGCTCGATCTGCAGAAGGAGGCCCCACAGGCCGTGGAGTGGCAGACGTACGCGTAAGAGGGCGAGGCGGTTCTGATCACGTTGTGACGGGGGAGTGGGACGTGACTGCCGGGGATAGCCAGATGGCCGGTTGACCCAGACGCACCGCGTTCTCATCGGCGTGGTCGTGGCCGGTGCCGTGATCATCGGCTTCGCCGGCTCGTACGCGGCCGTCCGCGAGCTGGCCCTCCACACAGGCTTAGGGAACTTCAGCTACGTGTGCCCGCGTCGGCATCGACGCGGGCATCTGCGTGGCTCTGGCCCTGAACCTGCTGCTGACCTGGATCCGCATCCCCTTCCCCCTGCTGCGCCAGACGGCCTGGCTGCTGACGGCGGCGACGATCGCCTTCAACGGCGCCGCGGCCTGGCCGGATCCGCTCGGCGTGGGCAT
>NZ_JBEOTZ010000095.1:0-5845 GCF_040303825.1 Streptomyces sp. NPDC094143
GCGAGGATCCTGCGCTGCGCGAGGCGTGGTGGGCGGCGGCCGCCGAACTGCACGAGAGGCACGCCGCGAGGTGACGGCCGCCCGCCCCCACCCCGACGCCCACCGACGACCGGGTCCTTGTCATCCCCGCCCACCGCCTGCCCGAGCACACCGCGAAGGAGTGAACAACCGCCATGCCCGCCGCCCACACGCCGCCGCTGCCCGGCCTGAACCGGGACGAGGAGGTCGACACCGTCATCAACTGGGGCCTGGGCGCCGACTCCACCGCCTACCTCGCCCGCATGCTCACCGACCCCGCCGCGCACGGCATCGACCTGGAACGCACCGCCGTGCTGTACATGGCCACCGGCAGCAAGTGGCCCGAAACCCGTCTGCTGGTCGAGGAGTTCATGCTGCCGCTGCTGCGTGAGCACGGGGTGCGCCTCGTGCAGCTGTCCCGCTCCGGGCAGCTGAAGGCGGCCGGCATCACGGGCCTGGACGACTCCCGAAGCCCTCAGCGGCTCTTCACCCGCGGGCCCTGGACACTGTGGGACGAACTGGAGTCCGTCGGCACCGTCCCCCAGCAGGCCGGCACCCGCAAGTGCAGCTTGCGCGCCAAGGGCGAAGTCGGTGACCGCTGGCTCATTCCGGTGATGGGCGGGCGCCCGTTCCGGCAGATCATGGGCTTCAACGCCGACGAGCCCGGGCGCTGCTTCGGTGACGCGCGGCCGCCTCAAAGATTCCCGGGCGCACCGGGTCTACCCGCTCGTCGACTGGGGCTGGCACCGCCGGCAGTGCGAGGACTACCTGCTTCAGCGGTTCGGCGTGCACTGGCCGAAGTCGTACTGCACCTTCTGCTGCTTCCCCGTCTCCATGGGCTCGCTGCCCGCCCACCTCGAGCGCATGCGCGCCCACCCCGAAATCGTCGGTGAAATTCTGCGCCTGGAGTACACCGCGATGAGCCTGAACCCCAACGCCAAGCTGTACGGCAAGCGCAGCCTGCTCGAACTCCTCGATACCGACCGGCCCGAGGACCGCGCGTGCTTGGAGGCATCCGAGCGCGAGCTCGACATGCCCTGGGCGCTCTACCATGTGCGCCGCCTGTTCCTGCTGTCCGAGACCGGCAAGCGCCGCCCCGTCATGCGCTCCACCGAACGCGTCGACCTCGGCCGCCCGCAGCAACTGGCCGAGCGTCTGGACACCGTGTCCGAGCGGCACGGCATCGACGTCATGCACGACCCGCTCTACGGGCGCGCCCGCGCTTGGCTCCGCCCCCGGCGCGAGAACTGGCCCATGGCGGAGGAGCTGTTCGTCACCGCCCCCGCCCGCGTGATCAACAAGCAGGACGACGCCTTCGAACGCGAATGGCACGCCCTGCTCTCCGGCACCGCCACCCGGCTCCCCCTCACCTGAGCCCTCCCTCCACCCGACCCGACGAGGACCGCGCTGTCCTCGTCCGCGCCCCCCTTACCTCTCTGCCTGGACACGACGCATGAGTACCTTCCCGCGCCTTGGCGGCGCATCGACGACCACGTCCGCGACCACCGTTCGGCTCTGCCTGCGCGCTTCCGGCGCGCTGCCGCAGGCAACCGCAGGCCGGAGGGAGCGGTGATGGCCGCGATTCAGCAGACGCTGCCGTTCGACGACCTCCCGTAGGTGCCGACCGCGTCGCCCTGGTGCCAGCGATGGCGTCAGCGCACGCACTCCTGGCGGCACGTCAGCGAAGGCGGTTTCGACGCCCGCCACTACGAAGTGGAGCCAATCAGCGAGAAGGACGCCGAAGCGTTCGTCCGCACGCATCACTACTCCGCCACCTATCCGGCAGCCGTGCGCAGGTTCGGCCTGTACGACGTCTCGGCCGGTGAGCGGCGGCTGAGCAGTGTGGCGGTGTTCGGCGTACCGGTGAACCAGGCCGTCCTCACCAAGGCGCTACCGGAACTGGCACCAGTCACGGAAGCACTCGAATGCTCGCGGTTCGTGCTCTTGGACGAGTGCCCGGGCAACTTCCGAGAGCTGGTTCCTGGCACGCTGCCACACCGAGCTGCTCGCCGCAGGGGTTCGTGGAGTGGTGTCCTTCGCCGATCCCGTCCCCCGGCGCACCGCCTCCGGTAATTTGATCATGCCGGGACATTGTGGCCGAATCTACCAAGCCGCAAACGGGATCTACGCTGGCAGGGCTACCGCGCGGACCCTGAAGGTCCTGCCCGACGGCACGGTCCTCAACGACCGGGCCGCGCAGAAGGTCCGGCGCCAGGAGCAGGGCCACCAGTACGTCGAGTCGCGGCTGATCGCACTGGGCGCCCCTGTACCGCAGGCCGGGTGCGATCCGGGGGTGTGGCTGCGGGAGGCCCTGGTGGCGGTCGGCGCCCGCACCGTTCGCCACCGCGGCTGTCACAGGTACGTCTTCCCGCTCGGCCGCAATCGGCGACAACGCGCCCGCATCAAGATCGGCTTCGATGCGCGACCGGCCTACCCGCGCCGTCCCGACCCCGAACCGGCCGCCCGGTGACGGCCACCCCCCGCCCCCTTCACCTACCCCTGGAGCAGTCATGCCCGCAGTGCCCACCATCTGCCCTTCCCCCATCCCGGACCTGGCCGCCTACGACCTGCTCGCACCGCAGCTGTCCGGCGGCAAGGACAGCAGCGTCATGCTGTGGTCCTTCATGCAGGACGCCGCAGCGGCCGGAGTCACCGACCGGGTAATCACCTACCACGCCACGCTCGGGCCGCTGGAGTGGCCGGCCGTGCACGTCGACGGCACGCGCTACCCGTCGATGTCCGAGCTCGCCGCCGCCCAGAGCGCGGCCTGCGGCATCCCGCCCGAACGCCATGTGGAAGTCGCACGGCCCACGTTCTTACTCACCGAGATCGCCGCCTACGGCCGCTACCCCCGTATGGGCAGCCCTTACTGCCGCAAGTACGCCAAGGAGTCGATCATCTCCAGCGCCTGGACACCTCTGGTGCGGCGCCTGCGCCGCGAGCTCGGCCGGCCCGTGCGCATTCTCAAGGTCATGGGCCTGCGGGCCGACGAGAGCCGCGACCGGGCCGACCATCCCGCCTATCGCAACGTCCTCACCAACAGCGCCCGTATCGTCGACGAGTGGCTGCCGGTCAAGGACTGGCCCACCGCCGCCGTCCTCGAATGGCACCAGGACGCGCCCGTGCCCTACCACTGGACCTACGACTCCTACCCGGGCGCGGGGGACTTCAAGGGCACCAGCCGGTGTTCGTGCTCGCTGTGCGTGTTCGCCTCCAAACGGGACCTGCTGCTGGCCATCGCCCGCCGGCCCCGGCTCGCCGCACTGTATGCCGAAGTCGAATCCACCCGCGGCGACAGCTTCCGCCCCGACTGGCGCATCACCGACCTGATCGAAGCCAGCCGCCAGCCCACCGCCCCCGACACCGGCATCGTCCTGCCCGACGACGGCCCCGACATGGACCTGCTGGAGCAGCAAGTGCGCCATGCCCTGCAGAAGCCGCCCCGCAAGGCCGTCGACTTGGCCGCCCGCCCGCCCACAGGCCCCACCTGCGGCGGCTGCAACGCAGGCACCCTCGCCCCCTGACTGTCCCTCCCCGTTCCTCCAGAGAGGCATACTGACCATGATGACGACCAGCACCCAGCGCCTGTTGGAACTGTCCGCAGTCGCACCAGCCGCCGACGGCGAGGACCTCCTGAACCTGCTGCGCGAAGGCAACATGCTCTACCACCAGGGCCTGCAGGAGACCCACCAGGCGACCGCGACCCGCCTGCAGGGAATGTCCACCGCCGACCTCGCGTCCGCGGCCGACGCAGCCAACGTCCCCTACGACGCCTCACGGGACCGTGAAGAGATGGTGCTCCTCCTCGCCCTGGCCGAATGGGACATGACCCCCGCGGCACTCGCCTACTCCGCCATGGTGGAAGACGCCGCCCGCCGAGGGATCAGTCTCCTCCCCGAGGAGTGACCTCTCGTGGCGGCCTCGGCCCCCGGGTCAAGCGGGGCCGTAACCCTGTCCCCCTTTCGCCGTGTGCCATGGGCAGACCTCGCGCGCCGGGTCCGCCCACGCCGTGTAGGGCAAGGATTTTGGGCATTGAAAGATCCTGGCGCGTCGCGGTGGATGAACAGACGCCGCCTCCGGGCAGCGAGAGGACCCGGAGGCGGCCGACCTGAAGTCTGTCGATCGGCTGGACTTCAGCGCGCCACTCACGTCATTATGGGCGACGTGAGCCGGGTGGGCCGGCTCCTCGCTACGCGACGAGGTGTTCAGTCATGGCTGCACAGTCCGAGACACACCTCATCGACGCTGCAGGAATCCGTGCGGAACATGGACTGAGCGCGCAGAGCGTCAGCCGTCTGTACGCCGAACGGGAGAGTAACGGCTTTCCCGAGGCTGTTGGGCAGCGCGGCCGCGGCCGGGCCCGGCTGTGGAACAGGGATGAGGTGGACAGATGGTTCGCCCAGCGCAAGCTGTCTCGCTTCCAGGATCATAAGCCGCCCACCCGCGACCCGAACGAGCTGCTCAACGCCGCCCAGGCATCACGGTTTCTGGGCTACAAGAGCTCAAAGCAGGTCACCACCTACATCCGTGAGCACCCCGGCTACTTCCCCGAACCCGACGTGGTCGAGGAACTTGGAACACCCGAGCGGCCCTATCGCCGGCAACTGTGGCGGGTACAAACGCTACTGGACTGGATGAAGTCCAGGCCCGGCCGCGGCAAGCGCAGCGAGGCCAAGCGCTCCGCACTACCTTCTCCGGATGTGCCCGTCGACGGCGATCCGGACGAACTGCTGGGGGCGTCTCAGGCCGCCGTACTGCTCGGGTTCAAGAGCATCAACACGTTCAGCAGCAGTCTCGCCCAGGGCAACCTCCCGCTGTTGAACACCGTGGACGCCTATAGCGAGAAGGGCGGGTATCGCCGGTGGACGCGCCGGCGCATCCTCGAGCAAGCTGCCCAGCGTGGGGTCAGATAGCACAACGGGCAGGTGAGCACCGCGCTCCACTGCCCGTCACAGACGCGGTCTCCGGCTAAGGGTTGTTGATCCCCGTGCGAGCCGGTTACCGCAGGCGATGGCCGGCATGGCGTAGCTCGCCACTACGCCCCGCGGCAGATGCTGCTGCGGACCGGCCATCGTCCGCTTTCCTTAGCGCCCTCAGGTTCACTCTGCGATCAGGGCTCGACTCGCGATGCGGCCTTCTGCTGCGCCCTTCTGCCTACGTATCCCAACCTTGCCGTGGTCGGGGCAGACCACCACAGAGCCGCCTATTCGTGACCATGGTCGGGTCTTCGTGGTCGGTGGTCTGGTCGAGCCACCCGTGTTTGATCATCGACGACTGATGTCGTCAGCCGAACGGTCCGCGCTCGGCTCAGTCAGCAAGCGCGCCGAAAGGGAATCTCTATGCCCCGTCCCACTGCAAGGGCACGAGATGCCCATCGGTCTCTCAACCCTGCCGAGGTCTTGAGCCACCAGCTCACCACAGCCCTCGCCCAGCACCGCATCGCCACCACCGGCCAACTGCGCCGGATGCTGCGCCCGGGCGGCACACGGCAGCTGATCTCCCGCGCCCTGAACAAGCTGCGCTCCGACGGCCTCGTCGACTGCACGGTGCTGCCGGGCTCGGACCGCTCCCGTACCCGAGCCTGGTACCTCACTCCTGATGGCGCGAGGCTGACCCGGGACCTGCCCGTCCTGCGAGGCCGGCCGCCCTATCCGATCACCTCCACGACCGCGGCCTCGTTGAAGACGGCGCACACCCTGACCGTGGTGCGCGCCCATCTGGCGTTCGCGGCTGATGCCCGCCGGCTCGGGCACGAGCACGGCCCCTGGGACTGGACACCGGAGGTGTCACACGCCATCGGCGAAGGTGAGCGGGTGGTCGCCGACGC
>NZ_JBEOTZ010000096.1:0-5208 GCF_040303825.1 Streptomyces sp. NPDC094143
GCCGCGGGGGGGTGTTCCCCCGGCGGCCCCCCCCGGCGGGGGGGGCGCGCCAGTGTGGCGCGCCGGGCGGCGCGCCCCCGCGCCGCCCTACCAGCTCTCTGCACCACGCAGATCGTGAGCTGGGGCATCGTCTACTACGCGTTCCCCGTCCTCAATCCGCAGATCACCGCCGCGACCGGCTGGCCGGCCGGGGCAACCACCGCAGCGTTCTCCCTCGGACTTGTCGCCTCCGCCCTCGCCGGAATCCGCGTCGGGCACATCCTCGACCGACGCGGCCCGCGCGCCGTCATGACCGCAGGGTCTGTGCTCGGCGTCATCAGCCTGCTGATCGTGGCCACGGCACCCAACATCGCGGTCTTCATCGCTGGTTGGGCTCTGGCCGGGCTCGCGATGGCGGCCACCTTCTACCAGCCCGCGTTCGCCGCCCTCACCCGCTGGTGGGCGCCCGACCACGTGCGCGCCCTGACCGTCGTCACCCTCGCCGGCGGGCTCGCCTCTACCGTCTTCGCGCCCCTGACCGCGGCCCTTGCCGACCACCTGTCCTGGCGCCACACCTACCTCGTGCTCGCCGCCATCCTCGCCGCAGTCACCATCCCCGCCCACGCCCTGGCACTGCGCGCCCCCTGGCCCGACGCCCCGACCAGCCCTGTACATGCCGCCGCAGGCGCTGAAGATATCGGGCGCAGCCGACCGTTCCTCTTGCTCGCCACGGCCTTCACCCTGTCCGGATTCGCGATGTATGCCGTCGTCGTCGCCCTCGTCCCGCTCCTCCTGGAACGCGGGTACACCAACAGCCAGGCCGCCTGGGCCCTCGGAATCGGCGGCGCCGGACAGACCCTCGGCCGCACCCTGTACGCCGCCCTCACACGCCGCACCACCCCCAACTCCCGCACCGCGATCCTCATCGCGCTGGGCGGACTGACCACCGCCGCCTTCGCCGCCGCCCCTGGCCCATACGCTCTGATCATCGCCGTCTCGGTCGCAGCCGGCATGGTCCGCGGCAACCTCACCCTGCTCCAGGCCACCGCCATCACCGACCGCTGGGGCACCACCCACTACGGCCGCCTCTCCGGACTCCTCGCAGCACCAGCAACCACAGCGGCAGCCCTCGCGCCGTTCGCCAGCGCAGCCCTGGCCATACCCCTCGACGGCTAGCGGCCACTCTTTTTCCTCCTGGCCACCATCTGCGTAGCCGCCGCCCTTATCGCACCGTGGACAACAACCGGTGCCGCACGCCCCCGAACCCCCTAGGGTTCAACCACCACTGCGGCCCAGCGTTGCTGCGGGTGGTTTACCGCGGTCGGCGACCTGCCGCAGGCCGACCACGCCCCGCCAAGGAAGGCGCCCAGGACACGCTGCCGCCGTTCGGGGAGGTGGATGAGTTGACCGGAGGCGGCCTCCGGTTTCGCCGCGTCCCTTCGCGCACGGATGCTATCGGGAGCAGGAGCAGGGTTCCGGGCGACGTCTGTCTATTCCAGTTCGGGCACCGACCATGTGGCCCTTCCTGGGGCCCGGCGTCGAGCGTGCGGATCGTCCGGCCTTTCACGTGGATGCAGCGTAGCGGGGCGATGAGGAGGAGGACGCGCTCGCTGCGGGTCGCCTCGGGATCGTAGGGGTGGCCCCGGTAGGCGAGGCTGAGCCGGTCGGCGTGGTCCCGGGCCTGGGGGCCGTGGATGGTCTGTTCGACGTGCCCGCGCACTTCGAGGAAGTGATGAGAATCGGCGCCGTCGATGAGCAGGAGCGTGACGCGGGGGTCACGGCGGACGTTGCGGTACTTGCTGCGGTGCCGTTCGGTGTTGACCAGGAGCCGTCCCGAGCGGTGTTCCACCCAGACGACGTGGGACTGGGGGTGGCCGTCGGCGAGCAGGGTCGTCAGGACGGCGGTGTGCGGGGGGCCGGCCAGGTTGCCAGCGACGGAGGCGAACGTGTCGGCGTCGGGGTCGGGGATGGTCACAGGTGTCTCCTCCACGCGTTGAAGCCGAGCCTGGTGATGACGTCGTGCTCGTACTCCTCGAAGGTGCGGCCCTGCTGGGCGTCGAAGGTGGCCAGGGTGTCGGCGCCGACCGGTCGGCGCAGTGGCGGACGGTCCGCGTTGAGGATCTCTTCGATGGCGAGAGCGACCTCCTGCGCATCGGGCTCGTATCCGTCTGGTTCCCACGCGGTCAGGCCGGCGCTGTACTCGGCGCGCAGCTGGCCGTAGGGGCAGTCCTCGGGAGCGGGTTGGGTGCTGCGCCCGTTGTGGGTGAGCCGGCTGGGGTAGCGGCCGGGTTCCACGAGGGACACCGTCACGCCGAAGGGGCGCATTTCCCAGTGCAGGGATTCGGCGAGGCCCTCCACGGCGTACTTGGAGGCGCAGTAGGCGGACAGGAAGGGCCGGGCGGCGCGGCCCACGAGGGAGGAGATGAAGACCAGGTGGCCGGCGCGGGCTTGGCGCATGGCGGGCAGGACGGCTCGGGTGATGCGGTAGGTGCCCACGACGTTGGTCTCCAGTTGCCAGATGAGGTCTTCCTCGCTGGTGTGTTCCATGGGGCCGGCCGTCTCGACGCCGGCGTTGTTGACCAGGGCGTCGATGCCGCCGGTGAGGCGGCCAGCCTCGTCGAGTCCTCGGGTGACGGAGCTGGGGTCGCGGATGTCCATCCGGATGACGTGCAGGTCGAGGCCTGCCTCGCGTGCTTCGTCCTGCAGGGCCTGCTGCGCGTGTGGGTGGCGGACGGTGGCGATGACGCGGCGCCCGGTGGTGGCCAGGTGCAGTGCGGTGGCCCGGCCCAGTCCGCTGCTGCAGCCGGTGATCAGCACGCGGGCCGTCACAGTGCGATGTCCTGCGACGGCAGCCCGGCCAGCACGGCGCCGGCCAGTTGGTAGGTGCGTTCGCTGGCCAGGGCGTGCTGGCCCAGGGTCAGGATGTCACGCAGCCGGCGTTGCAGCGGATGGTGGTCGTGTACTGCCGCGCCGCCGCAGGCGCGGAACAGGTCCCAAACGGCGCTGCGGCACATGTCGGTGACGTGAGCGATCATCAGCCGCAGGCCGGCCCGTTCCCGCTGGCCCGGCCGGTTCCCGGCCACGAGGGTGGTCCACAGGTCGCTGACGGTGGTGTAGGCGTAGGCGCGGGCGGAGGCGATCTGTGCGTGCGCCCGCGCCAGGGCCTCTTGCGTCAGCGCAGACTCACGCGGCAGGCCGGCGGTTGTGGGGCGCGTCTCGCTGGTGAGCAGGTCGGTGAATTCCTCCAGGGCTACGCGGGCGCATCCCAGAGCCACGCCGGGTGTGGTGCAGCGGTACATCACCGGGCAGCGGTAGAGCGGGGTGGTCCGCCGCGGGCGGTCGAAGGAGAAGGTGTGCTCACGGGGCACGTGCACGTCCTGGGCTCGGTAGCGGAAACTGCCGCTGCCCTCAAGGCCGAGAGCCTGCCAGCTGTCCTCCTCGACGGTGCACGCGGCGTGGGGCAGCAGGGCGACGATCCACCGGCCGCCTTCGTCCCCGCCGCGTACGCGGCAGCCGCTGGCCAGCCAGCGGGCATGCTTGCTGGCACTCCCGAACGGCCAGCGGCCGCAGACGGTGTAACCGCCCCCGGATGGCGCGGCTGTGCCGGCCGGTTCGACAAAGCCGGCGGTGATCGCGTCGGGATCGGCGGCGAACATCCCCGCCGCGGCGTCCGGTTCGAGGAAGGAGGCGTAATAGCCACCGTCCGATCCGATGCTGGCATACCAGCCAAGGGAAGCATCCACCTCAGCGAGCCGCTCAACGGCACGCAACTGCACCAGCGGGTCGGCCTCCAAGCCCCCGAGATCCGCCGGCAGAGCCATACGGAACACCCCGGTCGCACGTAATCGCTCCACCACCGGATCGGCCAAGCACGAGCCCCGCTCCGGCCGGGCGTCCAGCAGCCGACTCAGATCCGGCACCGCTACGCCGACAGCCTGAAGAAGATCCGACCGCGGATCACATACAGAAAGACTGCCCACCCCACCCCCAGGGTTCCTGAACGAGCCGAGCCCGCGGGCAATGTCCCCCACCAGCACCCACCGCGAAAGTGCGCATCGCTCCGCGTCCCGAGCTACGGCCTGGGGCAGGCACTGGTGCGTTTCTGCGGGCACGGAGCGGTGGAACGGCCCTTCCCGCGGGGCTACCGGGCAGAGGGGAGGGCTGGTGTGAGGCGGTCCAGCCGTTCAAGGGCCTTCCGCCGGACTCCGACCTGCACTTCGTGCGCGCCGACACCTGGTGGCGCACCGCCCTCGTCACCCCCGGCCGCACGGAGGGAGACACCCGTGTCCTTGCGGACGGATGAGGAATGCCGCAGAGCCCCATGCGCGGCGCTCGGAGCACCGACAGCCTGCTGCACCGCGCGCGGCCGATCGCCACCGGTATCGGATCGTCTGGGCTGTCGCCGTGCTCGGCCAGGAGGTCCAGGAGCTGGTGGTAGCCGGCCGCGTCGTCGGTGATACGGGCTTTGGCGAGCAGAGCGCCGGCTTCGTCGACGAGGGCGACGTCGTGGTGACGCTCTGCCCAGTCGATGCCACAGAACACGGTCAAGCTGTCCTCCCAGATCCATCCGTTTATGCAGGTCACGCGCACATGAGGGTCACGCGGCGCCCTAATCCAAGGACTCGTCGGTCCGCCATCTCAGTAGCCGTTCGCGACACCAGCGCACTCCAGGGGCTCGATCTTTCTGCAGAGCTCACAGGCTCGCGGATGAACAAGAGGTCGACCCTGGAACGGGCTCACGCCGTGACGATCAACGTCCGACCGGGCCCCGCAAGTTTCGCGGCGACCACGGAGGCGCCGGGCTGCGCCGCTCTTGACAGAGGCCTTAAGGGCCCGGGGAAACGGAGGCATCAGCCCGGCGCCCGCGTCATCACCGCGAGCCCCGCAACGGACAGCGATGCCGCTCTTTGAGGAGGCCTTGAAGGCCAGGGGGGATCCAGGCATTCGCTGTCCTGTGCGAGCAGTTACCCCGGGGCGTTGCATGGTCCGGGCCATCTGCTTATGCACTGGATTAGGGGGGATCACGTCGGTCCCTGACCGCGCCCGCCCCGGCCCGGCCGCAGCCCAACCGGACCGGCACGCCCCGATATCCCTCGCGTACGCGGGCGCGGCCCTCACGGTGCACGCCTAACTTGCCTAACGAGCTCGTGCATGGTTGGCGTTGGCACGTCGAGGGCCATGATCGTTGATCATGGTCAATGTGGTGGGGAACCGGGCACGTGCAGCGAT
>NZ_JBEOTZ010000097.1:1838-3626 GCF_040303825.1 Streptomyces sp. NPDC094143
CGGGGTGATGGGTGGCTGGTCGTTGTTTGAGAACTGCACAGTGGACGCGAGCATCTGTGGCCAAGTTTTTAAGGGCGCACGGTGGATGCCTTGGCACCAGGAACCGATGAAGGACGTGGGAGGCCACGATAGGCCCCGGGGAGTCGTCAACCAGGCTTTGATCCGGGGGTGTCCGAATGGGGAAACCCGGCAGTCGTCATGGGCTGTCACCCTTGCCTGAACACATAGGGCAAGTGGAGGGAACGCGGGGAAGTGAAACATCTCAGTACCCGCAGGAAGAGAAAACAACCGTGATTCCGGGAGTAGTGGCGAGCGAAACTGGATGAGGCTAAACCGTATACGTGTGAGACCCGGCAGGGGTTGCGTATGCGGGGTTGTGGGATCTCTCTTTCATGGTCTGCCGGCCGTGAGACGAGTCAGAAACCGTTGATGTAGGCGAAGGACATGCGAAAGGTCCGGCGTAGAGGGTAAGACCCCCGTAGTCGAAACGTCAGCGGCTCGTTTGAGAGACACCCAAGTAGCACGGGGCCCGAGAAATCCCGTGTGAATCTGGCGGGACCACCCGCTAAGCCTAAATATTCCCTGGTGACCGATAGCGGATAGTACCGTGAGGGAATGGTGAAAAGTACCGCGGGAGCGGAGTGAAATAGTACCTGAAACCGTGTGCCTACAAGCCGTGGGAGCGTCGGAGTGGAGACTTGTCTTCATTCTCGTGACTGCGTGCCTTTTGAAGAATGAGCCTGCGAGTTTGCGGTGTGTTGCGAGGTTAACCCGGGTGGGGTAGCCGTAGCGAAAGCGAGTCCGAATAGGGCGTTTTAGTAGCACGCTCAAGACCCGAAGCGGAGTGATCTAGCCATGGGCAGGTTGAAGCGGAGGTAAGACTTCGTGGAGGACCGAACCCACCAGGGTTGAAAACCTGGGGGATGACCTGTGGTTAGGGGTGAAAGGCCAATCAAACTCCGTGATAGCTGGTTCTCCCCGAAATGCATTTAGGTGCAGCGTCGTGTGTTTCTTGCCGGAGGTAGAGCACTGGATAGGCGATGGGCCCTACCGGGTTACTGACCTTAGCCAAACTCCGAATGCCGGTAAGTGAGAGCGCGGCAGTGAGACTGTGGGGGATAAGCTCCATGGTCGAGAGGGAAACAGCCCAGAGCATCGACTAAGGCCCCTAAGCGTACGCTAAGTGGGAAAGGATGTGGAGTCGCAGAGACAACCAGGAGGTTGGCTTAGAAGCAGCCACCCTTGAAAGAGTGCGTAATAGCTCACTGGTCTAGTGATTCCGCGCCGACAATGTAGCGGGGCTCAAGCGTACCGCCGAAGTCGTGTCATTCACACATATAGCCCCAACGGGTGTGTGGATGGGTAGGGGAGCGTCGTGTGCCGGGTGAAGCAGCCGTGGAAGCGAGTTGTGGACGGTTCACGAGTGAGAATGCAGGCATGAGTAGCGATACAAACGTGAGAAACGTTTGCGCCGATTGACTAAGGGTTCCTGGGTCAAGCTGATCTGCCCAGGGTAAGTCGGGACCTAAGGCGAGGCCGACAGGCGTAGTCGATGGATAACCGGTTGATATTCCGGTACCCGCTGTGAAGCGTCAAACATCGAGCATCGTGATGCTAAGGCCGTGAAGCCGCCCCTGATCTCTTCGGAGTGAGGGGGAGTGGTGGAGCCGCTGAACCAAGCGGTTAGTAGGTGAGTGATGGGGTGACGCAGGAAGGTAGTCCATCCCGGGCGGTGGTTGTCCCGGGGTAAGGGTGTAGGACGTCAGGTAGGTAAATCCGCCTGGCACA
>NZ_JBEOTZ010000097.1:3721-5143 GCF_040303825.1 Streptomyces sp. NPDC094143
CATATAGTCTGAGACCTGATGCCGAGCCGATTGTGGTGAAGTGGATGATCCTATGCTGTCGAGAAAAGCCTCTAGCGAGTTTCATGGCGGCCCGTACCCTAAACCGACTCAGGTGGTCAGGTAGAGAATACCGAGGCGTTCGGGTGAACTATGGTTAAGGAACTCGGCAAAATGCCCCCGTAACTTCGGGAGAAGGGGGGCCACATCCGGTGAAGGCACTTGCTGTCTGAGCTGGGGGTGGCCGCAGAGACCAGCGAGAAGCGACTGTTTACTAAAAACACAGGTCCGTGCGAAGCCGTAAGGCGATGTATACGGACTGACGCCTGCCCGGTGCTGGAACGTTAAGGGGACCGGTTAGCTCCATTTCGGTGGGGCGAAGCTGAGAACTTAAGCGCCAGTAAACGGCGGTGGTAACTATAACCATCCTAAGGTAGCGAAATTCCTTGTCGGGTAAGTTCCGACCTGCACGAATGGCGTAACGACTTCTCGACTGTCTCAACCATAGGCCCGGTGAAATTGCACTACGAGTAAAGATGCTCGTTTCGCGCAGCAGGACGGAAAGACCCCGGGACCTTTACTACAGTTTGATATTGGTGTTCGGTTCGGCTTGTGTAGGATAGCTGGGAGACTGTGAAGCTTGGACGCCAGTTCAGGTGGAGTCGTCGTTGAAATACCAGTCTGGTCGTGCTGGATGTCTAACCTGGGTCCGTGATCCGGATCAGGGACAGTGTCTGATGGGTAGTTTAACTGGGGCGGTTGCCTCCTAAAGGGTAACGGAGGCGCCCAAAGGTTCCCTCAGCCTGGTTGGCAATCAGGTGTTGAGTGTAAGTGCACAAGGGAGCTTGACTGTGAGACCGACGGGTCGAGCAGGGACGAAAGTCGGGACTAGTGATCCGGCGGTGGCTTGTGGAAGCGCCGTCGCTCAACGGATAAAAGGTACCCCGGGGATAACAGGCTGATCTTCCCCAAGAGTCCATATCGACGGGATGGTTTGGCACCTCGATGTCGGCTCGTCGCATCCTGGGGCTGGAGTCGGTCCCAAGGGTTGGGCTGTTCGCCCATTAAAGCGGTACGCGAGCTGGGTTTAGAACGTCGTGAGACAGTTCGGTCCCTATCCGCTGTGCGCGTAGGAGTCTTGAGAAGGGCTGTCCCTAGTACGAGAGGACCGGGACGGACGAACCTCTGGTGTGCCAGTTGTTCTGCCAAGGGCATGGCTGGTTGGCTACGTTCGGGAGGGATAACCGCTGAAAGCATCTAAGCGGGAAGCCTGCTTCGAGATGAGGACTCCCACCTCCTAGAGAGGGTAAGGCTCCCAGTAGACGACTGGGTTGATAGGCCGGATATGGAAGCCAGGTAACTGGTGGAGTTGACCGGTACTAATAGGCCGAGGGCTTGTCCTCAGTTGCTCGCGTCCACTGTGTT
>NZ_JBEOTZ010000098.1:0-4692 GCF_040303825.1 Streptomyces sp. NPDC094143
CCCTTCCTCGCCCAGTAAGCCGTACCCCGCTGCGCCACTCGCCTCGCCAGAGGCGAGTGGCCTCCTGCTTCACAGGGGTGAAGGCACTTCGACACCGTCTTCTACCCCGTGAGGACTTCCAGTGCCGCGGCGTGCACACCCGGCGCGGCGGCGAGGTAGCTCTCGCCGGCCAGCTCCCACGGCTCGCCCTCGAGGTCGGTCACGACGCCACCGGCCTCCTGTACCAGCAGCACACCTGCCGCGTGGGACCGGACATGGTCGAACTGCCAGTGCACGTCCATCCGGCCCGCGGCGACCTGGGCGAGCTGATGGGTCACCGGTACGGACACTCGCACATACAGGGCGGAGTTCGTCATGGCTGCGAAGGCGGCGCCCATCCGCTGCGCGAGTTCCGGGTCGTGGCCCGGCTTGGCCTGGCCGGTCCCGGCCAGCGCGCCGTCCAGCGACGTCTTGAGCGAAACCCGCAGCCGAACGCCGTTGAGGAACGCCCCACCACCCTCGGTAGCGGTGAACATCTCGTCGGAGACCGGGAAGTAGACCACCGCCAGCACCGGGCGGCCGTCACGGACGAGGCTCACGCCGATGTTCCAGTCGGGCATGCCGTGCACGGCATTGACGTTGCCACCGACCGGGTCGATGAGCCACCACTCACCGTTGGCCAACGGTCCCGATCCGTGTTCGTCATCGAGCCAGCCCGCGCTCGGCAGAGCCTCGGTCAGCGCCGGGCGCAACGTGTCGACCACGGCCGCGTCATTGGCCTGGAGGTGCGCGAGCAGTTCGGGGAGCCCGGGCGGACGGGACTCGGTGGAGTAACGCGTCATCATGCGGGCGCCGGCGTGGCGAACGGCGGCGACGGTGGTGGCAAGCAGTTGCCGGCTCATGCGATGCTCCCGAAGTTGACCGAGGTGGATTGATACAGAATTGGGATTTACTTCCATGCAATTGGACCTGAATCTGCTGACCGTGCTGGACGCCCTGCTCGAGGAGGGCAGCGTGATGGGCGCCGCCAAGCGGCTGCACCTGTCCTCACCCGCGGTCAGCCGCACCCTCGGCCGGCTTCGCGCCGTCACCGGGGACGACATCCTGGTACGCACCGGCCACTCGATGACCCCCACCCCGTACGCGCTGTCGGTGCGGGAGGAGGTGCACCGGCTGGTCAGGCAGGCGCACGAAGTGCTCTCGCCCATCCGCGAATTGGTCCTGGTCGAACTGGATCGCACCTTCACGATCGCGTGTCACGACGCCGCGGCCGCGTCACTGGTCCCGGTGCTGGTCGGGAACATCCAGCAGCAGGCGCCCGGGGTGCAGTTGCGGGTTCTGGCGGAGAACTCCGTCGACACCGACGACCTGCGCCACGGCCGTGTCGATCTGGAACTCGGTGGCGGCATGCCGAGTCTGCCCGAGTTCCGGTCCGAGCCCCTCGGCGAAGACCGGCTCGTGGTGGCGATGCGCGCGGACCACCCTTGCGCCACCGGACTCGACCTGGCCTCCTACGCGGCGCAACCGCACGTGGTGATCTCCCGGCGCGGCCGGCTCACCGCACCGATCGACGACGCGCTGGCCACCGAAGGCCTGCGCCGCCGGGTGGTCGCCGCGGTGGCGACGGTGTCCACCGCTCTGCAGATCGCCGCCCGCAGCGACGCCCTGGTCACCTGCACGGCGCTCCTCGGCCGCCCGCTCATCGAGGCGTTCGGACTCCTCACCCGGCCGCTGCCGATCGATGTCCCAGCGGCGACGATCAACTGCAACTGGCACCAGCGCTACGACTCCGATCCCGCCCACGCCTGGCTCCGCGAGCAGGTCCGGGCGTCGATCGGGGAGATCACCGCCTGCTGACCACGGCACCTACTCCGCCAAGGGCAGGGCCACGGCACCGGGAAAGCGAGGCGTCTCGGCTTCGTCGAGCATCGCCGCGGCGACGGTTTCCCGGCTGACCTTCGCACCGAGGTCGAACGGAGGCGCGGCCTCCAGGCCGACCGTGCGCCGGCGCGGGCTTTCCGGCCCGTCAGCGAGCATCCCGGCATGGAAGACGGTGCCCCCGGCCGCGAGAACGGTGTTGTCGGCTTCGACCTTGTCCGCGAGCCGGTCGCCCAGCGCCTTGGCGAGCACACCCGCGCCCTCCCCCGCCACTTCGGCCGATTCGCCCGTGCCGTAGGCACCGAGCCAGATGACGCGCCGTGGGCCGGCGGCGACGAGCGCTCGGGCGCCGGTCAGGAGAGTCCCGGCCCGGTCCGTGCCGAGCGCGGAAAGGACGACGGAGTCCCCGTTCACGACGGCGGCGATACTGGCTGCGTCGTTCACGTCACCCGCCACTTTGCGCAGGTTCGGGGAGTCGGGGAGGTCGATCCGTTCGGGGTGACGCGCGATGGCGGTCACGGTGTGACCGCGTCGCAGTGCCTGCCGGGTGAGGGCGACGCCGGTCCGGCCGGAAGCCGCGAGAACAGTGAGGTTCATGCAGAGAACGCTAGGGAGCCCCTCACTTAACATCAAGTGCAAGTATTTGACTGAGCGAGTTACTCACACGCAATCCGGGTCGCCGAGGTCCACTGACCCGGCCGCGGCGTGCACCGTGAAGGAGGACTTACGTTGCCCACGTATGCACAGCGACCTCCGTCGGCGGCCCGGTGGGGCTCGCGGCTGCGACTCCCCTCGGACTCATCGGCCTCATGGCGCTGCAACAGGCACCGCGCGTCCGAGCCGTCGGCGTCAACACCGGCCTGCGGCCATCGCGTTGCGTGAAATCGCACACCTGACCGCGTGCCCGCCGCTTCAGAGTCGGCCAGTCGCCTACCTACATGCGCCGACCTGCCACCTTGAGGGGCCCCGCGAGCGAAAGGAGTACTAGATGACTGGTCTATTTGTGAGCTACGATAGAAGTATGCCAGTCACCGCAACACGCAGTACCGACGCCCGTCGGAACATCCTCGACGCCGCCCGACGGATCATGGCCCACAAAGGCTACTCCGCGGTCGGCCTCAATGAGGTGCTCGCGCAAGCCGGTGTACCAAAGGGCTCCTTCTACCACTATTTCGCCTCCAAGGACGCCTTCGGCGAAGCCCTGCTGCAGAACTACTTCGAGCAGTATCTCGCCGACATGGACCGGACACTCGCTCAGCCCGGCCTGTCCGCCGCCGAGCGCCTGATGGCCTATTGGCAGGCGTGGCGAGAAACGCAGAGCGTCGACGACTGCCAGGGCCAGTGCCTCGTCGTGAAGCTCGCAGCGGAGGTCTCCGACCTGTCGGAACCGATGCGGCTTGCCCTCAAGGAGGGGACGGACGCGATCATCGACCGTCTTGAGCGGACCATCGCCAGTGGCCTTACGGACGGAACCGTCGAAATCGACGGCTCACCGCGCGAAACGGCACAGACCCTCTACGACATGTGGCTCGGCGCCAGCGTCATGGCCAAGATTCACCGCAACATCGCATGCCTCGATGTTGCGATGGCGATGACTCGCCGACTCGTGCAGCCGTAAAAGCAGTTCAAGCCTGCCGCTCCGGTGCTTCGCCCGCGAACCGCCGAGCCCGTCGTTGGCCAGGCGGCTCCCGAATCCAGCCATCTGACGCTGCTGGGTCCGCCTGCAAGCGGATCACGCCCAGAGCAGGGGTCGAGCGTGACCGTTGCTTCGTAAGGGGACGGCGGTTGCGTCGGCGACAGGCCTCGACCGAACCCAGGCGGTTACCCACCCCTGTCGCCCCCGGTTCAGCTGGTGGCGTTGTCGGCCGGTGGGCCGTTTCGCTGCTCATTCCTTGAACAGTTCCGACCAGCACTGCCGGTCCATCGGGCTGAAGCCCGATGGACCGGCAGGTTGGCGAGAGGGACGCAGGGAGTGGACTGGCGAGCGGTGGATGGTGTGTGCGGTTGTGCCGCCTGGTTGCCTCAGCCGCGGGTGGCGGTGAACTTGATGAGGGCTTCGGCGGCCGGGCCGGAGGATGCGGGGTTCTGGCCGGTGATGAGCAGGCCGTCCTGGACGACGTAGGGCTCCCAGTCACCGAGCTTGGAGTAGTGACCGCCGAGCTTCTTCAGCTCGTCCTCGACGAGGAAGGGGACGATGTCGGTGAGCGCGACCGCGTCTTCCTCGGAGTTGGCGAACCCCGTGACCTGCTTGCCACGGACCAGTGGCGTGCCGTCCTCGTCGACGGCGTGGCGCAGGACGCCGGGAGCGTGGCAGACGAGGGCCAGGGGCTTGCCTGAGCGCAGAGTGGTCTCGATGAGGCGGACGGAGTCGGCGTCCTCGGCCAAGTCCCACAGGGGGCCGTGACCGCCGGGGTAGAAGACGGTGTCGAAGTCGTCGGCCTCCACCGAGTCCAGACGCACCGTGTCGGCCAGCGCGGCGGTCGCTGCGGGGTCGGCTTCGAAGCGGCGGGTCTGGTCGGTCTGGTTGGCGGGCTCGTTGCTCTTGGGGTCCAGCGGCGGTTGGCCTCCCTTGGGCGAGGCGAGCGTGATGTCCCAGCCGGCCTCCTCGAAGCGGTAGTAGGGAGCGGCGAGTTCCTCCAGCCAGAACCCGGTCGTGCGGCCGGTGTCACCGAGCTGGTCGTGCGAGGTGAGAACGATGAGGACCTTCATGGCAGTAACTCCTTCATGAGTAGACCGGTCGTCTTTGATGGGTCAAAAGGGGCCGGCGGTGGCGACAAGACTTGTCCGGACCGGCCCGCCGAACGCGGACCGCAGGACTTACTGGGCGAGGAAGGA
>NZ_JBEOTZ010000099.1:0-4504 GCF_040303825.1 Streptomyces sp. NPDC094143
GGTCCAGCCCCGGCGCACCCCCCTCACCACGCACCACATCGACCAACGACCAGTCGACAAAACGCGACAGCGCCTCACCACACTCCACGAACCGCCCCGCGAACACCGGCGACGAATCGAGAAGCTCAACCGCCATCCCCACCCACTGCGCCCCCTGACCCGGGAACACGAACACCGGGTCGACGGTCTCGCCGACGCGCTGGGTGGTGCCTCGGGCGAGGCCGGGGGTGGTGGTGCCGGTGGCGAGGGCGCGTACTCCGGCGAGGAGACTGTCGCTGTCGGCGCCGACGACCACCGCGCGTTCCTCCAGGGCGGCACGACCCGTGAGGAGGGAGTGTGCCACGTCGGCGCGGTCGGGCGTGGTGTCCGCCAGTTGGGCCAGCAGTCGTTCGGCCTGGGCACGCAGCGCGTCCGCGGAGCGGGCGGAAAGCAGCCATGGCACGACGGTGCCGGCCGGGGTCGGGGTCGGCGTGGAGGTGTCCGGCTCGGTACCGGGCTGTTCGAGGATCACGTGGGCGTTGGTGCCGCTGACACCGAAGGACGAGACGGCGGCCCGGCGCGGGCGGCCGTCCGCGTTCCAGGGCCGGGTCTCGGTGAGGACCTCCACGTGTCCGGCCGACCAGTCGACGAACGGGGAGACCGCGTCGGCGTGCAGGGTGCGGGGCAGGGTGCCGTGCCGCATGGCCTGCACCATCTTGATGACGCCGGCCATGCCGGAAGCGGCCTGGGTGTGGCCGATGTTGGACTTCACCGAGCCCAGCCAGAGCGGGTGCTCGGCGTCGTGTTCCTGGCCGTAGGTGGCGAGGAGGGCCTGTGCCTCGATCGGGTCGCCGAGCTTGGTGCCGGTGCCGTGCGCCTCGACCGCGTCGATGTCCGCGCCGGACAGCCCGGCGTCCGCCAGCGCGGCGCGGATGACGCGCTGCTGGGAGCGGCCGTTGGGCGCGGTGAGGCCGTTGGAGGCCCCGTCCTGGTTGATGGCCGAGCCGCGCACGACGGCCAGGACCTGGTGGCCGTTGGCGCGGGCGTCCGACAGCCGTTCCAGAAGCAGCACGCCCACGCCCTCGGCCATGCCCATGCCGTCGGCGTCGGCGCCGAACGCCTTGCAGCGGCCGTCCACCGCCAGGCCCCGCTGGCGGCTGAAGCCCACCAGGCCGATCGGCTCGCCCATGACGGCGGCGCCGCCGGTCAGGGCGAGGGAGCACTCGCCGGAGCGCAGGGACCGGATGGCCAGGTGCATGGCGACGAGTGCGGAGGAGCAGCCGGTGTCCAGGGTCACGGCCGGGCCTTCGAGCCCCAGGGTGTAGGAGACACGGCCGGAGGCGATGCTGGTGACGGTACCGGTGATCAGGTGTCCTTCGAGTCCCTCGGGCACCTCGCCGCTCGCGCCGTACCCCTGGTGGGACACGCCGACGAAGACGCCCGTGTCGCTGCCGCGCAGGCTGTCGGGGGCGATACCGGCCCGCTCCAGGGTCTCCCAGCTGGTTTCCAGCAGCAGCCGCTGCTGCGGGTCCATCGCCGTCGCCTCACGCGGCGAGATGCCGAAGAAGCCGGCGTCGAACTCGGCGGCGTCGTGCAGGAATCCGCCTTCGCGGGCGTAGGTGGTGCCGGGCCGGTCCGGGTCGGGGTCGTACAGGTTCGCCACGTCCCAGTGGCGGTCGGCGGGCAGGGGGGAGATGGCGTCGGTCTCGTCGAGGACGAGTCGCCAGAAGTCCTCGGGCGAGTGGACGCCTCCGGGGAAGCGGCAGCCCATCGAGACGATCGCGATGGGTTCGTCCCGGTGTGCGGGGCTGTCCGCCGGGGTGGCGGGCAGGGCGGCGGCTCGCTCGTCCGCCGTGTCGTGGACGAGGTGTTCGAGGAGGTGCCGAACGAGGTCGTGAACGTTGGGGAAGTCGAACACGACGGTGGCGGGGAGGCTCAGTCCGGTCGCCGCGTTGAGGCGGTTGCGCAGTTCGACGGCGGTGAGGGAGTCGAAGCCGAGTTCCCGGAAGGCGCGCTGCGGGGCGATCTCGTTGCCGTCGGCGTGGCCGAGGACGCCGGCGACCTGGGTGCGCACGATGTCGGTGAGGGTGCGCACGCGCTCGGCGCCAGGCTGGGCGGTCAGTTCCGCGCGCAGTCCGCCGAGTCGGTCGGCGGCATGGGCCACGTCGGGCTCGTCGGCCCGCATCGCCTCGGCCACCTCGGGGACCTCGTGCAGCAGGGGCCGGGGGTGGGCGGCGGTGAAGACGGGGACGAAGCGTTCCCAGTCGATGTCGGCGACGGCCAGGAAGGTGTCGTCGTGGTCCAGGGCCTGCTGGAGGCCGGTGACGGCCAGTTCCGCGTCCATGAACGGGATGCCGCGCCAGCGCAGCTGCTCGCGCACGACGTTGACGGCCATACCGCCGCCCTCGGGGCTCCAGATGCCCCACGCGATGGACGTTCCGGTCAGGCCGCGGGCCCTGCGGTGGTCGGCGAGCGCGTCGACGTAGGCGTTGGAGGCCGAGTACGCGCCGTGATCGCCGCTGCCCCAGGTACCGGCGACGGACGAGTAGAGGACGAAGGCGTCCAGCCGGTCGTGGTCGAAGACGGCGTCGAGGTTGGCCGCGCCGAGCAGCTTGGCGCGGGCACCCTCGGCGAAGAAGTCCAGGTCGGTTTCGGCGAGGGGCGCGAGCATGCCGACGCCGGCGGTGTGCACGACGGCCCGGATGGCGGGCCCGTCCGACTCGACCTCGGCCACGAGGCGTTCCAGGGCGTCGCGGTCGGCCACGTCGCAGGCCGCGATGGTGACGCGGCAGCCCAGGGCGGTCAGTTCCTCGCGCAGTTCGGCGGCGCCGGGGGCGTCCGGTCCGCGGCGGCTGGTCAGCACCAGGTGCTCGGCGCCCTTGCGGGCCAGCAGCCGGGCGGTGTGGGCGCCGAGGCCGCCGGTTCCGCCCGTGACCAGCGCGGCTCCGCTGGTGCGCCAGGCGCGCGGTGCGGTGCGTCCGGCGAGCGGGGCCCGCACCAGGCGGCGGATGTGGGCGGTCCGGCCGCGCAGTGCGGTCTGGTCCTCGTCGGCGCGGGCGGCGAGAACGGCGACGAGCCCACGCGCGGTGTCCTCGTCCAGCTCGGCGGGCAGGTCCACCAGTCCGCCCCACCGCCGGGGCTGCTCCAGGGCGACGACGCGTCCGAAGCCCCACAGGGCGCCCTGGAGCGGGTTGCGGACGGTGTCGCCGGTGCCGGTGGTGACGGCCTCGCTGGTCAGGATCCACAGCCGGGCGTCGAGATCGGCGTCCAGCAGCCCCTGGAGCAGGACGAGGGAGGAGGTCATGCCGGCGGTGGCACCCGGGTGGCCGGGGGCGGCTCGCTCGTCGAGCGCCAGCAGGGAGACGACGCCTTGCAGGGACGCCGGTTCGGTGACGGAGACGGCGTCCGCGAGCCGGGCGGCGACCCGGGCGCGGTCCGGATCGCCGGCGTCCACGGCGAGGGTGACGGTGGTCGCGCCCGCCTGGCCGAGGGTGCGGGCCACGGCGACGACCAAGGGGGACCGCAGGTGCGTCTCGGGGACGGCGAGGACCCAGGTGCCGTGCAGGGTGCCGGCGGCGGGCAGGTCGTAGGGCCGCCAGACCACCCGGTAGCGCCAGCTGTCCACCGTGGCACGGTCGCGGCCGGCCCGCCGCCACGCGGACAGCGCCGGGACGATGTCGCCCAGTCCTTCGGTGCTGTTCAGTCCGAGGGTTCGGGCGACTTCCTGGAGGTCGCCCTCCTGAACGGTGCGCCAGAACTGCTCCTCGACCGGATCGGCGGCCTTCTCCCCGGCCTTCGGCGCGTCCAGCCAGTAACGGCGGCGCTGGAAGGCGTAGGTGGGCAGGTCGACGCGGCGCGGGGACAACCCCTCGAAGGCGGCCGTCCAATCGACCGCGACACCACGCGCCCACGCCTCACCCAGGGATACGTACAGGCGGTCCAGGCCGCCCTCGCCCCGGCGCAGCGACCCCACGACCACGGCGTCGGCACCCGCCGCCTCCACGGTCTCCGCCACCGGCACGGTCAACACCGGATGCGGGCTCATCTCCAGGAACGCGCCATGCCCGTCGGCGACCAGCGCGGCGATCGCGGGCTGCAGCAACACCGTCTGGCGCAGGTTGCGGTACCAGTACCCGGCATCCGTCTCACCATCGGTGACCCACTCCCCCGTCACCGTCGACAGGAACGGCACCGACGGCTCCCCCGCCACAACCGGGGCCAAAACCTCGGCCAACTCGGTCTCGATGGCCTCGACATGCGCCGAGTGCGAGGCGTAGTCCACCTCGACACGACGCACCCGGACACCCGACCCCTCGGCGTGCACAACCAGTTCGTCCAGCGCGCCGGCGTCACCCGACACCACTGTGGAGGTGGGCCCGTTGACCGCCGCGACCGAGATCCGGCCCTCCCACCCGGCGATCAACCCCAGAGTGTCCTCGTGGGAGAGCGCGACGGACACCATCCCACCACGGCCCGCCAGCGCCACGATCGCCTTCGACCGCAACGCCACCACCCGCGCACCGTC
>NZ_JBEOTZ010000100.1:0-4166 GCF_040303825.1 Streptomyces sp. NPDC094143
GGTCCAGCCCCGGCGCACCCCCCTCACCACGCACCACATCGACCAACGACCAGTCGACAAAACGCGACAGCGCCTCACCACACTCCACGAACCGCGCCGCGAACACCGGCGACGAATCGAGAAGCTCAACCGCCATCCCCACCCACTGCGCCCCCTGACCCGGGAACACGAACACCGGGTCGACGGCCTCGCCGGGGCTCGTGGTGAGGCCGCGTGCGGTGTGGGCGGGCTGTTCACCGCGGGCCACGGCGCGCAGGGCGTCCAGAAGGGCGTCGCGGTCGGCGCCGACGACCACCGTGCGCTCCTCCAGGGCGGCACGGCCGGTGGCCAGGGTGTGGGCGACGTCCGCGCTGCGGAGGTCCGCGGACTGCACGCGCTCGGCGAGCCGCTGGGCCTGCTCCCGCAGCGCGGTCTCGGAGCGCGCGGACAGCAGCCACGGTACGACGGTCCCGGGCCGCTCAACATCAAGCCGCTCGGTGGCGGGGGCTTCCGACTCCTCCACCGAGGGCGCCTGTTCGATGACGACGTGTGCGTTGGTGCCGCTGCCGCCGAAGGAGGAGACGCCGACGCGGCGCGGCCGGTCGTGCTCGGGCCATGCGACGGCTTCGGTGAGCAGGCGCAGCGTGCCGGAGGACCAGTCGACGTGGGGGGTGAGCTCGTCCGCGTGCAGGGACTTGGGGACGGTGTCGTGCCGCAGGGCCTCGACCATCTTGATGACGCCGGCGATGCCGGAGGCGGCCTGGGTGTGGCCGATGTTGGACTTCAGGGAGCCGATCCAGAGGGGACGGTCGGCGTCGTGTTCCCTGCCGTAGGTGGCGAGGAGGGCCTGCGCCTCGATCGGGTCGCCGAGCTTGGTGCCGGTACCGTGCGTCTCGACCACGTCCACGTCCGCGGCCGACACCCCTGCGTCCGCGAGGGCCGCGCGGATGACGCGCTGCTGCGAGGGACCGTTCGGCGCGGTGAGACCGTTGGACGCGCCGTCCTGGTTGATGGCGGAGCCCCGCACCACCGCGAGAACCTGGTGGCCGCGCTCCTGTGCGTCCGACAGCCGCTCCAGCAGGAGCACGCCGACGCCCTCGCCCCAGCCGGTGCCGTCGGCTCCGGCGGCGAACGGCTTGCAGCGGCCGTCGGGCGCGAGTCCGCGCTGACGGCTGAACTCGATGAAGTTGCGCATGGTGGCCATGACGGTGGCACCGCCGGCGACGGCCATGGAGCATTCGCCGGAGCGCAGGGCGCGGACCGCGAGGTGCAGCGCGACCAACGACGAGGAGCACATGGTGTCGAGGCTGACGGCGGGGCCCTCGAAGCCGAGGCTGTAGGCGATACGGCCGGACAGGACCGCGGCGGATCCGCCGGTCAGCAGATGCCCTTCGACGCCTTCGGGGGCGCCGGTGCCGTCGTTGGCGTACGCCTGGTTGCTGGCCCCGATGAAGACGCCCGTGTCGCTGCCGCGCAGGGTGGTCGGATCGATGCCGGCCCGCTCGAACGCTTCCCAGGTGGTCTCCAGCAGCAGGCGCTGCTGCGGGTCCATCGCCGTCGCCTCACGCGGCGAGATCTCGAAGAAGCCGGCGTCGAACTCGGCGGCGTCGTGCAGGAAGGCGCCCTGGCGGACGTAGCTCGTGCCGACCCGGTCGGGGTCCGGGTCGTAGAGCGCGTCCAGGTCCCAGCCACGGTCGGCCGGCAGGTCCGAGACGGTGTCGACGCCGTCGGCGACGACCTGCCACAGGTCCTCGGGGGTGCGCACGCCGCCGGGCATACGGCAGGCGGTCGCCACGATGGCGATCGGTTCGTGCGCCCGCGTCTCCAGGTCGGTGAGCCGGCGCCGTGTCTGGCGCAGGTCGGTGGTGACGCGCTTGAGGTACTCGCGGAGCTTGTCCTCGGTGGTGTCCGTGTTGCCCATGGCAGTCAGCCCTTCGAGAATCGGGAGATCGTGTCGGGGGACCGCTCAGGAGATCCCGAGTTCCCTGTCGATCAGGTCGAACATGTCCTGGTCGGAGGCGCCGACCAGTTCCTCGTCGACGGCCGTCTGCGCCGGCTCGTCGGTCGGTGCCGTCCAGCTGTCCAGCAGGCCGCGCAACGCGTTCGTGAGCTCCTGCCTGTCGGCCGGGTCGGCCGCGGCCCGGTAGGCCGCTTCGATCTCCCGCAGCCGGGGGTCGAGGGCGTTGCCGGGAGTGGTGTCCGGGAAGAGCTCGGCTTCGAGGTGGTCGGCCAGCGCCTTCGGCGTCGGGTGGTCGAACACGATCGTCGCGGGCAGGCGGGTGCCGAGCGCCGCGCCGAGTCGGTTGCGCAGTTCGACCGCCGTCAACGAGTCGAAGCCCATGTCGCGGAACGCCTTGCCCGCCCTGACGCCGTCGCCGGAGCCCAGAACCGTGGAGACGTGGGTCCGGACCAGGTCGACCAGGCGTCGGTGCCGCTTGGCGGGTGGCAGAGCGGCGAGTTCCCCGCGCAGTCCGTGGGCCGCGGCGGTGTCGGTCCCCGGGGTGGCCTCCTCTTCCCGGCGTTCCGCCAGCAGGTCCCGGACCTCGGGCACCTCGTCGATGAGCGGCCGGTGACCGTGCGCGCAGTACGCCGGTACGAAACGGTCCCACCGGATGTCGGCGACGACCAGGGTCGTCTCACCGTCCGCGACCGCCTCGCGCAGCGCGCGCACGGCGGGCCTCGGCTCCATGGCGGGCACGCCACGGCGCAGGAGCTGCTCGGCGACCTCGGCGTCGACCATGCCGCCGCCCGCCCAGGCGCCCCAGGCGATCGAGGTGGCGGGCAGACCCGCGGCCCGGCGTCGATCGGCGAGTGCGTCGAGGTGGGCGTTGGCGGCGGCGTACGGTGCCTGTCCGCCGTTGCCCCAGACCCCGGCGCCGGAGGAGAACAGCACGAAGGCGTCCAGCGGTTGGTCGCCCAGCAGGTCGTGCAGGTTCTGGGCGCCGACGACCTTGGCGTGCATGAGGTCGACGGCCTCGTCCGCGTCGATCCCGGTGAGGGGCCTGGCCAGGTCGACGGCCCCGGCGGTGTGGACGACCGCGGTGAGCGGCAGGTCGTCCGGTACGCCGGCCAGGAGCGCGGCGAGCGCGGTGCGGTCGGCGACGTCGCAGGCGGCGATGGTGACCCGGCAGCCGAGGGCGGTCAGTTCCCGCTCCAGTTCGGCCGCGCCGGGAGCGTCGGGGCCGCGCCTGCTGGTGAGCAGCAGGTGACCGGCGCCGTCGCGGGCGAGGTCACGGGCCACGTGGGCGCCGAGCGCACCGGTGCCTCCGGTGATGAGGACGGTTCCGCGGGGCTTCCAGACGGAACCGGCGGTCGTCGGCTCCGGGCGCCGGGGCGAGCGGATCATGCGCCGGACGCGGACACCACCGGCGCGGACGGCGAACTCCGTCTCCCTGCCCCCTGTTGCGCCGTCGCCTGCGCCGGGCTCGGCCAGCAGGGCGGGCAGGCGGGACAGCAGCGCGTGCGCCCCGTCTCCGGCGGGGAGGTCGACGAGGCCACCGGACCGCTCGGGATCGTCGAGCGCGGCCACCCTCAGCAGGCCCCATCCTGCGGCCTGGCCGGCGTTCGGCACCTCCGGGGCCGCGTCCACGGCGACCGCTCCCCGCGTCAAGGTCCACAGTGCGGTGGCGAGTCCGGCGTCCGCGAGTGCCTGGCTCAGGGCCATGGACGCCAGAAGGCCCCGTGAGACGCCGTTGCTCCGCTTGTCGGGGGTGTCGTCCAGCGCGAGGAGTGACAGCACTCCCGCGGGCGGTTCCGCAGGGGAGGTGACGGCGGCCAGCCGTTCGGTGACCACCGCCCGATCCGCGTTCTCGGGCACGGTGAGGCACACGACGTCAGCGCCCGCCTCTTCCAGTACGTCCCGTGTCCGCGGCATCAGCTCGCCGTCGGTCCACGTCTCGGGGACGGCGAGCAGCCAAGTGCCGCGCAGGGGCGCGGTGGCAGGCAGCTCGTGAGGTCGCCAGACCACCCGGTACCGCCAACCGTCCACCGTCGCCCGCTCCTTGACCGCCTTGCGCCAGGCCGCCAGCGCCGGGACGACGGCTCGCAGCCCGTCCCGGTCGGACACCCCGAGCGTGGTGGCCAGCTCCTCCAGATCGCCTTCCTCCACCGTGCGCCAGAACTGCTCGTCGACCGGATCGGAGGAGTTCCGCTGCTCGGCCTTCGGCGCGTCCAGCCAGTAACGGCGG
>NZ_JBEOTZ010000101.1:0-4102 GCF_040303825.1 Streptomyces sp. NPDC094143
ATGGCGACGGCCGGGCCGCCCAGGCCCCGCAGCACCGCCCGCCGGTCGGGGTCGGGCCCTTCTCTCTCACGCGCGGCGGAGGCCGCGTCACTCGAACTTGCCGCGTCCGGACAGCGCGTCGCGCAGCCGGTCGACCATGCCGGTGCCCGGAGCCAGCAGCTTGTTCGCCGGAGGCTTGTCGGGGGCCGCCGGGTGCGGCCGGGTCGGGGCGGTCTTCTTCGCCTTGCGGACCTTGTCGCCGAGTTCGTCCAGCGTGTCCATCGGGCAGGCCTGGCGCAGCCGCGGGAAGAGGTTGCCCTCCTCGTCGGCGATGTGCGAGCGGATCTCGCTCATCAGCATGCCCACGAGCCGGTCGAAGTCGGCGTCACCCGCGTCACAGCCCTCCAGATCCTTCATGATCCGCTCGGCCGTGGCGTGGTCCTTCAGTTCCTGGTCGGCGAGGGCGTCCCCGCCGGCCACGTGCTCGCGCACGGCCGGGTAGAGGTAGGCCTCCTCGGCCACCGAGTGCCGGACGAGTTCCATGGTGACCTGGTCGGCGTACACCTTGCGGTCCTGGTGGCCGGACGGCAGCGCCTCGATCCTGCCGAACATCTCTTCGACCTCGCGGTGATCGGTCACCAGCTCGTCGATGACGTTTCCTCCGTGTCCCATGTCCTTCACCTCCGGTCCTCGGGTCCCCCCGGCCCCTCGGGGCTAACGCGTGGTCGTCGCGGGCCGGTCCGGCCGCGGCTCAGGCGGGCAGTTTGGCGCGGACCCGTCCGGCCGCGGCGGCCGGGCGCGCGGTGGCGCGGACGGAGCGCCGCACCAGGCCCGCGTCGCGGCGCACCGCGCGGGCGGCGTGGGAGCCGCGCCACAGCAGCGAGGGCCGGGCACCGGTGTCGTCGGCGGCGATCAGCAAACCGCCCAGCATGGACAGGTTCTTGAAGAAGTGGATGCGCTGCTGGGCCCGCTCCTCGGGGTCCTCCACCTCCCAGAACCGGTGTCCCGCGAGCGTCGTGGGCACCAGAGTGGCCGCGATGGCCAGCGCGGCCGGGCGGGACATGCGCCCCGTGGCCAGCATCAGGCCCGCCGCCACCTGTACGGCGCCGCTGAGCCGTACGACCTGCTCGGTGCGGTCGGGCAGGGCCGGGACGCGTTCGGTGACGGGGCGGACGACAGGCTCGGCGGCGTCGGCGACCTGCTTCGGGTCGCGGACGGAGTTCATGCCGCCCGTGAGGAACATCGAGGCGAGCATGGGGCGGCCGAGCACACGCAACAGACTCATGGCCCTCTCCAGGTGTCGGTAAGGTCGGGTGCCCGCCGGGTTCCCCGGCAGCGGCCGAACCAGTCACGCCGTCCGGTGCCGTGTCCAGGCCTCCTCGCGCAGTTCCTCCGGCAGCAGGACGTCGGCGGCGGTGCAGGCGAGAGCCCGGGCCGCGCCGGCCAGCACCTCGCGGGCCCGGGGCGAGGCGGACGCCGCGGCGAACTCGGGCGGGCGTGCCGGCCGCCAGCACCGAACCGGCGGACAGCGCGGGCACGGCGCCCAGGGCCATCGCGGCCCCCAGCCCCGCAGCGGCGATGAGGTCGTGGCCGCACGCGTGGCCGAGGTTGGGCAGGGCGTCGTGCTCCAGCAGCAGCGCCACGGTGGGCCGGCCCCGGCCCGAGCGACCGGTGAACGCGGTCGGCATCCCGGCCACGCCGCGCTCCACGGTGAACCCGGCGCGCTCCAGCTCGCCCGAGAGCAGCGCCGCGGCCGGTGTCCGGTGAAGGCGTACTCGGGATCGGCGTGCAGCCGCAGGGCGACGCCCCACGGCGCGTCGGCCCGCGCGGCCACCTCCTCACGGAGGGCGAGGTGTACGTCGTCGCGGATCGGGGGGTGCCCGCCTCCGCCTCGTTGACCAGCCGCCGGGACGCCTGGGCCCGGGTCAGCCCGAGATCGCGCTGCAGGGCGCGCGGCTCCGGGGCCGACGGCCGGTCGGCGCCCAGGGTCTGCGCGGCCGTGGGCGGAGGACCGGCCGCGGGCGTCGGCTCGGCCGCCGCGGCGGCGGGGAGCCCGGTGGCGACGAGCGCGCGGAGAGCGGTGAGGGCCGCCCGGCGGCCGGTCAGGGCAGGTCTGTGGACCATGCGTTGTGTCTCCTTCGGTCACGGTGTCCGACAGGGATTTCGATCACGTGCGACTCCGGGGCAGAGTGCAGGACGGGCGCCGGGCGTCAGGCGGACTTCAGGCCGGGCGAGCCCACCTCCGTGACGAAGGACGCGGTCGTCGAGATGGTGCCGCCGGGCTCGGTGATGGCCGAGACCGTACGGAAGTCGACCTGGGCGTTTCCCTGGCCGAGCTCGACCCGCACGTAACCGCGCCGGCCGTCGAAGTACTTCATGTGCGGGTTGGCCGTCATGCAGGTCTCCCAGTCGGACGGCTTCTCGGTGCCGTCGCCGCCGCTGGCGATCGAGGTGCAGGTGAACTCCGTGCCCAGCGTCTTCGACGCCGGGTCGTCGAAGTCCTCCTTGATGTCGAAGGCGTACCCGACGTGGACGTCACCGGTGAGGACCATCCAGTTCGCGACGCCCGCCGCCTTGGCGCCCGCCATCACGCGGTCGCGGGAGGCCCGGTAGCCGTCCCAGGCGTCCATGGAGACCCGGGCGGGAGCGGTCAGGTCGAACTTGCGCTGCGAGAAGCACACCTGCTGGGGCATCACCTTCCACAGCGCGGCGGAGGACCGCCAGCCGTCCAGCAGCCAGCGCTCCTGCACGTCGCCGGTGAGGGTGCGCGCCGGATCGTCCGACTCGGGGCCCGGGGCGTGCGGCCGGTCGTTGTAGGCCTGGTCGGAGCGGTACTGGCGGGTGTCCAGGATGTCGAACTGGGCGAGGGAGCCCCACGCCAGCCGGCGGTACAGCCGGGCGTCCGGGCCCTGCGGCAGCTGCTCGGCGCGCAGGGGCTGGTTCTCCCAGTACGCCCGGTAGGCGGCGGCGCGGCGCACCAGGAACTGGTCCTGCGGGCCACCGTTCTCGTCGACGGCCCCGGCGTGGTTGTTCTCCGTCTCGTGGTCGTCCCAGGTGACGACGAACGGGTGCTGGGCGTGCGCCGCCTGCAGGTCCGGGTCCGTCTTGTAGAGCGAGTACCGCAGCCGGTAGTCCGCCAGGGTGGTCGTCTCGCGGTTGAAGACGTCGGGCAGTTCGCGGTCGGTGTAGCGGCGGGCCCCGCCGGCGGAGTCCACGGCGCACTCGTAGAGGTAGTCGCCGAGGTGGAAGACGACGTGGACGTCCTCCTGCGCCAGGTGCCGGTAGGCGGTGTAGTAGCCGTCCTGGTAGGCCTGGCAGGCGACCGCGGCCAGCCGCATGCCGTCGGTGTCGCCGCCCGCGGCCGGTGCCGTCCGGGTCCGGCCGGTGGGGCTGATCCAGGCACCCACCCGGAACCGGTAGTAGTACTCGCTGTCCGGCATCAGGCCCTTGACGTCGACGTGCACGCTGTGCGCGTACTCCGGGTGGGCCGTGGCGACGCCCCGGTGCTCCACGAAGGAGAACCACTCGTCGATGGCCACTTCCCAGTACACGACGACCCGTTGCTGGCCAAGACCGCCGTCCTCCGCGAAGGGCTGCGGGGCCAGCCGGGTCCACAGCAGCACCGAATCGGGCAGCGGGTCCCCGGAGGCCACCCCGAGCGTGAACGGGTTGTCGGTGATACGGACCGCGTCCAGCTCGCGGGTGGCGGTGGCGCCGCGGGCCGGCCGGTTGGTGGAGAAGGCGAGCAGCGCGGCCGCCGCGGTGACGGTCAGGAAGCGACGGCGGGCCACGTGCGGGGCAGCGGAGTTCAGTACGGCGTCGTGCGGGGAGAAGGCATGCTCGGACGGTGCGCTTTGACGGCCCGTCAGCGCCATCTGAGGTCCTCTCGTACGGGGCAGTTGCGCCCCGGGCGGACGTGTGGGGACATCGCCGACGTGTGGAGCGCGGAACTCGCATGCTAAGCAGACAAAATGCCTGAAATCAGCACGACGTGCGGGAGGTTCACACCACAGGCGGTACGAGAGGACTACCGTGCGCGGCCGCCGGCGTGGCAGTCAGCGCGGTGAGGGCGAGCGGGAGGGCGCCGAGGGCGGCGACGCTGGCTACCGAGCGGCGTGCGGGC
>NZ_JBEOTZ010000102.1:0-3520 GCF_040303825.1 Streptomyces sp. NPDC094143
CTCCCACAAGCCGTCCGGAACAATCCAACTCCACGTACCCCGCCCCATGAACGGACCAACGAGCGATCACCACATAGGACACCGTCTAAGACACCGTTTCTGATGGCGGACTGTCGGCTGCTCGAAACGGGTGGTCCGCTTGGAGATCTGCTCGGTACGGTGACCCGGTGTGCTTCTACGCCATGACCTACTACAAGCTGCACTACGCGTGTGTCTCGTGCCGTGTCAGCTTCAAGCAGGATGCCCATCCGCTGCGCGAGCACGTGTGCCCAAACTGTTCTCAGCCCCTCATTTGCGCTGGTCATGACTTCGCTCCGCCGCCCAGGCGTGATGTCCGTGGCTGGTCTGTGGCGGCTGCGGTGTTGGGTGAAGGGCTCCGCTACGAGGGGCTATCGGTCTGCGGGTGTGGCAAGGAGCCCAAGTACCGCCCGCGCACCCGAGCCGAACTGCGGGCGCGTCGGATCGTTGCCGCGAGGGACGGGCTGTCACTGTCCGAGGCGTTGTCCCGACCGGACCCATTGACCCCGACGGACTGACCTCGCGCCTCAGCATGCCGGGTGGCGATGTCCGATGAGGGCTGCTGCGACGGCGACGAAGGCCAGGAAGGGTCAGGGCAGTCAGCGTTTGACGCGGTTGCGGATGGCGAGGACGGCCAGGCCCAGGAGGACGTTCGGTCAGGCGGGAGGTCATCTCGATGTAGGTGTCGGCGGTCTTCAGGTCCTGTCCGAAAGAGCGGAACACCACTGATTTGAGGGTCACGTTCGTGGCTTTCTCGAAGCGCTCGCCGGTGAACCGGTTGCCGGTGGAATTTCCTGCCGCCCATGGTCATCGCCGACCTGATCGGAATCCACCCCAAGACAGCCGAACGCTGGGCCACCCTCGCCGGCGGGAACTGGTCCTGATACTTGGCAGCGCGACGGGCCGCCCCGCAGGGTTAGGCAGTTGAGCAGGGCAGTGTTCCGAGTCTGGGCTATTGGGGGATGGTGACCAGGATGCGGCCGTGGCCACCGCCGGCGTCGACGTGGTCGTGGGCCTTGGCGATGTCGTCCAGCGGGTGACAGTCGCCGACGGCGACGGTGAGGGCGCCGACGGCGGCGGCGGAGGTGAGGTCGCGGGCGGCCTGGCGCCTGGCCTCGGCGGGGAAATCGTCGCTGCCGAGCAGCCGCAGGGTGACGTTGTTGAACAGCAGAGGCCAGAAGGGGATCTCCGTGCGGTCCGCGCCGGTGGCGTAGGCGGCGATGACGGCGTTGTTGGCGGCGACGGCGTTGTCGAGATCGACGTTGTCGGACAGCGCGACCTCGATGATCCGGTCGACGCCCCGCGGCGCGTACGAGCGGATGGCCGCGGCGGGGTCGCCGGTATCCAGGGCGACGGCGTGGGAGACGACGGCCGCGTCGACGCGGCTGAGGTCCGCGGTTCGGCGTACGGTCGCGATCACAGTCGCGCCGGCCCAGTGGGCGAGCTGGGCGGCCAGGGAGCCGACGCCGCCGAGAACTCCGTGGACCAGGACCAGTTGGCCGTCGACCGGGCCGTCGGCGAAGACGGTGCGGTGGGCAGTGATGCCGGGGATGCCGAGGCTCGCCCCCAGCTCATCACTCAGATGATCTGGCAGAGGTACGGCTTGGTGGTCGGGTACGACGGTGTACTGGGCGGCTGTGCCGAAGGGGCGGTAGGACTGAGCGCCGTATACCCAGACCCGCTGTCCGACGCGGCGGGCGTCGACTGGGGCGCCCACGGCGTCGATGACTCCGGCGCCGTCGCTGTGCGGGATCACCCGCGGGAAGGGCATGGACGAGCCGAGCCAGCCGCGCCGTTTCTTGGTGTCGCCGGGGTTGACGCCCGAGACGGTGACGCGGACGCGGACCTCGCCGGGGCCGGGGACGGGATCAGGGAGTTCACCGACGTGCAGGACATCGGCGGCGGGTCCCTGGTCGTCATACCAGGAAGCAAGCATGGGGGTACCTCCGTGGACAGTCAGCTCGCGGGAGCGGCGGGCGCATGCGGATCGCTGTCGGCGCATGCGGTGTCGAATGCGGGCGCCTTCTCCCCGAGGGCCTCGCGCAGCCAGGTCCGCTCGGCGCGGCTGGTGGCGCGGGCGGTGAGCAGCATGCCCCGCCGGTAGGGGTCGGTGATCTCCTCGGCACGCAACGGCCGATCGTTGTCGTAGAAGAAGCTCGCCGGTTCCTCCAGGAACTCCAGCCGTCTGCGCAGCACCGCGTGCTGTTCGGCCACGTCGGGGAGGTGGGAGAGGAAGGCCAGGACGACGTAGAACCGGGTGAAGTCGGTGATCTCGTGGTCGGCCGGCTTGCGCAGGCGTTGAAGCATTTCGGCCCGTCCGGCCGCGGTCAGACTGAGCACGTACCGGGCCGCCCCCGCGGCCGGGTCGGCGCGCCGCTCGATCAAGCCCGCCCTGGTCAGGCGATTGATCGCCGGATACAGGCTGCCGTCACTGACCGGCCGCGTATAGCCGGTCAGCTGTGAGATGCGGCGGCGCAGCTCGTGTCCAGGCAGGGGTCCCTCGGCGAGGAAGCCGAGTATCGCGAGTTCCAGCATGAGTCCATCTTCGCACGAGAACATCGATTCGATGTGCACATCGATTCGATGTTACGCTCGCTGGTACCCGTTCCAACGTCTCCGGAGAGGCACAGCAAGATGCCATCGCAGTCCACCGAGTCAGTGATGAACCGTTTCGTCGAGTTCATCAACACGGGCAACGAGGATCTGGCCCCCGAGGCGATGGGTACCCGGCCGTAAATGGCGGAGGTGTGGCATGGCAACAGCGCACAAGCCGGGAACTGCCCGGCCCAAGAGGAATCCCTCCGATCAGTTTTTGATGCGGGCGCAAAGGCAACAGATCATCGGGCTGCTGATGCTTCTGGGCGCAGTGGTGTTGTTCGTCGCGCCGTGGATCGTGGGCTACCCGGACACCGCAAAAGATGCACATCGCAACGAACTGGGTGTCGGGATGATCGTGTTTTTCATCGCCCTCTCCCGATTCTTCCGCTACCCCGGCAAGTGGCCTGATCTGGTGGTGCTGGCGGCCGGGGCCTGGATGATCGCCTCGCCGTGGGTCATCAGCACGCAGAACACCGAGGTGTTTGACGGCGCCCAGGTGATCGATGTGGTCGTGGGAATCGTGCTCATGGTGCTGGCCAGTCTGTCCCTGCTGCTGCTCGCCTTGACCGAAAGGCACGCAAGCAGGGCAACCAAGCGGGCTGAAGAGGGCAGCCCTTGACAGCCGACGTAGTGCTTGTGACTGATCCGCAGCAAGTGGATTCTCGCCGCTGACCGACCGGGACGGCAAGACGGGGGCAGGTGATTGTGGAAGTGCGTCTGTAGAGCCCGCGTCGACGGAGACGAGAGCTCGAAATCCGTCCCACTTCGGCTCCGCAGCACAACCAGGCCGCAGATGCCATAGCGGCACGACGGCCACGCCACCATTGCCGATGGCCAGGTCTCGGGTCCGGGCCCGGTACGTTTCCGCCGGTCATACGTGGGGGACTCGCCGACTGTGGTGGCG
>NZ_JBEOTZ010000103.1:0-3406 GCF_040303825.1 Streptomyces sp. NPDC094143
GAGCCGGCAGCCGAAGATGAGGGTTGATAAGCCACCCCGAAAGCCTCCCACTCGCAGGGCCACCACACCCACCGAACTTACGAAAAGATCAGTAGAGATCGTCTCGATTGGTGCCAGCTCCGTCTCCCGCATGGCAGGACTGTCGGTAGACAATCCGCGTGCAGCGGTTGATCAGCTTGAGGAACACTGTGCGGATGAGCTCCGCAGCATCCCAGACACCACAGGAACGGGCCCTTGGCCATGTCGCGGAACTGGCGTCGGGCCCTCCGATGGACCCGACGCTGCGGGTGACCCTCAACTTCCACCCGGACCGGCTACTGCACGACAAGCCGATCCTGGATGCCATGTCCGAGGACGGTGTCTACCGCTCACAGTTCGTCACGGGGACCAGCAACGGCGGACTGACCGCATATCCCGGCGGCGACCGGTGGCGCTGGGAGAGCCGGATCTTCGACGGGGCCTACGACGACGCACTCCCTCATGAGCGGCCCGTCTACGGGGCTTTGAACTTCCGTCGCAAGCCTGTCGGCGGGGCACCGCAATTCGGCTCTGCCCACTTTCGGCTGACGGCCGAGACGCTGACGCGGACCACGTTCTGCTACCCGGACAGTTTCCTTGAACCCTCGGATTTCGGTGTCGCGGCCCGCATGGGGCTCATCGAGCTTGCCCTCGCCGATCGCCAGGACAACCTTGACGACTACATCGAGGCGCAGGTCCACGGGCCTGTGCGACCGAACTGCCACGCCGAGGCGCTGGTCCTCGACCCCTGCTATCGAGGGACGGCTGTGGAGGTTGCGGCGTTACGCCTGGGCTGCCCCGTGGAGTGGCACCCCGGCTTCCGACTCAATGTCGCAGAACTCCTCCGTCATCCCGGCTACCGCGGTCAGGAGTACGTCGACTTGGGCGCACAGATCGCCGTCGACGGCGTACTCAATCCGCGCATCGTCGGGGAGGCAGCGCGTGCCGGCCACCATGACCCACAGGCGATCAAGAAGGTGTGGCACTACCTCGCGCGTTTCGGGGCGCCTGGGAGGGCCGTTGACGATTCGGTGAGTCCTGGACCGAGGGAGAGGGCTGTACTCGATGGGCTTCGTTGAGGGGCTGGTGCCGGAGGGGTTGTGGGAGTTGTTCGGGGCTGTGAGACCGCCGATTCCCACAAGGCCGCAGGGCGGTGGCCGTCGGCGAGTTGACGATCGCGCGGTCCTTGCCGCGATCATCTTTGTCGCTACCTCGGGATGCACGTGGCGGCAGTTGCCGCCGGTCTTCGGCGCGTCGTGGCAGACCGTCCACAGACGGTTCTCCGAGTGGTCCGCTGCGCGGGTGTGGGCGAAGCTCCACCGTCTGGTGCTGGACGAACTCGGCGCCCGGGGAGATCTGGACTGGTCGCGGTGCGCGATTGACTCCGTGAACATGCGGGCCCTCAAAGGGGGGAGCTGACAGGCCCGAATCCTGTCGATCGCGGCAAGAAGGGCTCGAAGATCCACTTGATCACGGAGCGAACCGGTCTGCCCCTCTCCATCGGCATCTCCGCAGCCAATACCCACGACAGCCAGGGTCTCGAACCCCTCGTCCGCGGCATACCGCCCATCCGATCTCGCCGTGGACCGCGTCGACGCCGCCCCGCCAAGCTGCACGGAGACAAGGGCTACGACTACGACCACCTGCGGAAATGGCTCCGATCCCGGAACATCACACCCCGCATCGCCCGTAAGGGGATCGAGTCCTCCCAGCGCCTGGGCCGCCACCGTTGGACCGTGGAGCGGACGGTGGCGTGGCTATCCGGGTACCGCCGTCTGCACCGTCGCTACGAACGCAAGGCCGAACACTTCCTCGCCTTCGCTGGCATCGCGGCCACACTCATCTGCTATCGGAGATTGACCAACTGAGACGATCTCTTACGCCGGGAAACTTGTCGACTGGGCGAAACAGCACCTCAACCTCACCATCAAGCCGGTCAGCCGCCCCAAAGACGCCTCCGGCTTCGTCGTGCTGCCCCGCCGCTGGGTCGTCGAGAGGTCGCTCGCCTGGATGGTGCACGCCCGCCGTCACGCGAGAGACTACGAACGGCTCATCCAGCACTCCGAAACCCTGATCACCTGGGCCGCCATCACCCTTATGACCAGGCGCCTGGCCCGGAACGGGGCGACCCCCAGCTGGCCAAGGAAACCGGCGCCGGCCAGCTGGTCACCCGGGCCGCCTACGAGCAGCCGGGCTGCTCGGACAACCATTGCGTTGCAGCGTCCAGGACGGGATCTCTACTTCCTCCGCGCCCGAGGTTGTCGACGACTGGCTGGTCAGGCGGTATGGGGCTGTCGTATGCGCGCCCCGTGCGGTCGGCGTCCTTCACCTCCGTCAGATTGAGGATCGCCCCGTCGGACAGTCGGTGCTGTGCGTTGCCGGTGGGGACGCCTGTGGTGTCCTCGCCGAAAGAGCGCGTATTAGGGCGCCCACGAAAGGCCACAGTCACCGCCTCCCCGGAACTGGCGGTGGAGCGGCTGGTGAGCACCGCAGCAGGGGCTGATCCGCCGCCTACTGGAGGACTTGTTCCCCAGCCGGTGGAGTCACCGTCCAGACGAGGGCTGCCCTTCTCAATGGACCACACCGTCCTCTTGCCGTCCGCATCGACGAACGACCCGACGTTGCCGTCACCGAGGATCGGTCCCACGACGGCAAGCATCGGCCACATGTTGCCACCGCGGTTACGGCGCAGGTCGATCACCCAGCCGCAGGCGTTCGGACGGTTAGCCTTCGCCACGGCATCGCGCCCCTCCCGCACGTACTGCTGATAGACCTTCTCTGATCCCTGGACGCCGGGGAGCGACAGGTACCCCATGCGGCCGGCCAACGCCCGCCCTTCCACAGGGTTGCGGATCTGCTCGTCCCCTTGCAGCTCTTTCGCCCTCTTCGGGTCGATGAATCCGCTGTGCCCGTCTCCCAGTTTGCTCAGGGCTACCTTGATAGCCTGATAGGTTTCGACGGGACGATGCGCGCTGCCGGCTTCGGTGAAGGCTGCTCGCCGTATGTCATCCCATTCGACATCGTCGCGGCGAAGTGCGTTGTCCTCCATCAGGTCCAAGGCGGTGGACAGGTAGGACCGCGCCTCGTCAGACATTGCCGCGCCAGGGGGCGACGCTTCCCCTCCCGAGCACCCGGACCCAACAGCGAAAACACACACCAACCCAGCAGCCCTTAAACGCAGCACACGCCCCCGAACCATGTGCCCTCCCGGTCAGCCAAATCAGTCGATCTATTGGTAACCCTAACTTCTGATGATCAGTGCTCGGCCGACTCCGGTTCAGAAACAGGCTCTCAGCTTGTTCTTTAACCTTTCATCCGTTGTAGGGCGGTAAGGGTCTTCTCCCGGCGGACGGTTTTGCCCACGTCGTAGCGGGGTGCCCGGTGTCTG
>NZ_JBEOTZ010000104.1:0-3378 GCF_040303825.1 Streptomyces sp. NPDC094143
GCAATCCACGCAACTACCTGGCCTTTCTCGGCCTCGCCGCAGCCCTCTGCTGCTACAAGCGGTACGTCCGCCTCACCACATAGGACACCGTCTAAGCGGGTGGTCGGTCTCGCGATAGGCGCAACCACGAGATCGGCCACGGTTGGGACAGGGCGGACTGATCTGTCCCGGCTGCTGGATGGGGGAGCGGGCAACAGCGTGCCCAGGCGGCGCACGGGGCGGGACCGCGGCAGATGGCCGCGCTGCCCGTAGCCGTGGTCGGTTGCCCCGGTCTCTCGGCCTTCTTGCGCAGCTCTGTGAGCTATCAGGCGGCAGACCAGCTGCCCGCTCTAGTCCGATTGCGCAGGGTCGCGGGGGGCGCATCTGGCTGTGTGCAGTGGACGGTGCACGGTGATTGCGCAGGATCATTCGCGTGCTGCGTGGCCGTCGCGCGTGGAGTCGCCGATGGCACACCTCGTGATTGCGCATCGGATGGCGCACCCGGTGATTGCGCAGCGGTCTGCGACACCGAATCCGCCTCGATCGGGGTGGTGACTCCGGCTGGCCCGACCATGATGCCGACCAGGGCTCTTCACTGCGCACGTTGTTGGATCGTTGCCGCTGGTCGGGTCTGGTGGTCGGCAGGCTGGTTGTGGGTGCCTGGTGGGCTGGCGGTATGGGTTTCGTCCACAGTTCCCGATCCAGCGAAGCTGGTTGTCCTTGGGCCTCGCGATGGCCGCAGGGCCTCAGCGTGGACGCGCTCACGGTGCGTGGGGGAGCGCTGTGAGCCGCTTCGGTGCGGGGTACGGCGCGGCGTGATGGCCGCGGATCAGTTCACCCAGATCGCCAACGGCCTCTTCCGCGATCCCATGTTGTCGTTCCGCGCCAAGGGCCTGTTCGGCTACATCAGCACGCACACCGCGGGCTGGCAGGTGACGGTCGCCGGCCTGGTGAGAGTCGGGCCCGACGGCCGCGATGCCGTCCGGCGTGCGCTCGGTGAACTCCAGCAGCACGGCTACCTCGTGCGCGAACAGCTCCGGTGTGCGGACGGCACCCTCGGTCAGATCGTCTACTCGATCACGGACCGCCCGGCCCTCGACGCCGACCGCGCCCAGAGGGCCAGGACGGCGCTCGCTTCCGCTGCGCCCAGCGCGCGGGGGGATGGGTTCGCCGCAGGAATCCGGCGGGGAGTGATGGCCGCAGATTAGTTCACCCAGATCGCCAACGGCCTGTTCAGAGACGGCCGCCTGTCGTTCAAGGCGAAGGGCCTGTTCGGACTCATCAGCACCCACCGCGACGGCTGGCGCATGACCGTCACCGACCTGGCGCGCCGCAGCCGTGACGGCGAGGCAGCCGTCAGAAGCGGACTGAAAGAACTGGAGCAGCACGGCTTCCTGCTGCGCGAACGCCTGCGCCACCCCGATGGCACCCTCGGCCCGGCCGCGTACTGCATTACCGACCTGCCCGCCTGGCAAAACACCAGGTCACAACCGATGTCGGGTTTTCCATCAGTGGATAAGCCGACGTCGGTCAATCACCCCACTAAGAACACCATGAGTAAGAAGACTGAGAAGCAGAACACCAGCCCCTTCCGTCCGTGCGCCCACGGCGACGCACCGCGCAAGGTTGCGGGCCCGGACCAGCCGCATCCGCCGGCTGCTCCCGCCCCGGCTCCGCCTGCCGATGAGCTGCATCCGGGGATCCGGCTCCTGCTGGAGATCGGAGGAAGCCGCCCGGAGTTGCTGCTGACGGGCAAGGCACTGACCGATCAGGGCCGCGTGATCACCGTGATGCTGGAAGCAGGCTGGAGCACCGAGCAACTGCGGCACGTCATCACCGGCCGGCCCCTGCCCACACCGGTGCGGACCTCGGTCGGCGCGATCATCGCCGCCCGCCTGCGCGCCGCCCAGGCCTACCCGCCGCCCGCCACCGCGACCGGCCACCACACCCCATCTCAGCCGCCCGAACCGGCCCCCGAGCAGCACGCGGCGGAGCGCTCCTCGGCCGCGGCCGCCGCCCGCACGGTGACAGAGGCCCTGACCTACCGGGCGCTCGTGGAATGCGCCGGCTGCGGAGTGCCCGGGACGGCGCCCGGCGAGGACCTGTGCCCGGCCTGCCTGGGCTGGCCGCCCTGCCGCACCTGCCCCGGCCCCACGCCCCGGCGCGCCCACCCCGATGGCGACGGCCGCTGCACCACCTGCGCCACGGCGTCGGCCAGCAGCGCGGTCTTGATGCGCGCCAGCGTTGCAGAGCGGGACTGATGCCGTCTTCACCCTCAGCACGATGCCGCGAAAGTATTCGTGAAGGTAGTCAGGGGTGCATACTCGGGGGTATGGCAGATACGACGGTGAAGATCGACATGGAGACCAGGGACCGGCTGGCCGCCATCGCGGCCGCCCGGGGCACGAGCGTGCGGGCGCTTCTGGCGGACCTCGCGGTCCAGGAGGAGAACCAGCTGCGCCTGGCCGATGCCACTGCGGCGTTCCGCGAGGTGGTCGCCCGGCCCGGGATCGCCGAGGCCTTCGACCGTGACTTCGGAGGGCTGTCCGAGGGCGTCGACAGCGCACGCCGGGCGGCTTGATCTTGGATCTGCACATCGACATCCGCTGGCTCCTGGACCGGCAGGAGGACCTGCTCGGCAAGCAGCTCACCGTGCGCGACTACTCAGGCCTCGTGGCCGCCGTCGCCCGCCACCGCGTGAACACCCCGAGCATCGAGGTCGGCGCGCCGGACGCCTTCTGGCGCGCGGCTGCCCTCCTGGAGCAGATCGTCCTCCTGCGGCCGCTGCCGGCACGCAACGAGTTCTTCGCCTACGGCGTCGCCATCGCCTACATCCGGGCCTCCGGCGAAACCATCGACGACTCCTACGAACCGTGGCGCGACCTGATCACCGACATCCGCGCTCTGCGCCTGACCGTCTACGACATCGCCGACCGGCTGCGCTCACTGACCACGCCGTAACACCCCGGAGCACCCGCACCTCGGGACCAGCGGCTGATGCGGCGAACACCTCGGCGCCCCGGGTGATTGTCCGGGGCGCCGGGGTGGTCCTGCCGCACTGGCTGTGCCAGCGCAGTGAGTTCGTCACAGGTCGGTCCAGGGGCGGGGTGTGCCGCCGGCCAGAGGTGTCCATACTTCCGCGGTGGGGCCGTGTTGTTCGAGGTCTTCGAGGACGGCCGCTCCGAGTGGCACCTGGCGGGCGAGCGTGGCGGCCAGCGGGTGTTGGGAGGCCATCGCCTGCAGGTCGCTGATCCTGCCCTCCAGCCTGGTACGGGAGGCGCCGGTGAGGACGAACAGCAGGCGAGGGAAGACTGGGTACCAGCGCATCCAGCCGGGCTCCGCGGCGGCGGCGGTTCTGCGCCGGCCGGCCGGCTGGGCCTCGTACTGATGCAGCCGTGC
>NZ_JBEOTZ010000105.1:0-3373 GCF_040303825.1 Streptomyces sp. NPDC094143
CCGATGCAGGCGGCACTGGGGTGGGCGCTGCTCGTCGGGCAGCCCTCGGGCGGGCGCATCGCAGGGCGCGCTGCCCGTGACCGCGCTGCCCGCCCCCTGAACCTGGGCGGCGCCGCGCACGGTGAAGACGAAGGCGGCGTGGACGCACATCAGTTGTTCCCTCATCGAGGCGGTCCGGGGGATTCTCCAGGGACGGGTCCATGCTCATACCGGCCCGGACGGCACGGTGTGGTGGACCGCCCACTGCTACGTCCACCTGGCCATCGCCCGAGCCCGGCTGGAGGCCGATGCCGCGAAGCCGTCCAACAGGCGGCTGCGGCCGAGCAACGCCGACGGGCCGCACAGCAGCAGGCCGTTGCCACCGAGCGAGCCCGAGTGGCCGCCGAGCAGCGCAGACTGGCTGCCGAGGACCGTCGGCTGGCCGCCGAGGAAGAGGCACATGAGGAGCAGCAGGCGGAGCAGCAGCGGCTGGCGGACTTCTTCGAGCACGCGGGCATCAAGGCCGGGCTGTGGCGCGCGTTCATGCAGTTGGTCTGCTCCGCCTCCGGCAAGGCCGTCACATGCGGCGACCAGAGCCCCGCCCATGGCAACGGGCTGCTCCTCTACAGCCGGCCGCGCAAGGGGGCCGCGTTCCAGCTGGCCGGTGTGGTGTGCCCTGATCCTTCGGCGCTCGCCGGGTGGCCTGCGGACCTGACCATCCTGGTCCCGGGCCGGGCCTGGTTGTCGCGTGTCGAGGAAGCCGCCCAGAGCCCGCTGAAGGTCGCCGTCTTGGATCCGGTCACCAAGCAGTGTGTCCACGAACGGGTCGACCCCCGGACCGCGACGCTGGCGTGAAGCGCATCGAATCCCGGGGGTGAGCGCCTATCGACGGCAGCGAGGGGGGTCGGGGGGCGAGGCCCGGGGCCGGTGATGGCGCTACTCGGTCGGGTGAACGTGCCATGGCGCGGGAACTTGCAGGCTCACGGATACGTCGTGCCGGGCATGAAGCCGATCAGCGAAGCGCACGTGGCGCAGCCGGGCTTGGCCGTCGTCGACGTCGCAGCGTGTGACGACCAGACCGCATTCGCCGTTCAGGCGCTGCTTGCCGGGCGCTGGGCGACCGCTTCGGCGGACAGCGCGATTCGAGTGCCGGGCGAGCCGGGTGTACGGCTGCGCTGCTACCTCGATGTCCGCCAGGAGCTCGGATCACAGCCGTGAGGCCTGAAGCCGGCTGGGGGTACCTTCGCCTCGCTGTCGGGCCGCACGGAGGATTTCAGTGGGCGCTTCTGTGACCTGGGCATTGGAATCCTCCGTGCGGTGTCTCGGGCGGTGCGAGCGCACCGATCACTTCATGCCCGGTGGGACGCCGTTGTCTCTTCGACCGTGTGGGTGATGGTCAGCGTTTGACGCGGCTGCGTACGGCGAGTACGGCCAGGCCGAGGAGGACGGGTTCGGCCAGCCGGGAGGCCATCTCGGTGTAGGTGCCGGTGGTGGTGAGGTCCTGGCCGGAGGAGCGGAAGATCACCGAGTTGATCACCACCCGCAGGCTCTTCTCCACCCGTTCGGTGGTGACCCGTTCGGCCGGCGGGCCGGTGGGGTTGACCGGTTCGGGGGTGTCGGTGGTCAGGACGATCTCCTGTCCGACTGCGGCCTGGCGGCCGGTGGTGGTCGGCTTCGGGGCGTCGGCGGGCAGGCCCCACAGCACCATCACCGCGATCGTGACAGCCATGGCCGCCCCCAGCCAGGCCAGTGCGCGGGTGGCGCGCAGGCCGTACCCGGACAGGGCCCAGTAGAGGCTCAGCAGCGCTCGTTCCCCCCGGGGCCGGGTGGTGTCGTGGCGGCGCATCTCGCACTCGCCGTAGTAGAAGTCGGCGGCGTCCGGCTCGTTCTTGCCGTCCTCCAGCGACTTGCGCAACTGCCGGTACAGCGCTGCCACCGCCGCCGGCTTCAACTTCGGGGCGTCCTGCGGCGGGCTCATCCAGCCCAGGGCGACGGCCTGATCGGGGTGGCGGGCGGCGCCGACTCGCCAGTGGTGCTCCTCGGTCAGTGTGTTGCGCCGGCTCCACCGCCAGGGAAAGCGCCGGTTCCATCCGGCGGGGGTGGTGGCGAAGGTGCACCAGCCGTCAACCCTCAGCTGGTCGAGGTGGACGGCGCCGGCGAACCGGCACCCGCTCAGGTCGATGTCGTGCAGTGCCAGGTGCGCGGCGTCCACCCCGCCCACCGACGCCAGACCCACACCGGGTTCCAGACCGGACAACGCGGTCTCTGGCGGCCAGCCCATCCAGTTGGGCGGGGGGAAAGGGGTGGGGCGGGTGGCGACCAGCACCGGATACTCCAAGATCGCGTCCCTGAGATCCAGCTCGGCGTAGCGCAGGTGCAGCGTGGCGGTCGACGCCCAGCGGGTGCGCGCACAGCTCATCTGACGGGCGGCTATCTCTACCGTTACCGGCTGCTGGAACACCGCAGCGTCTAATACCACCCGCTGGCCACACACCAGCGGTCCCAGGCGCGAAGCCACTTCAAACCGCGCCTCGTGGAACTGGGCGTCGCCGGAGAAGGACGCCTTGTCGAACCGGGCGTCACCGGAGAAGGACGCCTTGTCGAACCGGGCGTCACCGGAGAAGGACGCCTTGTCGAACCGGGCGACGCTGGAGAAGGACGCCTTGTCGAACCGGGCGACGCTGGAGAAGGACGCCTTGTCGAACCGGGCGACGCTGGAGAAGGACGCCTCGTGGAACTGGGCGTCACCGAAGAAGGACGCCTCGCCGAACCGGGCGTCACCGGAGAAGATCGCCCAGCCGAAATGCGCGACGCCGGAGAAGGACGCCCTGCCGAACCGGGCGACGCTGGAGAAGGACGCCTCGCCGAACTGGACGTCACCGAAGAAGGACGCCCCGTCGAACTGGGCGTCACCGGAGAAGATCGCCCAGCCGAAATGCGCGACGCCGGAGAAGATCGCCCAGCCGAACCAGGCCATGCCGGAGAAGGTTGCCCCGTCGAACCGGGCGCCGCCGGAGAAGGTTGCCTGGCCAAACCGGGCGTCACCGGAGAAGGTTGCCCCGTCGAACCGGGCGCCGCCGGAGAAGGTTGCCTGGCCAAACCGGGCGACGCCAATGTGGGGCTTACCGGTGCTGGGATCGCATAAGGCGGCGAGCAACTGATTCAGCAGTTCAGGGGTGAAGGGGGTGCCACGGTAGTCGATGTCGGCGCCGGGTGACAGTGTCGCGAGGTAGGCGGCGCGGTCGGCCTCGTTCAGGTGAGCCAGACAGGCGCTGTGGTCACCGACGTGGATGCCGCAGCAGCCGACCGGATCGGCCGATGTGGCGTGGGGGGGGGGGGGGGGGGGGCGCGGGGGGGGGGGGGGGGGGGGGGGGGGCGGGCACCCCCGACAGCA
>NZ_JBEOTZ010000106.1:0-3359 GCF_040303825.1 Streptomyces sp. NPDC094143
ACGAACTGGTTGTGCACGCCGAGGGGTCGGGTGTCCGGGTGCGTCGTGTCGAGGTGGACTACGCCTCGCACTCGGCGCATGTCGAGGCCATCGAGGACGAGTTGGCCGAGGTTTTGGCCCCGGTCTCGGCGGGGGAGCCGTCGGTGCCGTTCCTGTCGACGGTGACGGGGGAGTGGGTCACCGATGGTGAGATGGATGCCGGGTACTGGTACCGCAACCTGCGGCAGACGGTGCGGTTGGAGCCGGCCGTCCGGCGGCTCGCCCAGTCCGGGCATGGTGCGTTTCTGGAGATGAGTCCGCATCCGGTGCTGACCGTTCCGGTGGCGGAGACCGTCGAGGCGGCGGGCGCCGATGCCGTCGTCGTGGGGTCCCTGCGCCGGGGCGAGGGCGGCCTGGAGCGCTTGTATGTGTCGTTGGGTGAGGCGTGGGCGCGTGGTGTCGCGGTCGATTGGACGGCCGCTTTCGAGGGGCTGTCCCCGCGCCGTGTCGACCTGCCCACCTACGCCTTCCAGCGCCGCCGTTACTGGCTGGACGCGCCGAAGGCCGAGCAGCGGAACTCCTCCGATCCGGTCGACGAGCAGTTCTGGCGCACGGTGGAGGAAGGCGATCCGTCGGAGCTGGCGGCAACCCTCGGTGTCTCCGACCAGGACGGGCTGCACGCCGTCGTCCCGGCACTGGCGGCCTGGCGCAAGGCGCGCCGGGAACGAGCCACGGTGGACGGCTGGCGTCACCGTGTCGAGTGGCGAGCCCTTCCGGCTGCGGCCGCCCCGGTCGCCGTCGAAGGCACCTGGCTGCTCGTCGTCCCCACAGCCGCCGAGGGCGGCAGTGCGGCCACCGCGGTGCGGGCCGCGCTCGAGGACCGAGGCGTCCGCACCCTGACCCTCGCCGTCGGGTCCGGGGACATGAGCCGGGCGGATCTTCAGGCGCTGCTCGGCCGGACCGGTGGTGCCGAGGCGGTCACCGGTGTCCTCTCCCTGCTGTCCCTCGACACACGGCCGCACCCGGAGCACCCTGCTGTTCCGCTGGGACTGGCCGGCACCCTCACCCTCGTCCAGGCCCTCGGTGACGCGGGGATCGAGGCGCCCCTGTGGTGCGTGACCCAGGGGGCCGTGGGAACGGGCCCGCACGACGCACCGACGTCCCCCGTCCAGGCCGGTGTCTGGGGCCTGGGCCGGGCAGCCGCTCTGGAGCACCCCAGGAGGTGGGGCGGTCTCGTCGACGTCCCCGCGGCTCTCGCCCCCGGCACCCTCGCCCTGCTGCCCGACGTCATCGCCGCGGGCGCCGAGGAGGACCAGGTCGCCCTGCGAGACGGCAAGGCGTACGGCCGCCGGCTCGTCCACGCTCCCACGGGCGGCAGGACGGCCCCGCGTGCCTGGAGGCCGCGCGGCACCGTCCTCGTCACCGGAGGCACCGGCGCGCTGGGCGCCCACGTCACCCGCTGGCTGGCGGACAACGGCGCCGAACACGTCGTCCTCACCGGACGGACGGGCGACGGCCCGCACGTCGAGGAACTCCGCACCGAACTGCGGTCGCGCGGCACCCGGCTCACGGTCGCCGCCTGCGACACGGCCGACCGTGAGGCGGTGGCCGGCCTGGTCGCTCGCCTCGCCGCGGACGGCACCCCCGTACGCTCCGTCGTCCACGCGGCCGGCGTGAGCGTGCTCGGGCCGATCACGGAGGCCGGCGTGGACGACCTCGCGGCCACCCTCTCCGGAAAGGTGCTGGGCGCGGAACACCTCGACGCGGTCCTCGACACCGAGCGACTGGACGCCGTGGTCTACTTCTCGTCCATCTCCGGCACCTGGGGCGTCGCCGACCACGCCGCGTACGGCGCCGCCAACGCCGTCCTCGACGCCCGTGCCCAGCGCCGCCGAGCCGACGGGGCCCACGTCCTCTCCGTCGCCTGGGGACCCTGGGCGGGCGGCGGCATGATCGCCGAGTCGGTGCAGGACGACCTCCGGCGCAGGGGCGTCCCCGTGATCGAGCCCGTCTCCGCGATCGCCGGACTCCAGCAGGCCCTGGACCACGACGACACCTGTGTCGCCGTCGCCGACGTGAACTGGAGGCGCTTCGCCGAGGTCTTCACCTCCGTGCGCGGCAGCGCACTCCTGCGGGAGCTGCCCGACGCCGAGGCGGCCCCCTTGGACGAAGGCGGCGAAGGGACCGAGGCCCGTGGCTCCACCGGCGCGCTGGGCGACATCGCGGCACTGGAGCCCGCCCGCCGGCCGGCCGCACTGCGCGCCCTGGTCAGCGCCCACGTGGCCGCCGTACTCGGACACACCCCCGCCGAAGCCGGCGCACTCGGCGACGAGACCGCCTTCAAGGACATGGGCTTCGACTCCCTGACCGCCGTCTCCCTGCGCGACCGGCTCAACCGCGCCACCGGGCTGACCCTGCCCACCACGGTCGTCTTCGACCACCCCAGCATCACGGCCCTGGCCGCCTACGTCGACGAGCGCGCGTTCGGCCGAACGGAGCCGGAGCCGCAGGGGGCGGCGGCTGCCGACGCCGGTGGCACGGACGAGGTCCGCGCGGACGACCCCATCGTGATCGTGTCCATGGGGTGCCGTTTCCCCGGCGGCGTGCGCAGTCCCGAGGACCTGTGGCGACTGGTCGCCGACGAGGTGGACGCCATCACGCCGCTGCCGGCCGACCGGGGCTGGGATCTGGACGCCCTGTACGACGCCGACCCCGACCATCTCGGCACCAGCTACGTCCGGGAGAGCGGGTTCCTCGACGGGGCGGCCGAGTTCGACGCCGGCTTCTTCGGCATCTCGCCGCGTGAGGCGACGGCGATGGATCCCCAGCAGCGGCTGCTGCTGGAGACGGCCTGGGAGACCCTGGAACGCGCCGGCATCGATCCCAAGGCGCTGCGCGGCAGCTCCACGGGTGTCTACATCGGCCTCACCGACCAGGAGTACGCCACCCGGCTGCGCGCCGCGTCCGGCGACAACGAGGGCTACCTCGCCACCGGAGCCGCAGCCAGCGTGGCCTCGGGTCGCATCGCCTACGCGCTGGGGCTGGAAGGTCCGGCGGTGACCGTGGACACCGCCTGCTCGTCCTCGCTGGTCGCCCTGCACCTGGCCGTGCGCGCCCTGCGCAACGGCGACTGCTCCCTCGCCATCGCCGGGGCCGCCACGGTGATGGCGGGCCCGGGCGCGTTCGTCGCCTTCAGCCGCCAGCGGGCGCTCGCCCCCGACGGCCGCTGCAAGCCGTTCGCCGCCGACGCGGACGGGTTCGCCCTCTCCGAGGGGGTGGGCGTGTTGCTGCTGGAGCGGTTGTCGGACGCGCGGGCGCGGGGGCATCAGGTGCTGGCTGTGGTGCGGGGTTCGGCCATCAATCAGGACGGTGCGTCGAAC
>NZ_JBEOTZ010000107.1:0-3116 GCF_040303825.1 Streptomyces sp. NPDC094143
TCACCCTCCGCCACACCCAACAAGGCCGGATAGTCCTGCCCGTTGGTACCCGTGAACACACCGACCTGCCGACCGCGCAGCGACCTCGGGTCGATTCCCGCCCGCTCCACCGCCTCCCACGACGACTCCAGCAACAACCGCTGCTGCGGATCCATCGCCAACGCCTCACGCGGCGAAACACCGAAGAACTCCGCGTCGAACCCGGCGACATCGTCCAGGAAACCGCCCAGGCGCACGTAGTCCGCGTCCGCGGTGCCGTCCCCTGTGCGTGCGTAGTGTTCGTAGAGCGCGTCCAGGCCGGTCCAGCCGCGGTCGGCGGGGAAGTCGGTGATGCCGTCACGCCCTTCCTCCAGCAACGCCCACAGACTCTCCGGAGAGTCGACGCCGCCGGGGAAACGGCAGGCCATCCCGACGATCGCCACCGGCTCGTCGGTGACGGCGGCTGCGGCAGTGGTAACCGTGACGGCGGTGTCGGTGTCCTCGCGCAGTGCGCCGTAGATGTGAGCGGCGAGGTCCTGCGGGGTCGGGTGGTCGAAGACGGCCGTGGCCGGCAGCGTGACTCCACAACCGGCCGCCAGGACGTTGCGCAGTTCCACCGCGATCAGCGAGTCGACGCCGAGGTCGCGGAACGCCCGGTCCGGGCCCACCTGTTCCGTCCCGGCGTGGCCGAGGACGGCCGCCGCACGCTCGCGTACCTCGTCCAGGACCAGACGTTGTCCGGCTTCGCGGGGCAGGGAGTTGACGCGCAGGCGCAGGTCGTCCGTGGTCTCTCCGGCGTCGCGGGCGGGGGCCCGGCCCGAGGAGGCCGTCGACACCGGACTCAGCGGGGTGAGAAGTGCGCTGGGCCGCGAGGTGGTGAACGCGGGCACGAAGCGGCTCCAGTCGGCCGCGACGACGAGCCGGGTGACGGCTCCGGCGTCGACCAGCGCTCCCAGCGCCGACAGGGCGGTCTCGGGAGCGAGCGGGGTCACTGCTCCCTGTCCGCGGCGTCGGCCGCCGGCGACTGCGGCCATGCCGGCGCCCGCCCAGGGGCCCCACGCGATGGACGTCGCGGGCAGGCCCTCGGCGCGGCGCCGCTCGGCCAGCGCGTCCAGCACCGCGTTGGCGGCCGCGTATGCGCCCTGCCCCGGGCTGCCGATCGTTCCGGCCAGGGAGGAGAACAGGACGAACGCGGTGAGGTCGGTGCCGCTGGTCAGTTCGTCCAGCAGCAGCGCTCCCTCGGCCTTCGGTCGCATCACGCGCCGCACCCGGTCGGCATCCGTGGTGAGGACCGTCCCGTCCTCCAGGTCCCCGGCCGCGTGGAACACCGCGTCGACGGAGTGCTCCGCGAGGAGGGCGGCCAGCTGCTCGCGGACGGAGAGGTCCACGGCCGCGATGGTCACGCGGGCGCCCGACTGCTCCAGTTCGGTACGGAGATCCGCGGCGCCGGGAGCCTGTTCGCCCCGGCGGCTGACCAGGAGGAGGTGGCGGGCGCCCCGCTGGACGGCCCAGCGTGCCACCTGAGCGCCCAGGGCGCCGGTGCCGCCGGTGATGAGCACGGCGCCCTCACCCGGTGTCCAGCCGGCGTCGGCGACGGAAGCCGTGCGCGCTGCGAGGGGCGCGGCGGGCTTCACCCGGCGTCCGAACATGCCGTGGGAACGCAGCGCGACCTGGTCCTCGCCCGGCTTCAGGCGCGTCAGCGCCGACGCCAGTCGTGTCCATACCCGGTGATCCGTCTGCGCGGGGAGGTCGATCAGGCCGCCCCACAGGTCGGGGTGCTCCAGGGCGGCGACCCGGCCGAGTCCCCAGACGGCACTGTGGGACAGGCGGGTGATGCGGTCCGGGCCGCCGACGGCGACGGCACCCTGAGTGATCGCCCACAGCCTCGCGCCGGGAACCTCCCGGGCCAGTGCCTGCACGGCGATGAGCGTTGCGACGACGGCGTCCGTCGACGTGGAGAAGCCCAGCAGGGAGAGGATGCCGTGCGGGGCTTCGGCCCCTTGCGGGGCTCCCGCCGTGTCCGTGTCCGTCGCAGTGGCGGTAGCGGTGGGGGTGGCGGTGCGGAGGGCCGAGGCGCAGGCTTCCGGATCCGCGGCGTCGACCTGGCAGATCCGTACCGCCAGTCCCTGGGCGCGCAGCCCCTCCGCGAGTTCGTCCGCCAGCACCCGCACCGAGGGATCCGGGTCCATCGGCGCGAGGACCGTCCAGCAGTCCACGCGGGATGGTCCGGATGCGGCTACGGGCACCACGTCGTCGCCTGTCAGGGGGCGCCAGGAGACCTCATGGCACAGGGCGTCCAGTTCCGCCTGGTCCTGCCGGCGCCGGTACCAGTCGGACAGCGCGGGGACCACCGCGTCGAGCGCTTCCGGCGCGAGGTCGAGATCCGCGGCGAGGCCGGTGACGTCCTGCCGCTCGACGGCGGACCAGAAGGCGGCGTCGACGACCGCGGAGGCGCGGGCGGGTCCTGTCGGAGCGTCCTTGGCCGAGTCCTTCGGCCCCAGCCAGTAACGGCTGCGCTGGAAGGGATAGGTGGGCAGCTCCACCGCGGGTGTCCCGTCGCGGTCGCCCAGCACGCCGGGCCAGGCGACCTCACCGCCGTCGACGTGGAGGCGTGCGGCCGCCCGAAGAACGGCGACGCGCTCCGAGTCGTCCTTGCGCAGAACGGACACGAACAGTGAGTCGTGCGCATCCGGCAGGCAGTTCTGGGCGAGTGCGGTGAGGGTGCTGTCCGGGCCGATCTCCAGGAACCGCGTGACACCCTCCGCCGCGAGGGTGGTGACACCGTCGGCGAACCGGACGGCCTCGCGGACGTGCCGCACCCAGTAGTCGGCGGTGGTCAACTCCCCCTCGACCGCGAGCTGTCCGGAGACGTTCGAGACGACCGGGAGGGACGGAGTGGTGTAGGTGATGCCTTCGGCGACCTGACGGAACTCCGCCAGCATCGGCTCCATCAGCGGCGAGTGGAAGGCGTGGGAGACACGCAGGCGGGTCGTTCGGCGGCCCTGTCCGGCCAGCTCGTCGGCGACCTCGGACACAGCCGCTTCGGTGCCCGCGATCACCACGGCGCGAGGACCGTTGACCGCCGCCACCGACACCTCACGCCCCTCCAGCAGCGGCAGCACCTCCTCCTCGGCGGC
>NZ_JBEOTZ010000108.1:0-3061 GCF_040303825.1 Streptomyces sp. NPDC094143
CAGACACCGGGCACCCCGCTACGACGTGGGCAAAACCGTCCGCCGGGAGAAGACCCTTACCGCCCTACAACGGATGAAAGGTTAAAGAACAAGCTCAGTGTGTGAGTGCAGAGCAGATCCCGGAGCCGGTCGTCTCCCGCCGTTGGAGGCCTGGCGACGGGCCGCAGCCCAGGGTGACGACCTGGCCGCCGGGAGATCGGCCTGCCCTCGCCGTCTGGTCACACGGGAAGTGGCGATACGCGCCTGTCCTGGCCCGTCAGGACTGGGCTGACGGGACGGTCCACTACCAAGTCGAGGTCGATCTGCGCGGCGACGCGAGCGTGTCCGTCCGCATGTACCAGTGGCCACAGCCAGGCCTGCGCGCCGCGCACTCGCCGACTCCTCAGCGGCGCGGGTGACAGGCCCCAAATGAAAGCGGCCGGCGCCCAATCCGCCGAAGCGGGTGGCAAGGGCACCGGCCAACCAAAGACCCTCACGAAGAGGAACTCCACCTCAGCATATCCCGCCCGCACCCCCTGTTGGGCTGCCCACGCCCCGCGGCTCACGGGACGCCTGGACATCCGCCACGGGCCCCCACGACGAGCAGCAGGGCACCTTCTCCAGCCGGGGCGCAGCAAGGCGCCAGAGCGCAGCACAGCCCTCTTTTCCGGGGTGGGTGGGCCGGGGCGCGGCACCGGCCGCCGCCTGCCACGCGGCAGGGGCACCGGGCGTCCGCTGCGCTCCCGCCCTCGCTGCGCGGCCCCTGCGGGCGCTGCGCGCCCCACGCGTGCTGCGGGGGCCAAGGCCCCCTTGCCGACCCCGCTGCGCGGCGCCGGGCACCGACAGCGCTGCGCGCCGCCGGGAGCGGCGACCGGCACCGCGCCCCGGCCCGCCTACCCCGGAAAAGGAAATGGAGGAAGCATATTCAACGAGAAAAGGAACACACCCAAAGGGGCCATTCTCGACCCTCTTTCAATTGATCACGAGTGAGGAATTGGATAGTCTTTTCTTGCCGGTAGGGAGTGGCACCCAATCGACACCCAAAGTCCCAACACTCGAAAAGAGAACACGAATGGAAACGCAGCAGCGTTACGTGCTCGGCAAGCGCGACGAAGAGGGCTTCTACCCCGTCACCGTCGATGAGATCCCGGCCGGAACCGTCCACCGCCGTCACGGCAGCTGGTACGCCACCATGCCCGGCCACCCCGTCCAGCGCGCCGCCGACCGGCACCAGGCCGCCGCCCACCTCGTCACCCTCATCGACCAGGGCAACCGCCCCACCGGCCCCGCCCCGGCACCCCGCACCCCGGCCAGCCCCATCGAAGGCCTGCGCGCCACCCGCTCCTACTCCCACCTCGTGCCACAGCTGCGCCTGAGCCTGGCCAATCTGGTCCGCGCCGCCGAGGCCATGGCCCGGCTCGCAGAGCTCGGCTGGAGGCCGCTGGAGGGTTACCCCGGCGCCGATCAGCCCTGGCTGATGCAGTGCCGCCTGTGCGGCTGGAAGGGCCGCCGCTTCTGGAGCCACCTCCGCGGCCGTAACAGCGACGGCATCCCCCGCCCCATCACCCGTCACCCCGGCTGCAAGCCCGTCTCCGAGCACGCCCAGGCGCTCAGCGACCTCGCCGCCCTGCGCACCAGCAGCTGCCCCTGCCCGCCCTTCCCCCGCGACAAGCACCCGATGGACGTCGACGCATGCCTGGACGTCCTCACCTCCATCCAGGCCGCCCTGGACGGCAAGGCGCACATGTCCGCCGCCATCCACGCCCGCAGCATCCTGGAGCCCTGCCCGGCCGCCACACGCCGCGCAACCGCCCTCAGGGCCGCCTACGAGCGCCACGTGAAGACCCAGCGGGACCTTAAGGCAGGCAAGGGCAAGTAACCCGGCAGAACATGGTCCGGGGGCAGTAGAACCGCCCCCGGACCATGTCTAAAAGAGCTGGCAAGCTTTCAGAGGGAAATCTTCGCTCAGACCATCCCCCGCATCATAAGAACGTGAATGGTCATCAGAGGTGGCCGTCTCGGGGCGCTCAGCCGCCGTACTCGATCGCCACGCCGCCGACGCCGGTGCTCAACGGCCCGCAGCCGATACCCGTGTATTGGGTGGTGCCCGGCCACACATACACCCAGTTCGTGTAGGCGTCGGGGGCCCAGCCGCAGATGGCGCGTACGGAGAATGCGTGCATCTGCGTCCCGGGGTTGTGGCACTGGCCATAGGCCACATCGTTCGCGATCCAGGTGCTGCACTGCAGCACGTTAGGCTCCGCAGCCGCCGCGGGTGAGGCAGTCGCGAGACCCACTCCGCCGGCGAGAGTGATCCCCGCCGCTCCGGTGACGAATGCGTGTTTCCAGAGTTTCTTCATGGCTTGCCCTTCTATTGCGCCCTGTGCTGGGCGTCCTGCGCGAAAGGGTAGGAGACAGGCAGCCAAACGAGATCCTGACAGATGTCAGGGCTCACGATCATTGCCTGGTGGCGAGAAGAAAACCTGTAACTTCCTGCTGCCCAAAACCCGCCGTGCGCGAAGTCTACGGCCAGCGGGATAGAGGATTGGGAGCGGTCGGCCGCTACAACGTGCTCGCGGACTGCTACCGCACCGCAGCACAAGAAATCGGAGAAATCCCCAGCAAAGTACAGGCCGTTACCTGGGTGGCCCACATCGAGCGTGCTCGGTAGGGGTTTGGGGGTGGGGGGCTGGTTCCAGAGTCCATCCGGGGATACAGTTTGAAGCACGGGGGTGGGCTGGTTCTGCCAAAGCTACATGCTGCATCACCTGATGCAGGCTCACCCACCCCGGCCACCCCCTCCCCTCGCTGCCCGGGCCGAAGGCCCGTTGGCCGCACCGCGCAGCGGGGCCGGCCTGTTGGCCGCGTAGCGGCCCGGGTGGCTGGAGCGCAGCGTAGGCCACCCGCGCGGGGCCGTAGGCCCCGCAGCTCCGGGAGCGCAGCGGACGGAGCGTCACCGGCCTTGCGCAGCAAGGCCGGTGGGCTGCTCGCGCAGCGAGCAGCAGCGCTCACGCGGAGCGTGAGCGCAACACCCGCGCGCAGCGCGGGTGTTCGTTTGCCCATCGCGCAGCGATGGGGTACC
>NZ_JBEOTZ010000109.1:0-2991 GCF_040303825.1 Streptomyces sp. NPDC094143
GAGGTCAGCAGTCCGGCCTCCTTGAGCTTCTTCAGGTGGTGGGAGACGGTCGGCTGGGAGACACCGACGTCGGAGATGTCGCACACGCACGCCTCCCCGCCCTCGTGCGAGGCCACCGCGGAGAACAGCCGTAGGCGAACCGGATCGCCGAGCGCCTTGAACATCCGCGCCGCGGTCTCGGCCTCTGCGGCGGTCATCGGGCGTTCGGTCAGCGGCGGGCAGCACGGCGCCACGCCCTGGCCGTCGGAGGGCTCGAGCAGCGGCAGCACCTTCGCATTCGACATACGTCTATGTTGACACACGTCGAACCAGTGGGTCGAGGGTCGTCACCGGCGCGCGAGGTGGGCGGCCAGGCGCCGGGCGATCCGCTCCGCGTCCCGGCCCACGCCGCGCAGTGAATTCGACGACAGGCTGCGCTGCCACTCCAGTCCGACGAACGCCAGCCCCGGCACGTGGGCGGCCAGGCCTTCGCGGTGGCGGGGGTTCCCGGTTGCGTCGAGAGCGCCGTCGAGGCCGGCGAGGTAGGGCAGGTCGGGGCGATAGCCGGTAGCGAGCACGACCGTGTCGACCTCCTCCCGGCTTCCGTCCGGCCAGACGAGCTTGGACCCGTCTGCGCCCGTGAACAGCGGCCGCCGGTCGGGCCTGCCGGAGGCCAGGGCGGCGCGGTAGCGGCCGTCGTCGAGGACCGGCTGCGCCGGCGGGTGCGCAAGGAACCGGCCGAGAGGCGCGGTGTCCAGGCCAGTGCGCTTCGTCCAGAAGTGCAAGTCACGGCCGAGGATCCGCTGAGCTGCGAACTTCACCGGGGCGCGGGTGGCGAGCGTGACCCGTGCGGTCCTGGTGAGCTCGACGGCGATCTGCACCGCGGAGTTCCCGGCCCCGACCACGACCACCCGGCGGCCGGCGAACGGGGCCGGGCTGCGGTAGTCGGCGGCATGCAGCACCTGCCCGGCGAACTCCTCCAGGCCCGGCAGCGCCGGCCGGTGCGGGCACCCGAACGTCCCCGAAGCCGCCACCACGGCCCGCGCGGACTGCTGGCCGCCGCCCTCCAGTTCCACCGCGAAGCCGTCGCCGGTGCGGCGGACCGCGGTGACGCGGCTGCCGGTGCGGATATCGGCGTCCAGGCGGTCGACGTAGGCGGTGAGGTAGGCGACGACCTCGTCGCGGTGCGGGTAGCGGTCGGCGCCGGGGAACGGCATCCCGGGCAGGGAGCTGTACCGGGCGGGCGAGAACAGCGTGAGGCTGTCGTAGTAGCGCGGCCACGACCCGGCCGCCCGGCCGGACGCCTCCAGGACCACCGGCCGCAGCCCGCGCCGCACCAGCGCGTGGGCGGTGGCCAGTCCGGACTGGCCACCGCCGATGACGGCGACGTCGATGCGCTCCATCAGCGAATCCCCCTGGGTTCGATAGATGTCTATGTTGACGCTCATCAATACAGGTGTCATGCTGGGCCGCGCAAGCCATCGACAGATGTCGAAACACGCAAGGAGTCGCCGTGAACGCGCCCGCCACCACCGAGCTGCCCGTCGTCGTGATCGGGGCCGGACCCACCGGCCTCGCCGCCGCCGCCCACCTCATCGAACAGGGCATCGAACCCCTGGTCCTGGAAGCCGGCCAAAAGGCCGGTGCCGCGGTGCGCGAGTGGGCGCATGTGCGCCTGTTCTCCACCTGGGGTGAGGTCGTCGACCCGGCGGCCGAGAAGCTCCTGGCCCCCACCGGCTGGACACGCCCCGACCCGGCCACCTACCCCTCCGGCGGCGACTGGGCCGAGTCCTACCTGCAGCCGCTCGCCGACGCCCTCGGCGACCGCCTCCGTCTCGGCACGCGCGTCACCGGCGTCTCCCGGACGGGCCGGGACCGGATCGTGGACGCCGACCGCGAGCAGCAGCCGTTCGTCGTGCACGTCGCCCACACCGACGGTCGTGAGGAGCGCCTCTTCGCCCGCGCGGTCATCGACGCCTCCGGCACCTGGACCACGCCCAGCCCGGCCGGCGGCAGCGGACTGCCGGCGCTCGGTGAGAAGGCCGCCGCGGACCGGATTACCTACCGCGTCCCGGACCTGAAGGACCCGGCCGTCCGCGCCCGGTACGCAGGTAAGCGCACCGCCGTCATCGGCTCCGGCGCATCCGCGTTCACCGCCCTCGCCTACCTCGCCGACCTCGCCAAGTCCGACGGCGGCACGGGCACGAAGGGCGTGTGGATCCTGCGCCGGGGCATCTCCGGCTCCACCTTCGGCGGCGGCGAAGCTGACCAGCTCCCGGCGCGCGGCGCCCTGGGCCTGGCGGCCAAGGCCGCCGTCGACGAGGGCCACGCGGACGCGGTCACCGGCTTCCGCACCGAGGCGATCGAGCGGGCAGACGACGGTCGGCTGATCCTGGTCGGCGAGGACGGACGCCGCCTGGACCCGGTCGACGAGGTCATCGTGCTGACCGGCTTCCGCCCCGACCTGTCCTTCCTCGACGAGCTGCGCCTCGGTCTCGACGAGCGCCTCCAGGCGCCGGTCGCCCTGGCGCCGCTGATCGACCCCAACCAGCACTCCTGCGGCACCGTCTACCCCCACGGCCACCGCGAGCTCTCCCACCCCGAGCAGGGCGTGTACCTGGTCGGGATGAAGTCCTACGGCCGCGCCCCGACTTTCCTGGCGATGACCGGTTACGAGCAGGTCCGCTCCGTCGCGGCCGCGATCGCCGGCGACGTCGAGTCCGCCGACCGCGTCGAACTCACCCTGCCCGAGACCGGGGTCTGCGGCGGAGCCGGCCTGTTCGACACCCCCGATGCCGCTGAGGGCGACGGAGGTGGCTGCTGCGCGCCCGCGCCGCAGCTCGTCCAGCTCGCCGCTCCCGCCGCGGTCGGCGCGGCTGCCGAAGAGGCCCCGGCGGGCGGCTGCTGCGGCTCGTGACCCACCAGTCCCGCTTCCTGCGGGAGGACGGCCTGGTCGTGGTGGCGACCATCGCCTTCGGCATGGGCATCGACAAGCCGGACGTGCGTTTCGTC
>NZ_JBEOTZ010000110.1:0-2861 GCF_040303825.1 Streptomyces sp. NPDC094143
GCCGCAGTGGAGGCGCCCACGCCCTGCTGGGTGGCGACCCGGTGCGCGTTCACGGCGAGCAGTCCGCCGCCACCGAACAGGTGGGCCCCGATCGCTGCGGCGTTGACCGGCGCCCACTTCGCCCAGCCCGACGAAGAGATCCGGTCACGGCTCGCTTGCGTGCTGCCTTCGCCCTGTGCCGCCCCGTTGAGGCCGACGGCCCCCATCAGCGAGCCCCCGAACCAGGCGGCCAGACCAAGATCATGGAGGCTGCGGATGACGGTGTTGCGTTCAGACATGGCCTGGAGCTCCTTCGGATCGATGGGAAGGGCTTGGCCGACGTGGACGGCGTAGCCCATTCCACCCTCGTCGGACTCTGTAGGGCCTGCCATCAGGGCAGGCCGTATGAGTGACATCGGGGCAGAAGGTGTTTCGCATCCCCGGTGCGTCCCTCGGGGGCGGAGACCTGTGTCGGCGCCAGCGGCGTGTCAGCTCTTGCGCGGGTGGGGCCCTGGAGACTGTGACGGCGTCCAGGGCCCCGAGGCACGGACAGCGTGGGACGTACCTCACCAGGGCAACGAGGCGTCGGGAAGTTGGACACCACCGACCACTCCCCTGGCGCACCCTTCGGTGAAAACCGCTGTGCGCTTGGTGGGCCGCGAGGCCATGGGTACCCGGCCGTAAACGGCGGAGGTGCGACATGGCAACAGCGCACAAGCCGGGACCTGCCCGGACCAAAAGGAAGCCAGTCGATCAGTCCTTGATGCGGGCGCAAAGGCAACAGATCATCGGGCTGCTGATGCTTCTGAGCGCAGTGGTGTTGTTCGTCGCCCCGTGGATCGTGGGCTATCCGGACACCGCAAAGGACGCACACCGCAATGAACTAGGCGTCGGGATGATCGTGTTCTTCATCGCCCTCTCCCGGTTCTTCCATTACCCCGGCAAGTGGCCTGATCTGGTGGTGCTGGCGGCCGGGGCCTGGATGATCGCCTCGCCGTGGGTCATCAGCACGCAGAACACCGAGGTGTTCGACGGCGCTCAGGTGATCGACGTGGTTCTGGGCATCGTGCTCATGGTGCTGGCAAGTCTGTCCTTGCTGCTGTTGGGCTTGACCAGAAGGCGCGAAGAGTAGGAAAACCAGCGGGCTGAAGATGGCAGTCCCCGTGACGTAGTGCTGTGACTAATCCGTAGTGGCGGATCTCTTCGCACTGGCGACCGGGACGGTAAGACGAGGGCAATGACTGTGGAAGTCTGTGCTGCAGACCGGCCGTGCTTCGCCGAGGAGGCCGGCCAACGCCTGCAGCGGCCCTGTCCGGGCACGTGATCTTCTGCATCCGCGGTGAGGCGTCCGGCGGAGCCCAACCGGCGGTAGTTCGTCGTGGTCATAGCCTGACGTGCTGTTTATCCCGCTGCGGATGGGCACTCGGCAGGTGCAGCGTTGATCTTGACGCTCTCCTTACCCGCGGAGTGCTTCAGGCGCTCCCCATGACGAAAGGGTGTCTCCTCATGAGCGCTGTGAACCCGGTCGGCGATGCCGGCCACCACACGGGAACCGATACGGCCGCTCACCGGTCGCGCCGACTGTCGACCGAGACGAAGGCCGCCTTCAAGACCACCGAATTCTTCGCCTACATCGCCGCGGTCGTCGCGGTGCTGATCGCCTCCATGGTCGTGGGAGACGACGATGGTCACGCGGACTACTTCCGCGCCGACAAGGCATGGCTGTACATCGTGATCCTCACCGTCGGCTACATGATCAGTCGAGGACTGGCCAAGTCCGGCAGCCGCGACCCTTACGACGAGTCCCGCTGAGCAGGAGGGGCCCTGGAAGGCTGTGACAGCGCCCCAGGGCCCTCAGGCGCTGCCGCTCGCGACCAGGACGTGCGCACGGCGGCACGCAACAGCTGGCGCTGGAGCCGTGACCTGGCCGCCGAGGCCGCCGACCGCTGGACCATCCACCTGCCGCACGAACTCCACGAACAGATCAGCAGCCGCCTGAACGACCCTCGCTGACCACATCCGGCTGGGGCCACCGGACTCACCCGGTGGCCCCAGCCTGGCGGCCACGGCCGCCGCACAACGCCAATTGAGATCTCTAAGCACCGAGCCTGGCGGTCAGACGTTCGAAGTCCATGGTGGCCGGATCCACCTCAGCGAAGGTGAGCAGCCTCCAAGTGCCGCCATGTTCTTGACCGGCCATCCTGATTGGATGCGGCTGCTGTGCGCTGAGCGCACTCGCACGACCTGGTCATAGTCGATGCCGCCGAATGATCGCACCTGGTCGCGGGCGTGGACCCGCACGGTACGCCGCCTCCGCACGAGGTTTCGAGGTACAGCCAGTCGGCTTTGACCTGCCGCCGCCTGCGCAGCCACGCGCCGGCCGCCGCCCGCCGACCCGCCCCGTGCTGGCACAACAGTGGCACTTTCGGTGGTGGCCGATGGCACGGCGCGGAGCTTGCGCCCTTACCGCGCCGCGGCGCTGATTCTGCGCGGGGTGGCGTGGGCGGGCTGTGCACACGGCCGCAGGAACCCGGTTCACCTGGGCACGGGGGCAAGCCCTGCCGGAGGCGGTGGGCCGTGGGCTGGACGTGGCGGTGCAGTGGCCCAGCGAAGGCTGTGATTCGGCGAGCGGAGCGGTCAGGAGGTCAGGGCCTGCTGGGTGGTGGGGTGGCAGGGGATGAGCGTGTCGAGGCCGACGAGCTGCAGGACGCGCAGGACGGATGGCTGGGCGCTGGCGATGCGCACCCACCCTTGCGTACCTGCCGCGTGCTGGTGGGCGGTGACGAGGACGTTGATGCCGCTGGAGTCGAGGAAGGTCACGCCGCTGAGGTCCGCCACGATCCGTAGCGGCGTTGCCCCGCCGGAGGGCAGCAGAACCTCGG
>NZ_JBEOTZ010000111.1:0-2614 GCF_040303825.1 Streptomyces sp. NPDC094143
TCTTGTCGATGACCGTCTCGGCCTGGGTGCAGTCGTTGCGGGTGCCGGCCGTGACTGTGAAGGCCAGCGGCCGGCCCCGCCCGTCGCAGGCCAGGTGGATCTAATAGCTCAGCAGTGAGCCCGAGCACGAGAGTGCAAGGGCCCCGTGTGGAGTGGAAGCCTGCCGCCGTTCCGGGACTGGTTCCCTGAGGTCAGACCGGCTCACACCACCGGGCCGCCGGGCGGAGGCCCAAGGTGGATCCGGGGACGCGATCCCTTCAGCAAGACCGCGCCCCGCCCGGCGGAACGCACCAGGTTTCATGTCCCCAGCCCGCCGTCAGGGGCCGACCTCTCAGCAGTTCGCGAGCCGCAGAGCTCTCCAACAGACCGAGGTCCCTGACGGTCGCTGGAGACACGAACGGCTCATGAGATGGCGTGCCCCCGAGCACTTCTATTAGAGCGCCGCGTGCTCCGCATGGAGCTGACCAGCACATTCACACAGTCCACGGACGGGAGAACGAGGTTGAGTAAGGTCTTCTGCGGAATCGACTGGGCCGAGAACCACCACGACATCGCCCTGGTGGACCAGGACGGCACCCAGCTGGCCAAGATGCGCATCAGCGATGACAGCGCCGGCTTCCACGCCCTCTTGGAACTGCTCGCCCGCCACGGCGACACCCCGGAACACCCCATACCGGTGGCCATCGAGACCCCGCGCGGCTTGCTTGTCGCATGCCTGCGAGCCACCGGCCGGAAGATCTACGCCATCAACCCGCTCGCCGCCGCACGCTACCGCGACCGCAGCAGCGTCGCCCGCGCCAAATCGGACGCCGCCGACGCCCGCGTCCTCGCCAACATCCTGCGTACCGACATGGCCGCCCACCGATCCCTTCCCGCCGACAGCGAACTCGCCCAAGCCGTCGCCGTCCTGGCCCGAGCCCACCAGGACGCGGTCTGGGACAAGACCCAGATGGTCAACCGGCTCCGCTCCCACCTGCGCGAGTACTACCCGGCCGCCCTCGCCGCGTTCCACGGCAGCGGCACCCTGGGACTCGACTCAGCCCACGCCCGTGCAGTCCTGGCCGCGGCGCCCACCCCAGCGGCAGCGGCCCGGCTCACCCGGAGCCAGCTGCAGGCACTTCTGAAGCGGGCGGGACGGCTGCGACGCGGGATCGAGGCCGAAGCCGAGCGGCTACGAGAGGTCTTCCGCAGAGAGCACTTGCACCAGCTGCCGCAGGTCGAACAGGCCATGGGCAAGCAGACCCAGGCCCTCGTCCAGCAGCTCGACGCGGCCTGCCGCAGCGTGGACGACCTCGCAGCGGCCACCGAGGAGGCGTTCCTCACCCACCCGGACGCGGCGATCATCACCAGCTTTCCCGGCCTGTCAGTCATGTCCGGAGCCCGCGTCCTGGCCGAGGTTGGCGACGACCGAGACCGGTTCGCCGATGACCGGGCCCTAAGGGCATACGCCGGAGCGGCACCCGCAACACGGGCCTCCGGCCGCAGCCACGTCGTGGTCGCCAGGGCTGTCAAGAACCAACGCCTGGCCTCCGGGTGGGCTACATGTGGGCCTTCGCCGCCCTCCGCTCAGCGGAACCCCGTGAGCACTACGACCGCCGACGTGCCGGCGGCGAACGGCACACCGCAGCCCTGCGAAACCTGTTCAACAAGCTCCTGGGCTGTCTCTACCACTGCTTGCAAAACCGCACGACCTACGACCCCGAGCGGGCCTTCCCCCTGCCCGTCGCGCTCGCGGCCTGACCAACGAAGTTGACCTCTAGCGACATGAGATGTCTTGCTGGTCAGCCCGCCGCGGGAACGCCCCAGCCCACGCTCATCGAGCCCTCTTGGCAGCGGCGTGCTGATGGGCCCTGACGATGGTGGAGTCCAGCGCGACCAGCCAGTCCACCTCCGCCCTTCCCTGGGCCGCGGCCAGGATCCTGTCGAAGGTTCCGTCGGCCGCCCAACGGGCGAAGCACCCGGATACGTTCGAGCAGGATGCGTGCACAGACACTGTCATGGCGCTGGCCCGGCGTGACGAGGAGTGCCAAAGGGCGGCCCTTGCGTCGCAGGCGAGATGGATCTTCGTGGTCAGTCCGCCCCGGGATCGACCGAGGGCGTGATCGTCCGGTTCGTCCGGCCGACAGATCCCCCTTTTCGGCCGGTGGCGGCGGCGTGCTGGTGGGCGCGGACGATGGTGGAGTCGATCTGAACCAGCCAGTCGATGTCACCGGCGGCATCGGCCTGGGCCTGGATCTGCTGCAGGGCCCGGGTGAACACCCCGTTGATCGCGTAGCGGCGGAAGCGGCTATAGACCGTCTGCCACAGTCCGTAGCGTTCGGGCAGGTCACGCCAGGAGATCCCGGTGCGGATCTTGTAAACCATCCCGTTGATGACCTGCCGGTCCGACACCCGCGGCCGGCCCGTCGCGGACCGCGGTATTGACGGAGCGAGCAACTCCCACTCCTGGTCGGTGAGTTCATGACGGCGTACCACCCCACCATGATCCACGACCTGGTGATCTTTTGAAGACGGACCCTACTGATCTTTTCGTAAGTTCGGTGGGTGTGTTGGGTGGATGGTCAGGCCGGTGTGGGCGAGGAATGACCATGGAAGTTGGGGGTTGGTGTTGATG
>NZ_JBEOTZ010000112.1:0-2287 GCF_040303825.1 Streptomyces sp. NPDC094143
CCGCGAGCTGACGGGAGAATCCACGCCAACGTGGCGAATCGAAACGGACATGACCGTCACAACAGCGTGAACTTTGATCAGATGCCCTCTTAGAGGTCCTAACAGAAGTTGTTGATCAAGTGACCGTCGGCTTGTCTGCTCGTTGGTCGGGTCGTGGGGAAACGTCAGTCGCGGCCGTGGATCGTGTCGGACGAACTGTGGTCGCTCATCGAGCCGTTACTGCCCGAGCCGGGGCCGAAACTGGTGGCGGGCCGACCACGGGTGCCGGACCGGCAGGCGTTGTGCGGGATCCTGTTCGTGCTGCACACGGGCATCCAGTGGGAGTACCTGCCGCAGGAGCTGGGCTTCGGCTCGGGCATGACCTGCTGGCGACGCCTGGCCGCCTGGAACGAGGCCGGCGTGTGGGACCAGCTGCACTTGGTGCTGCTGAAGAAGCTGCGGTCGGCGAAGCAGCTGGACTGGTCGCGGGCGGTGATCGACTCCTCCCACGTGCGGGCGGCCCGCAGGGGCCCAAAAGCGGTCCCAGCCCGGTCGACCGCGCACGGCCGGGCAGCAAGCACCACGTCCTTGTCGACGGGCAGGGCGTCCCGCTCGCGGTGTCGCTGACCGGCGGGAACCGCAACGACGTCACCCAGCTCCTGCCCCTGCTGGACAAGGTCCCACCGGTCGCCGGCGTCGCCGGTCGGCCGCGGCGACGGCCGGACATGCTCTTCGCCGACCGCGGCTACGACCACGACAAGTACCGGCGACTGCTGTGGAAACGAGGCATCCGGCCCGTGATCGCCGAACGCGGACAGCCCCACGGTTCCGGCCTGGGCATCTTCCGCTGGGTCGTCGAGCGAACGATCTCCTGGCTGCATGGCTTCCGCCGCCTGCGTATCCGCTGGGAACGGCGCGACGACATCCACGAGGCCTTCCTCGGCCTCGCCACCTGCCTCATCACCCACCGCCACATCCAACGCCTTTGTTAGGACCTCTAAAGCCAGTTCGGCGCGGTGTTGTGCCGACCTTGTGGTGGGCGGGGTGGCTGAATGCCTCGCCGGTGGCGAGGACTCTGCCCACGTCGTGACGGGTGGCGGGACGGCGGTTTGTCGGCCCCGGTGGCCGGCCTGGGCCGGGACGGGGTGGTTTCGGTGCACCGGCCGGTGAGCCGGTCTTCGTGCAGAGGCTCCTGAACCCTCCGCGAACGCGGGCGGGAGTCGGTTTGTTCGCCTCGGCCGGCTTCTCCCAGGGGCTGCGGAGGACGGTGGTCAGACGCCGGACGAGGCGGAGTTGGGCGTAGGCGGCGATCACCAGCCAGGTCCATCGGCCGGCTGCTTTCCAGGGACTGCCGGCAGCGGTCGACGTCCGCTGCGGTGGCGCCGGTGCCTGACACCACAGCCCAACCGGTTTGTTGACTCCACCGGACGGCAGTTTCTCCACGACCAGGCGGATGACGGTGCCCACCATGAGGGGGCAGCAGCCCGTCGTGGTGGAGCCATGCGGACCGGCGGGTCAGCCGCGGGTGCAGCCGGTCCCACGCCTGCACGGCCGCTTTCCCACAGAGCCGGGTGTCCGTGGTCGTCACGGCCTGCTCGGTGCCCCAGGTCGTGAGGTCGCCGAGAACGAACTCGCCGCCGCGCTTGGGCGGCCGGCCACCCTCGGGGTGCGCCGGGCTGAACTCCTTGCGGGAGGGTGTCGGACGCCGCATCACCCGATCCGATCGGAGCCGGCCGAGGATCTCGACGGGCAGCCCAGCCAGCGGGTGGGCGATGCGCGGAGCGTCGTACCCCGCGTCCAGCACGACCAGGACATGCGGGTCACCCGGCCGCCACTGGTCGGCGGAAACCAGCCGCTCGACGACCTCGCGGATCTGGACCGTGGTCACGGCGGCGACGTCGGCGCCGGGCTCCAGGCGGACCGCGTCCAGCACCGCCGTCCAGGACGTGCGGCCGGTCTCCGGCGCAGCCACCACCGAGTACGGCCACCCGGGCACCATCTGATGCTTGCCCTCATCCCGGCCGAACGTGTGGCAAAAGGCCCGGTATCAGCACACGTGTTGGCGTCCGGCCGCAGCCACGGCGAGACATCCACCGTCAGCACCAGCCGACCGTCCGCCGCCCTCGGCAACGGCACCTCGACCAGGGCCCGACGTAGCCGGGCGACGTCGATTCGAGCCGCGTTCGACGCCGGACCATGGACGACAAGCTCAAGGGTGGTCCGCCGCGTCGATGTACGTCTTGGTGACGTCGGTGATGAAGTCGCGGCTGCTGTCGGGGCTGAGGGCCTGGGCCTGGAGGTGGTCGTG
>NZ_JBEOTZ010000113.1:0-2137 GCF_040303825.1 Streptomyces sp. NPDC094143
TGTGGGGGGGGTGGGGGGGGGGGTGGGTGGGGGGGGGGGGGGGGTTTTGGGGGGGGGGGGGGGGGGGGGGGGGGCCCCCCCGGGGGGGGGGGGGGGGGGGGCGGCCGGCCGGCGGGGGGCCCCCCCCCCCCCACGCCGCGCCATCCGGCCCACCCCTCGCACCGGCGGAAGGACGCTCATGGACACCTCAGGTCTGCCCCTCGTGGTCGACGACTCCCCGGAGTGGGGCAGCAAACTGCTCGACCTCGACGCCTACCTCGCCCGCATCGGCTACCGCGGGCCGCGTGAGGCCTCGCTCGCGGCGCTGCGCGCCCTGCACCGCGCCCACCGGGACTCCGTCTGCTTCGAGAACGTCGACATCGCCCTCGGGCGCGCGGTCTCCCTCGACATCGACGCCGTCCAGCGCAAGATCGTGCGGGCGGGCCGCGGCGGATACTGCTACGAGACGAACCTGCTGTTCGCCGCCGCGCTCGACTGCTTCGGCTTCCCGGTCACCCGGCTCCTGGTCCGCATCCGTGAGGGCAGCACCAAGCGCCGGTTCCGCTCCCACACGGCCCTGCTCGTTCGGGCGGCGGACACCGTGTGGCTGGCCGACCCCGGCTACGGCTACGCCGCGCTCATCGAACCCCTCGCCCTGCACCCGGGAGCGGAGAGCACCGTCGCCGGCTGGTCGTGGCGGCTGACCACCGAGGACGGCCACTGGCTCCTGCAGTACCGGCGGCCCGAAGACTGGTTCGACATCTACGCCTTCCGCACCGAACCGCAGTACGCCGTCGACTTCGAGGCCGCCCACTACGTCAGCTCCACCCGCCCCGGTTCGCCCTTCGTGGGGCAGCTCGTGGTCCAGCGGGCGAACGACGAGGAGCGGTACCGGCTGAAGAACAACGAGTTCACGACCGAGTACCGCAGCGGCGAGCAGCGCCTGCGCGTCCTGCGCCCGCACGAGACCGTGGATCTGGTGCGCACCATCTTCGGGCTCCCGCTCACCCCCGAGGAGGAACGGCTGCTGCACGACTTCCTCGCCGCCCGGCAGTGACGGCCGCACGGCCACACGAGAACTCCCCGCCAGTCGGCGGGGAGTTCTCGTGTGCGGGCCTTCAGGCCCGCGCCGCGTGCGGGACCAGCGCCGCCAGCACGGCCTCCACGACACCCTCCGGAGCGCGTCCGGTGGTGTCGACCACCGCCCGGGCGACCTCCGTGTAGAGCGGGCGGCGGGCCGCGGCCAGCGTGCGCCACCGCCGGTGCGGATCGCCGGCCAGCAGCGGCCGGCCCGGGTCCCGGCCGATCCGCCGGACCGCCTCGCCGGCGTCGACGTCGAGGAAGACCACCGGCAGCCCGGACAGCAGTGCCCGGGTCCGCGGATCGACGACCGCTCCGCCGCCCAGCGCGAGCACACCGTCGTGCCCGGCGAGGGCGCGGGCCACCGCCCGCGCCTCGATCGCGCGGAAGGCGGCCTCGCCCTCTCCGGCGAAGATCTCGGCGATGGTCCGGCCCTGTTCGGCGACGATGTCGTCGTCGGTGTCCCGGTAGGAGACCCCGAGCCGCTCGGCGAGCAGCTGTCCGACGGTGGACTTGCCCACGCCCATCGGGCCGACCAGGACGACCAGCGGGCCGCTCATCGGATGGCGAGGTGGTCGAGGTACGAGGTGACGTTGCGGCGGGTCTCCGTCACCGAGTCACCGCCGAACTTCTCCGCCACCGCGTCCGCCAGCACCAGGGCCACCATGGCTTCGGCGACGATCCCGGCGGCCGGAACCGCGCACACGTCGGACCGCTGGTGGTGGGCCTGGGCGGCCTCGCCCGTGCCGACGTCCACCGTGCGCAGCGCCCGCGGGACGGTGGCGATCGGTTTCATCGCCGCGCGCACGCGCAGCAGTTCACCGGTCGTGAGCCCGCCCTCGGTGCCGCCGGAACGGCCCGACGTCCGCCTGACGCCCTCCTCGGTCGCGACGATCTCGTCGTGCGCTTCGGAGCCCGGGACGCGCGCCAGCTCGAAGCCGTCGCCGATCTCGACGCCCTTGATGGCCTGGATGCCCATCAGGGCGCCGGCGAGACGGGCGTCGAGCTTGCGGTCCCAGTGCACGTGCGAACCCAGACCCACCGGCACCCCGTAGGCCAGGACCTCCACCACACCGCC
>NZ_JBEOTZ010000114.1:0-2070 GCF_040303825.1 Streptomyces sp. NPDC094143
GCCGTACCGCATCCGTCTTCCGCCAGAACGGCAAGACCAACATCGCCGCCGCCCTCCGCCACACCAGCCGCGACTACACCCGGCCCCTACGAGCCCTCGGCCTCACCTGACGAACCCGGACAGATCTCGATCACGCAATGGCCCTGCCTGCGCAGCAGAGCAGGCAATAGCCGAAACGACCGAACGGCCCGCCAGTCAACCGGCGGGCCATCACGAAACAGCGAGGGCAGACGGCGCGATTTCATTCCGGCCTGCTGATATGTCTCTCGTCGGAAATCGGGCTCCACGCCCAGGGCCCCAGGGAGCATTACCCTGGGACCCTTAGTGATGTGCATCCCGCGATGCGGTCCGTTCACGACGGCCCGGGCAAAGATACGCGCCGCGGGTGCTCGCCAATAGGAGAGTCAGCAGCCCTTCTCAGGACTTACTTGCAGTACAGCTGTACGGGCTCGGTGTCGCTGACCCACTCGTACTCGCTGCCGTTCCAGGTCCAGTAGACCGTACGCAGGCTGTTTCCGCTCTGGGCGGTGGTGTAGTACCTGTCACCCGTGCTCGCCCACTGCCACTCGCCGGACTGGTCGTCGCCGGAGGTGTAGTTGACCAGGCCGTCCCGCCAGTTGGCGTTGTTCGGCTTCGCGTTGTACAGGCCGTACCAGTCCTTGTCGCTCTGCGGGTGCCCTTCGTAGCTGATGACGACCTTGCCCGCTCGGCATTCGGGGGTGACAGCGTCGGGCGTTCCTGCTGCGGAAGCCGGCGCGGCGAGAGCAGCGACGACAGCACCGGTCGCTGCTGCGAAAGCGCATGCCTTACGCATGCTTTCTCCTTCATTGGTGGGGGGTAGATACCTCCACGCTAGATTCCATCCGTAGTCACTGTGAATCACCCAAAAGGGTGGAATGGGGCTGGTAATTACATATGCGATTATCGGCCTATTCCTCACGCTCCCTGCCGAAGCGCCGCTAGATAACGACCTTTGCCACCCCGCAAGCATCGCCATATTCCCCACACGCCCGTGTTGCCATGAACGTTTTCAGCCCGTCATGGAAGCGCTCCGCGTCCTTCACTGTTTCCTGTCGAGGGGTCTTTTGCCTCTTGGTCGCGGGCGCGCACGCCGATGTAACCCCAGGGCCATTGCGTGATCGAGATCTGTCCGGGTTCATCAGGTGAGGCCGAGGGCTCGTAGGGGCCGGGTGTAGTCGCGGCTGGTGTGGCGGAGGGCGGCGGCAATGTTGGTCTTGCCGTTCTGGCGGAAGACGCTGATGGCGAGGTTGCGCAGGCTCGCCATGGTGCGGGGCAGGGCGCCGGTGCGGACCTTGGAGTCGTCCTCGCGGAAGGTGCGGTCCCGCACGTGGTGCAGGAGGTTTTCGATGCCCCAGTGGCCTCTGATCCAGGCGGCGAGCTCAGCCGGGGTAGCGTCGTAGACGTCCAGGCTGGTGATCAGGTAGACGCGCTCGATCGTCAGCTTCCCGGTGCTCAGGTCGCGGCGCCAGCGCACGACTTGGAGGGCCTGGAGGGCGCCGGGATAGTCGAGGTGGCGGAACGCGGCGACCTTGAGCCGACGGATCTCGTCGCGGTGGTGGGCCTTGTCGCGGGTGTGGTGGTCGAGTGGGATCTCGGCCCAGGGAAGCTTCCTGACCTGGGCGTATAGGCCGGGATGGTTCTTCTTGACGATGGCCAGGTAGTGGGCGCCCCGCTTGCGGAGGTAGGCGCCGTGGCCGTGTTGGGTGTGCAGGGCGTCGCCGGTCAGCACGCTGCCGGTGAGGTCGATGACGTCCAGTAGGGGCTGGAAGGCAGGGATCTCGTTGCTCTTGGAGGCGATCTGCCGCTGGGCCAGGACCACGCCGTGGTGGTCCATCGCGGCCAGCAGCTGGATCGCGGTTGTGGTGCGGGTGCGGGAGCCGCGGACGGTCTTGCCGTCGACCGAGATCGCCCGCAGCGCGGGCTTCGAAGGCGGTTCGGACGGTTGCGGTGGTGTTGTTCTGGCCCGCAGGTAAGCGCCGATCGCCGCGTCGAGCGCGTCGCCGTCGATGCGTTGGAGCAGACGACGGATGGTGGCCGGATGCGGTACGG
>NZ_JBEOTZ010000115.1:0-2029 GCF_040303825.1 Streptomyces sp. NPDC094143
AGCTTGTTCTTTAACCTTTCATCCGTTGTAGGGCGGTAAGGGTCTTCTCCCGGCGGACGGTTTTGCCCACGTCGTAGCGGGGTGCCCGGTGTCTGTTCGGGGTGCCGGGCGGTCGTCCGGGTCCGGGCCGATGGGGTTTCGGTGCTCTCGCGGGGCAGGGTAGGTGCTGGCGGAGGTTCCGAAACGTCCGCCGGACCCGGGCGGGAGTTAGCCGGTGCGGTGCGGCCGGCCTTTCCCAGCGGTGCCGCAGGTCGCGGGTGAGTGGGCGGGCGAGCCGGAGCTGGGTGTAGGCGGTGATGATCAGCCACGTCCACCGGTCCGCTGCCTCCGGGTCCCGTAGTCTGGGGCGGGTCCAGCCGAGGGTCTGCTTGAACAGGCGGAACGTGTGCTCCAGATCGAACCTGCGCAGGAACGCCTGCCAGGCCCGGTCGATGTCCGCGCCGTCGGCGCCGGTCTTGGAGGACCACAACCACACGGCCGGGGCCGCCCGGTCCTTCGACAGGCGCTCCACTTCCAGCCGGATCAACGTCCCCTCAATCAGTGGGAGTTCGCCCTCGTGTTCCAGCCAGGCGGCCCGGTGGGTCAGCCGCGGATGGACCCGGTCCCATGCCCGCGTGATGGCTTTGCCGTAGTTCGCGGTGGCCGTGCGGGTAGTGATGGAGGGCTCAGGCCAGGTCTCGGGCTTGGCGAAGCGGAGCTCCGGCCCGTGCTTCGGTGGCCGGCCTCCCTTCGGGGCGTAGACCCGTGGCGGTTTCGGGAGCCGCATCACGCGGTCACCGCGGACGCGCCCGACGAGCTCGACGGGCAGGTCCCGCAGGACCCACGCCAGGCGGGTGACGTCGTAGCCGGCGTCGGTCACGATGACGATGTCGGGCTCGCCCGGCGCCCACTGGCCTGCCGCGACGAGTCGTTCGACGACGTCACGGAGTTGGGCTGCTGTCACCGCGGTGGCGTCGTCGGCCGGGCCGAGCCGGACCGCGTCCAGGATCTGTGTCCAGGACGTGGCGCCCATCTCCAGCACGGCGACGAACGAGTAGGGCCAGCCGGGGATGAACTGTGAGGCCGTCTTCGCCCGCCCGTAGACGTGGCAGAACAGCCGGTCCGGCGAGCACGGAGCGTCCGATCGCAGCCACGGTGACACGTCGACGGCCAGGACCAGGCGCCCGTCGGGGAACCGGGGCAGCGGCAGGCCGGCCAGCAGCAACCGCAGCCGGTCCACATCGATCCGCCCCTGATTCAGGCCGGCGTACATCGCTCCGTGCCCACGTCGATGTTCTGGCAGGAGCGTCAGTTCGACTGCCGAGTGCACCGCACCCGGCGCACACAGCACCGCGTCCGCTAACTCGAACAGCTCATCGCCCCGAACGGCCAGACACGCGTACAACTCGTCCCGGAAGCGTGACGCTTCCGCGAACGCTTCCCCCGGAACGGCTTCAGGCAGCAGACTCACCCTCACGGCCTTCGTTCTGATCGGTGCACCTTGGTCGGAGCACATGATCAGACGAAGGCCGCCTCAGTGTCCGGAGAATGCCCAGGTCAGCGACCCAGTTCGAGTCATTTTCGACACCGGACCCCAAATGGCAGGGTCAGGCTCCCTCGGGAGTGATCAGGCAGAAGGGATGGCCGACGGGGTCCTCGTAGACGCGGTAACCGATCGGCTTGTCCGAACCATCCAGCAGCGTCGCGCCGAGGGCGAGCACTTGGGCCTCAGCCGTATCGAGGTCCGTGACCATCACGTCGATGTGCATTTGTTGAGGACGCGCGGAATCCGTCCACCGCGGCGCGCGAAAATCGTCCACCCGCTGGAAGGCGACCACCGGGGTGCCCGCCGCGTTCTGGAGCACGACGAAGTCGCCGGTGTCCGCCTGCCGTGAGAGCGACAGTAGCTTCTCGTAGAAACCGGCGAGCTCATCCGGGTCGGGGCAGTCGATGACAACGGTGTACAGGCGTCCGATCACCCGGCTCACTCTGCCACTGGCCCGCGAGCGGGCCAGTGGCAGGGGCCCAGCCCGAGGTTAAAGAACAAGCT
>NZ_JBEOTZ010000116.1:0-1983 GCF_040303825.1 Streptomyces sp. NPDC094143
CACCGTCCACGGTGTGGAGGTCGACGGCCACCGCATCCTGCGCGCACAGGCCCCGGCCGCGCCTAACGCCATCGCCGCGGTCCTGCTGGCCCTGCACGACGCCACCGGGGTACGGCCGCACTGCTATTTCGCCTGGGCCGAAGGCAGCCCCCTGAAGCACATGTTCCGCTACTTCCTGCTCGGCCGCGGCGACACCGCCCCGGTCACCCGCGAGATCATCCGCAGCAACGAGCCCGACCCCGACCGCCGCCCCGGCATCCACGTCGGCGGCTGAACCCTGACCTTGGTGCGGAGGAGAAGGCCAAAGCGCCCATCAATGAAAGGGGGGCGGCGCAAATGACGAACGCCGGCGACCCGTTCCACAAGATCCGACGCACTCAGACGGTGTCCTACATGGTCAGTTTGAGGAGCCGTTTGTAGCAGCAGAGGGCGGATGCCAGTCCGAGAAAGGCCAGGTAGTTGCGGGGATGGCGCTCGTAGCGGTGGGTGAGACGGCGGTAGCCGGTCAGCCACGACATGGTGCGCTCGATGACCCACCTGCGTCGGCCGAGCCGTTCGCTGGAGTCGATGCCCTTGCGGGCGATCCGGACGCCGATGCGCTTGCCCCATGACCATCGCCGCAGGTGGGGCACGTCGTACGCCTTGTCAGCGTGCAGACGCTGGGGTTTGGAATCGGCTGCGTGGGATTCGTGTCCCATGTGGAAATGGGACAGCATCGGCTTCAGGGCCTGGCTGTCGTGGGTGTTGGCCGCGGTGACGCCGACGCGTAGAGGCAGTCCGTTCGCGTCGGACAGGACGTGCATCTTGGAACCGGGCTTACCCCGGTCCACGGGGCTCGGACCTGCAAGTTCGCCCCCCTTTTAGCGCGCACGTGCGTGGAGTCGAGGACCACACGGGACAAGCCGACCAAGTTCCGCTCGTCCAGGAGCTGCAGGACCTTTTGATGCAGCCGTCCCCAGACTCCCGCACGCGACCAGATGGCGAAGCGGCGGTGCACGGTCGACTTCGACGCTCCGAAGCACGGCGGCAATGCCCGCCAGGCGCAGCCGCTGACCAACACGTAGATGATCGCGGCGAAGACCGCCTCATCATCGATGTTCGCGACCCCGCCCCCTTGCGGCCGCACCCGCGCCGGCGGCAGCAACGGCCTCGCGATCTCCCACAAGCCGTCCGGAACGATCCATCCCCACCGCCCACTCCCCATGCCCGGCACAACCGCCAACTGGCCATGTAGGCACGGTCTCAGTACGTCCTTCTTCTCCTCATGGCCGTCTTGGGAACCGTCGGGTTCTTCGCCGGTTCGATGTGGCTGCTGGGGTTCGCCGCTTGGGCGCTGATCGCCGCCGGCCTCATCGAAATGATCTACCGTCCCTGACGGACGAGCTGATCGCAGCACACGCTGATACGAAGCACTGCCCGCTTTATGGCCCCTGCGGGCGGCCCGGATGGGGGAGGGGGCGATCACCGCCCGCGACCAGTGCAGCTTGTTCTTTGACCGCAGCTTGTTTCAGCAGCTGGTGAAGCCGGTAAGCCTTGGCGTTCATGGTCAGACGCCGCCATCGCGTGACCCCGGAGTCGAAACCCGCTCATCGAGCAGGTGCGTCCCCGCTTGCGGTAAGCACAAGATCGGTCGCTCCGGCCCGCACGGCTGGCGGGTGCTTGCTGTCGATGTGCCATGGTGCTGCCGGTCATACGGCAGTCCGGGTCGTGTGCCGTCCCCGGGTGAGCAGGGCACCAAGTGCGATCATGCCTAGGCCCAGAAGCAGGTGCAGCCAGTTGTCGGCGGTGTTGACGGGGACGAAGTTGGCGGCGCTGTCGTGATCGATGAGCACGCCGTACAGCCACAGGACCAGGTAGATGGCGCCGCCGGCGAGGAGGTAGAGCCGTGCTTGTGCTGCGGTGCGTGACAGTGCCAGTCCGGCGACGCCGAAGGCGAGATGGACGAGGTTGTGCAGGATGGACACTTGGAAGATGCCCAGCAGT
>NZ_JBEOTZ010000117.1:0-1973 GCF_040303825.1 Streptomyces sp. NPDC094143
CCGAGGTTCTGCTGCCCTCCGGCGGGGCAACGCCGCTACGGATCGTGGCGGACCTCAGCGGCGTGACCTTCCTCGACTCCAGCGGCATCAACGTCTTCGTCGCCGCCCACCAGCACGCGGCAGGTACGCAAGGGTGGGTGCGCATCGCCAGCGCCCAGCCATCCGTTCTGCGCGTCCTGCAGCTCGTCGGCCTCGACACGCTCATCCCCTGCCACCCCACCACCCAGCAGGCCCTGGCCTCCTGACCGCTCCGCTCGTCGAATCGCAGCCTTCGCTGGGCCACTGCACCGCCACGTCCAGCCCACGGCCCACCGCCTCCGGCAGGGCTTGCCCCCGTGCCCAGGTGAACCGGGTTCCTGCGGCCGTGTGCACAACCCGCCCACGCCACCCCGCGCGGAATCAGCTACCGCGGCGCCGTAGAGCGCAAGCTCCGCGCCGTGCCACCCGTCACCATCGCGCCACTGGTGTACCCGGCACAGGGAGCCGGCAGTCAACGCGTGGCCGCGCGGTCGGCGACAGACCGAAGCCGGCGCCGACGTACTGGTGGCGGGCCCCCGCGCCCGACCATGCGCGGCCGGTCGACGGCATCGACTACGACCAGGTCGTGCGGGTGCTCTCAGCGCAGTTCTCCTCGTAATCCCACGCAGGGTGGCCGGTCGGAAGAACGTGGCGGCGCTTCGCTGCTGCATGCCGTCGTCGAAGTGGCCCAGGCCACCACAGGCCCCGAACGCTTGGCCGTGCCAGACTCGGTGCTTAACACACGCCTCAGCCACCTGTCCACGTGGCTGCTGTTCGTCCTGGATGGCATCGCATCCACAGCGGCCTCCACGCCCCACGCCCGCCGGGTACGGGGGAACGGCCTCATCACTGTGGAGATGCGCCACGGGAGTGGAGAATGGTGTCCAAATTCCCCGCCCTTCGTTGCCCTGGTGAGGTACGTCCCACGCTGCCCGTGCCTCGGGGCCCTGGACGCCGTCACATTCACCAGGGCCCCTCCCGCACAAGAGCTGACACGCCGCTGGCGCCGACACAGGCCTCCGCCCTGAGGGACGCACCGGGGATGCGAAGCACCTTCTGCCCGATGTCACTCATACGGCCTGCCCTGATGGCAGGCCCTACAGAGTCCGACGAGGGTGGGATGGGCTGCGCCGTCCACGTCGGCCAAGCCCTTCCAATCGATCCGAAGGAGCTCCAGGCCATGTCTGAACGCAACACCGTCATCCGCAGCCTCCATGATCTTGGTCTGGCCGCCTGGTTCGGAGGCTCGTTGATGGGGGCCGTCGGCCTCAACGGGGCGGCACAGGGCGAAGGCGGCACGCAAGCGAGCCGTGACCGGATCTCTTCGTCGGGCTGGGCGAAGTGGGCGCCGGTCAACGCCGCGGCGATCGGGGCCCACCTGTTCGGTGGCGGCGGACTGCTCGCCGTGAACGCGCACCGGGTCGCCACCCAGCAGGGCGTGGGCGCCTCCACTGCGGCCAAGACCGTCATCACCGCCGCGGCTTTGGCCGCCACCGCCTACGCCCGCGTCCTGGGTAAAAAGGTGGAGCTGGCCTCCTCCCCCGACCCCGCTGACGCCGAGAAGGCGGAGCAGCACCCGATCGACCTCGACAAGGCGCGGCGGCAGCTGGCCACTGTCCAGTGGGCGGTGCCGGCCCTGACCGGATGCCTGGTCGCGCTCAACGCTCTGCACGGTGAACAACAGCGCCCAACCGAGCAGATTCCCGGCATGGTGGAGCGGGCCCGCTCCACCACCCACCTCGTGCCATGAGGGGTCCTGTGACTCGCGTGGGGTGAGGGCACCAGGGAGGGTCACAGCAAATCGGGTAGCCGGACGCCCCCGAGTCGTGAACAGGAGCTTTCCATGTCTGCACACGCGCGTACCGCCCGTCGGACAGCGGTCCAGCAGGCCGCCCTGATCGTCGGGGTGATCTTCCTCCTGGTCGGTGTTCTCGGCTTCATCCCGGGCGTCACCA
>NZ_JBEOTZ010000118.1:0-1914 GCF_040303825.1 Streptomyces sp. NPDC094143
GCGCGGGGTATGCGCATGCGTATGAACGGGGGTATACGAGTGGACCCGGCTGAAGCAGTCCCCGAGGGCGAAGGCCTGCTGCCGGACGCCCCTCTCATCCAGGACACGGTCGCCCTCGACGGTGACGGGTACGTCATCGCCGAGGCCCGCCACCGGGCGGCCGGCTTCCTCGCCCGGGTCCAGGCCGAGCACGGCATTCCGGTCTCCGCACGCGCCATGGACCTGACCCGGTTGGTAGTCAGCGAGCTGGTCACCAACGCCTGCAAGTACGCGCCCGGGCCCGTGCTGATGGAGCTGCGCGTCTCGGGCGACGCCGTGGAGGTGGTCGTGTGGGACAGCGACCCGGTCCTGCCGGTGGCCCGGGCCGCCGACACGGGCCGGGTCGGGCAGCACGGTCTGGAGATCGTCATGGCCGTCGCGCAGGGCTTCGAGGTCCAGCGCGAGCCGGTCGGCAAACGCATCAGCGTCCGCATCGCCCTGCTGGACGACCCCGGCGGAGACATCGCCGGATGCAACCCCCTCTGACACGGCTCCGGTGTAGAGCGACGCCGACGGCTTGGGGTCGGCCGGCGCCAAAGCGGACCTTGATCGACTGTGGGGAGTGGACCCAGCCGAGCCGCTCATCCAGTCAAACTCAGCTCTGTGCGGGGTGTCGGTGCCGACCATGTTCGTCACCATGTGCCCGAGGCTGCTGCGGCTTCAGTGCTCGGTGAGGAACTCCAGCAGTACCCGCGCGTGGTTGGTGAGGAAGCCCCACCTGCGGGGCTGCTGCTCCATGAGATCCTCCGCCCTCGGACACCGGCACTCCGGCACTCCGGCACTCCGGCACTCCGGCAGGAAATTACCTGAAATGGAATTCCTCTGCGAATGTTCCGGCTGTGTGGGCAACGTGAGGCATCGTGTAGGGCGAGCCGGTAGGCTCATTGGCACAAGGTTGCGTCTCCTGTGAGGCGGTTTTGGGAGTGCGTGATGACCACAGGGCCCTCGGTTCATGTACACGCATCGGGAATGTCGCTGACTGTGCGCATCGGCGGGGAGATGGTCTGGCAGACAGCTCCGTTCTTCCGTGAGCGTCTTGCGGTGGAGATCACCGCAGCGCGGCGGCGGGTGGTGCTGGACCTGTCCGCGGTGTCGTTCTGTGATTCAGCCGGGCTGAATGAGTTGCTGTGGGCCTGGCGCCTGGCGGATCAGGCTGGTTCTGTGCTGGTGCTGGCGTGCGTGCCGGCGAAGGTGCAGCGGATGCTGGCTAGGACCGGCGTGGGCACCTTCCTGCGGGTGTATGACACCGTCGGCGAGGCGGAGAACGCTCTGGTGGCGCGCGGCGGGGCCTGACGGCAGGCTTCAGACGGCCAGGCCCAGATCAGCGGCGAGCACGCGGCTCTTTGCCCATCTCTGGGCGGATCCGCGCGGACAGAGTGTCCCGAGCCTGATCCACATCGGCCGCCTCCGAGCGGGCCATGAACCCCAAACGGTCGGCCTTGGCGGGAGATTCGCAGGCAGCCGGTGTCCACGATATAGCGGCTCGCGTCCACGATCTCGCGGCGGGATGCTTCTCCGGCCGGCCACTGCGGAAGGTCTCGTAGGCCGGCGGCAGTAACGGCTCGATCAGGCCCACTTGGCATCGTTGGTGTCCGAGGGGGTAGCGGCGGTGACGCATGACGGCTTGATCGGCAGAGGTCGGGGCCGCCCGGCCGGCGCTCGGGCGGCCCCGTCGGATGAGGTCGAGGGCGGACTCGATGAAGTTGATTTGGGTGGGGATGTGTCTGACCCACTTGTCGTTTGTTCGAGGCATAGCGTGAACCGGTCGGCAACGGCCCTGACTGATCTTTTCGTAAGTTCGGTGGGTGTGTTGGGTGGATGGTCAGGCCGGTGTGGGCGAGGAATGACCATGGAAGTTGGGGGTTGGTGTTGATG
>NZ_JBEOTZ010000119.1:0-1428 GCF_040303825.1 Streptomyces sp. NPDC094143
GCCTTCTTGAGTCTATTCGGCTGCTGTGGCGCCTGGTGCCGGAAGTTCGTAACCTCCACCGCAGCGGCGACGGTAGTGGCAGCGTCGTGCGGTTTCCTGGCGGCGCCGCCACCAGGACCAGCTCAACGCATGATCGGCTTTCCGCCGGTGTGCCGGTGGGAGACGGTGAACTGCCAGGAGCCGCCGGACTTCTGCCACGGTGAGGGGTGCAAGGGCACTGGAACCGTTTCTGCGGCCCCCCTTGCCGTCGTTGCGGTGGCGGACATGGCCGCGAGGAAGGCGTGAGCCAACATGGCGAGAGTGATGTGCCGATACCAGCCCGGATAGCGGCGGGCCTCGTACTGGTCCAGGCCGCATTCGTTCTTCGCGGCCTGGAAGCATTCCTCGATCGCCCACCGGCTGCCGGCTACCCGGGCCAGATCGGAAACCTTTGTGCCGACGGGTGCGTAGGCGAGGTAGTAAGCGATCTCTTCCGGCCGGGCCAGGCTGCGGCGGGCCAGGACCCACCGGTCGTGCGTGGGCTGATCGCCGTCGAAGTCGTAGACGGCCGGCAGTTTCGCCGCGGCCCAGTCATAGACGCGCGGCCCTTTCGCCCCCTCACCGCAGGAATGACGCTCCCAGGCCTCGTCCGGCGCCTGGGCGATGACGAGATCGATCCGGCCCAACGCAGGGACGGGCTGGGACTTCGGGACGGCCAGGACGTAACCGACGCCGGCTTCCTCCAGCATCCGTCGCAGCCGCCATTCCTGGCCATAGGCCGAGTCCGCAGTCACCCAGGCGATGGGCAGCGGCGAGGCCAGGGCCCGCTGAATCATGGCTTTGGCCAGGTCACCCTTGGTGGCGAAGTCACGCTCCTCGGGTATCTTCGCCGCCCCGCAGCGGTCCCGGTCCGCAGTCCAGGACTTCGGCAGATACAACTCCCGGTCCACCAGCGCTCGTCCCCGCTGGGAAGCGTAGGCGGCGAAGACCCCGATCTGGCAGTTCTCCGTGCGGCCGGCAGTCCCCGAGTATTGCCGCTGGACGCCGGCCGACACCGTCCCCTTCTTCAGGAAGCCGGTGTCGTCGATGATCAGCACACCGCCCGGCTCCCCAAGCTTCTCGGCGACATACTCCTGCAGATCATCACGCACCTCGTCAGGACTCCAGCGCACACGGTTCAGCAGATTCTGCAGGCCCGCAGAGGTGCGATGGCCTACGTACTCGGCCAGCTGCCAGCTGTTCTTCCGGCCCACCGGGCCGAGCAGACCGTTCACATAGGCCCTCATCTGCCGCCGCAGGTTCACCCGCCCGAACCGGTGGCCGACCCGAACGAGCACCTCTTCCAGTTCCGCCGACCAAACGTCGGGCCGCACATCCTGCATGACAATCACAACGGACCGCTGCGGTGGAGGTTACGAACTTCCGGCACCAGGCGCCACGGCAGCCGAA
>NZ_JBEOTZ010000120.1:0-1211 GCF_040303825.1 Streptomyces sp. NPDC094143
GTGATCAGGATGCACAGGGCGGTGTAGACGAGGACGACCGGTCGTACGGCGCGTCCCCATTCGGGGGCCATGCCGTAGTCGGGCAGGTAACGGGGCACGATGTTGATCAGGCCCGCCATGGCGGAGGCACCGGCGAACCACAGGATGAGGATGGTGCTGATGTCGTAGACGGTGCCGAACGCCTCACCGACGTGTTCGTGCGCCAGCCAGGCCAGTGCCCGGCCGTTGGCGGCGCCTCCTGGCTCGAACTCGTCCTCGGGGATGAGGACGGTGGTGACGAAACTTGCGGCGAGCAGGTAGACGCTCATGATGAGCGCGGCCGCGGTGAGCAGCTTGCGGGTGTTGTGGATGCGCGCCTGCAGCCGCTGTTCGTCGTCGGCGCCGTCGGCGGCCACGAGCGGCATCATGCTCACCCCCGTCTCGAAGCCGGACAGGCCCAGCACCAGCAGGGGGAAAGCCAGCAGCGCCGGCCCCGCCAGATCACCGAAGCCGCCCAGGTCGGTGAGGGCACCGGTCCATGCCGACCAGGCCTGCGGGTCGGTGAGCACGTGCGCCACTCCGACGCCGATGACGACGGCATTGAGGACGAGGAAGACGGCCACCAACGGGATGGCCACCTTGACCGCTTCGCTGAAGCCGAGCAGGAACACGCCACCGAGGATGAGCAGCAGTGCCACGGTGAGAGCGACCTCGTGGCCGTGCAGCGCAGCGGGGAAGAACGGGTTCTCGACCACGTGTACGGAGGCGTCTGCCGTGGAGAGGGTGATGGTGATGATCCACGAGGTGGCCACGAAGCCGAGCAGGACCAGCACGAACAGCTTGCCCCACCAGAACGGCAGCAGATCCTCCAGCATCGCCACCGACCCCGCCCCGTGCGGGCTCTGCCTGGCCACCCGCCGGTACATCGGCAGCATCCCCAGCAGCGTCAGGGCCACGATCAACAAAGTCGCCAGAGGCGATACCACGCCCGCGGCCAGGGCCGCGATCGCCGGGACGTAAGCCAGGCTGGAGAAGTAGTCGACGCCGGTCAGGCACATCACCTTCCACCAGGCATGCGGCTCGGCATGACTCTCACCCGCCGCCGGTCCCACCGGCTGCACCCGGTGACGCAGCAACCACCTCGCCGCCGCACTGGTCGGCTGTGTCCGCAACGCCGGGCTGTCCACCGTCTCCGGCATCACCGGCCCACTCGCCTCGCTCATATCCCCCAT
>NZ_JBEOTZ010000121.1:0-1179 GCF_040303825.1 Streptomyces sp. NPDC094143
CGGATGGTGTTGAGCCGGGTGAGCAGGGGGGTGATGGTGCGGCCTTCGCGTTCTGCGGTGTCCCAGTCGCGGGGGCGGAGCTGGTACTTCTCGGAGTCGAGGTATTCCTCGCTGCCTTGGCGCAGCGGGGTGTTCTCGCACAGTTCGTAGCCGGAGTAGATGCCCCAGGAGGGGGAGAGGGTGGCGGCGAGGACGGCGCGGACCTCGAAGGCGGGCCGGCCGCCGTGCTGGAGGTAGGCGTGCAGGATGTCGGGGGTGTTGGGGAAGAAGTTGGGCCGCATGTAGCTCGCGGCCTCGCCCGACAGTTCCGTCAGGTACTCGGTGAGCTCTTCCTTGGTGTTGCGCCAGGTGAAGTAGGTGTAGGACTGCTGGAAGCCGATCTGGGCCAGGGTGTGCATCATCGCCGGGCGGGTGAAGGCCTCGGCCAGGAAGATCACATCGGGGTCGGTGCGGTTGATGTCCGCGATGACCCGCTCCCAGAAGACGACCGGTTTGGTGTGGGGGTTGTCCACGCGGAAGATGCGCACCCCGCGGTCCATCCAGTGCCGCAGCACCCGGCAGGTCTCGGCGACCAGGCCGTCCATGTCCGCGTCGAAGGCGATGGGGTAGATGTCCTGGTACTTCTTCGGCGGGTTCTCGGCGTAGGCGATGGTGCCGTCCGGGCGGTGGTGGAACCACTGGGGGTGCTTGTGCACCCAGGGGTGGTCCGGGGAGCACTGCAGCGCGAAGTCCAGGGCGATCTCCATGCCCAGTGCGCGGGCCCGGTCCACGAACCAGGTGAAGTCCTCCAGGGTGCCCAGGTCGGGGTGGACGGCGTCGTGGCCGCCCTCGGGCGAGCCGATCGCCCACGGCACCCCCACGTCGTCCGGGCCGGGGGAGAGGGTGTTGTTCTTCCCCTTGCGGAACGTGGTGCCGATCGGGTGGATCGGCGGCAGGTAGACCACGTCGAACCCCATCGCCGCGATCGCCGGAAGCCGCCGCGCGGCGGTGCGGAACGTGCCATGGGGCTGCTCGGGGGTGCCCTCCGAGCGCGGGAAGAACTCGTACCACGAGCCGTACAGCGCCCGCTCCCGCTCCACCAGCAGCGGCAGCGGCTCGCTGCTGGTGACCAGGTCCCGCAGCGGGTACCGGCCCAGCACCGCGTCCACCTCGGGCGTCAGCGCCGCCGCCAGCCGTGAC
>NZ_JBEOTZ010000122.1:0-1118 GCF_040303825.1 Streptomyces sp. NPDC094143
GGGGTGCGGTAGGTCAGCGCGATCCGGGCCGCCTCCAGCGCGGCGTCGAAGCAGTCCGCCGGGGTGCGCGGCGCGACCACCGGCACCGGGGCCTCGCCGTTGCGGCCGTACATCGCCTGCAGCAGGTCCGCCTGCTCGGTCTTGGTGGGCAGACCCGTCGACGGGCCGCCGCGCTGGATGTCCACGATCAGCAGCGGCAGCTCCAGCGAGACCGCCAGCCCGATCGTCTCCGACTTCAGCGCCACCCCCGGGCCGCTCGTCGTGGTCACGGCCAGCGACCCGCCGAACGCCGCGCCCAGCGCCGCCCCGATCCCGGCGATCTCGTCCTCCGCCTGGAACGTGCGCACCCCGAAGTTCTTGTGCCGGCTCAGCTCGTGCAGGATGTCCGAGGCCGGGGTGATCGGGTACGAGCCCAGGTAGAGCGGCAGGTCCGCCTGGCGCGAGGCGGCGATCAGGCCGTAGGACAGGGCGAGGTTGCCGGAGATGTTGCGGTAGACACCGGGCGGGAACGCCGTCGCCGCCGGTGCGACCTCGTAGGAGACCGCGAAGTCCTCCGTCGTCTCACCGAAGTTCCAGCCGGCCCGGAACGCGGCGATGTTGGCCGCCGCGATGCCGGGCTTCCTGGCGAACTTCGACTTCAGGAACTTCTCCGTGCCCTCGGTGGGCCGGTGGTACATCCACGACAGCAGACCCAGCGCGAACATGTTCTTGCTGCGCTCGGCCTCCTTGCGGGTGAGGTCGAAATCCTTCAGCGCCTCCACGGTCAGCGTGGTCAACGGCACCGGATGCAGGTGATAGCCGTCCAGCGACCCGTCCTCCAGCGGGGACGTCTCGTAGCCGACCTTCTGCATCGCCCGCTTGGTGAACTCGTCCGTGTTGACGATCACCTCCGCGCCGCGCGGCAGGTCCCCGATGTTGGCCTTCAGCGCCGCCGGATTCATCGCCACCAGCACGTTCGGCGCGTCACCGGGCGTGAGGATGTCGTGGTCGGCGAAGTGCAACTGGAAGGACGACACACCCGGCAGCGTGCCTGCGGGCGCCCGGATCTCGGCCGGGAAGTTCGGCAGCGTCGACAGGTCGTTGCCGAACGACGCGGTCTCCGAGGTGAAACGGTCACC
>NZ_JBEOTZ010000123.1:0-1080 GCF_040303825.1 Streptomyces sp. NPDC094143
CCTCGCTCAGCTCGGCGACCGGCCGGGCGAAGCCGATGAAGTCCGCCGGGATGAGCTTGGTGCCCTGGTGGATCAACTGGTAGTAGGCGTGCTGCCCGTTGGTGCCGGGCGTGCCCCAGACCACCGGGCCCGTCTGCCACTCCACGGGGTGGCCCTCGCGGTCCACCGACTTGCCGTTGGACTCCATGTCGAGCTGCTGGAGGTAGGCGGTGAACTTGGACAGGTAGTGGCTGTAGGGCAGTACGGCGTGCGACTGGGCGTCGTGGAAGTTGCCGTACCAGATGCCCAGCAGACCCATGATCAGCGGGGCGTTGGACTCGGCGGGGGCGTTGCGGAAGTGCTCGTCGACGATGCGGAAGCCGTCGAGCATCTCCCGGAAGCGGTCCGGGCCGATCGCGATCATCAGGGACAGGCCGATCGCGGAGTCGTAGGAGTAGCGGCCGCCGACCCAGTCCCAGAACTCGAACATGTTGGCCGTGTCGATGCCGAACTCGGCGACCTTCCCGGCGTTCGTCGACAGGGCGACGAAGTGCCGGGCCACCGCCTTCTCGTCGCCGCCGAGCCCGTCGAGCAGCCAGGAGCGCGCCGAGGTCGCGTTGGTGACCGTCTCGATAGTGGTGAAGGTCTTCGACGCGACGATGAACAGCGTCTGCGCCGGGTCCAGGTCGCGGATCGCCTCATGCAGGTCGGCGCCGTCCACGTTCGACACGAAGCGGAACGTCAGCGAGCGGTCCGTGAAGGGCCGCAGCACCTCGTAGGCCATCGCGGGGCCCAGGTCGGAGCCGCCGATGCCGATGTTGACGACGTTGCGGATGCGCTTGCCGGTGTGGCCGGTCCACTCGCCCGAGCGGACCCGGTCGGCGAAGTCGGCCATCCTGTCGAGCACGGCGTGCACGCCCGGCACGACGTTCTCACCGTCGACCTCGATCACCGCGTCGCGCGGGGCCCGGAGCGCGGTGTGCAGCACGGCCCGGTTCTCGGTGGTGTTGATCTTCTCGCCGCGGAACATGGCGTCCCGCAGCCCGAACACGTCGGTGGCCGCGGCCAGCTCCCGCAGCAGGGCCAGCGTCTCGTCGGTGA